>SYGQ01000113.1 GCA_005799475.1 Planctomycetia bacterium | reverse complement strand
GCACGATTGTGCGCCATCGCGGCACCCCCGCCGACTGTCGTGATGAAGTCGATCGCCGACGGGATCGCGAGCCAGTTCGCAAAGTCACGCGTCCCCTGCCAGGCGAATTCCTCGACGAATCCGTTGCCGTGAAAGTGGCTCGTGGTCTCGGGATGAGTGAAGCTGACCATCTCCTGGCTCGCCACGAGGACGGCGGCACCCTTGGGACCACAGACCCACTTGTGAAGATTGCCGGTGTACCAGTCAGCGCCGAGGGCGTCGATTGCGAGTGGCACCATGCCCGGTCCGTGCGCACCATCCACGAGGCACAGCAGCCCACGCGCGCGGCACTCGGCGGCGATCTCCGCGACCGGCAAAACGAGCGCCGTCGGACTCGTGATGTGGTCGACGATCACAAGCCGAGTGCGCGGACCGACGCAACCCATGATGCGCTCGACGACTTCGTCTGGACCCGAGACTGGCAGCGGAAGGTCGGCGATCGTGCACTCGGTCCCCCAGCGCTGGCAGGTCCTCTGGACGGCCTGTCGGACCGCGTTGTAGCCGTGATTGGACAGCAGGATGCCGTCGCCGGCGCGCCAATCGATGCTTGAGAGAACGGCTCCAACGCCACTGGTGGCGTTGGTGACCAGACCGACCCGCTGCGCACCACACCCCAAGAAGGCGCCCACACGGTCGCGTACTTCGCCGAGGAGCCCGCTCATCGCGCGACCGAGCATTTCGATGGGCTTGGCTTCGAGTCGCCGCCGCCATTGCGAGGCTTCAGCCTCGACAACCACTGGCACCGCGCCAAATGACCCGTGGTTGAGGAATGTGACCGATGGATCCAGCTGGAACCACGCGCGAGCCCCGTCGATCGTGTTCGGCGCGACCTCTTCGGTGGGTCCGTTGGAGGCCATCGGCAACAATCCTAGTTACCCAAAGAAAAAAGGGCTTGACACCGAACGGATGTCAGCCTAACAATTACCTTACAAATGTAACGGCCCAAGCCCGCTCGCGCCGAAGTGAACTCCATGACCTACTCGATGAACGATTCCCAGCCGCTCGCCTGCCTCGGACCGGGTGGGGACTTCGTGACTCGTCTGCTTCCGCACCATGACGGGACCGTCGTCGCCTTGAGACCACCGCAGAGCCGTGCGACGACACCGGAACAGCTTCCGACAGACTGGCTAGAACGGGCGCTCGGAATCTCGCGGCGCATCGTTGCTCACACCGTCCAGGAACCACTCATTCGCCCGAGCACCCGCTCACTGACTGCGGGACGCGTGTTGGCTTCGGCCGCGCGTGTTCGCCGGGGTCTCTGCACTCGCACCCTAAGGAGTCCTACCAACAATGAATCTCACACCCAAGCAGATGCGGATCTTCGACTTCGTTCGACAGTTCCGAGTGGCCCACGGCTACTCGCCGACCATGCAGGAGATCGCCGACGAACTCCAGGTGAGCAAGGTCACAGTGTTCGAGCATGTCGAGGCGCTCGTCGAAAAGGGAGCCCTTCGGCGAAATCCGAACAAGGCTCGCTCTTTGTCGGAGGTTGAGGACGCGGTTCGTCCGGACGAAGGCACTGGGCTTGTTCTCCCGCTCCTAGGGAGGATCGCTGCTGGCATGCCAATCGAGAAGTGCGCGCAGGACGACAAACTGCGATTGGAGGAGATTTTCTCTGGACGGACGACGGCGCGCCGCGGTGAGATGTTTGCGCTACAAGTCGAAGGCGAGTCCATGCGCGACGAGGGCATTCTCGACGGCGACTATGTCATCGTCGAGCGGCGGCAAACCGCGCGGAATGGTGAGCGAGTTGTCGCGCTCCTCGAAGACGGTGAGACCACGCTGAAAACCTACTTCCGAGAGCGAAACGGCACGATTCGACTGCAGCCGGCCAATCCTGAGTTCGCTCCCATCATCGTGAAGGACTGCACGGTTCAGGGAGTCGTCATCGGGGTGTTGCGGCGCTACTAGGTCGCGGGAGCCCCGCGGCGAGTTCTCGCGTGAAGGCAACCGCCTGCTCGACCGCATCGGCACCTCCCATGCGCCGCACGAAGGCGCTGCCGACGATGGCCGCATCAGCGTGGGCACAGACGGCCGCGACATGCGATGCGGTCGAGATGCCGAAACCTGCGGCAATGGGAAGCGTTGTCGCGCCGCGCAGTCGGGCGACGGGCCCCGCGATATCCGGGGCACCGGCCTGCTCACCGGTCAGACCGGCACGCGCGAGGAGGTAGATGAATCCTCGGCAATGGCGAGCGAGTTCGGCCGTCCGCACAGCAGAGGTCGTCGACGCAACGAGCAGCGAGAGCGTCAAATCGTGCGTCTTGCACGCCACCTCAATGGGGTCGATGGCCGTGAGATCAATGTCCGGGATGATCACGCCGTCAAAACCGGCATCGGAGAGTTCGCCAATGAAGGAAGGTCCGCCGCGCCGGAAGACAATCGACGCGCTGACCATGGCCACGAGCGGCACTTCAGTGTGTGCACGGGCGCGCCGCACGGCATCAAGGACGCGTGCGCAGTCGGCGCCTCGTTCGAGGGCCTCGTGCATGCTCTGCGCAATCACGGGACCGTCAGCAATGGGATCGCTGAACGGGATTCCCACCTCGATGGCCGCCACACCGGTGCCACCGAGAGCGACGATTGCCTCGGCGGTGCACGACAGTGATGGGAAACCCCCCGTGATGAAGGGCATGAGCCCCCTTCGCCCTTGTGCACGGAGCTGGTCAAGGGCGACGCGGACTCGATTGGCCCTCGAATGGAGGGTACAGCGTGGGAAAACGCGCACTGGGGCAGCCGGGCTTCGAACCCGGGTCTCGCCGATTATGAGTCAGGGGCTCTGGACCGCTGAGCTACCGCCCCGCGCGCGTACCGAAGACTACAGGCGGCTCCTTGGCAATCGTCCAAACCCATGCCACAATAGCGACTCGCACATGGTGCAGCCAGCGCTCATCACGGTCCTGATCACGCTCGCCGCACTCTGCGCGCCGTTGGCGTGTTCCGTCAGCGTG
>SYGQ01000112.1 GCA_005799475.1 Planctomycetia bacterium | reverse complement strand
CGATGCCGACGAGGGTGCCCGCTACATCGGCGAGTTCAGTCTCGGCTTCAATCCGTCGATCCTGCATCCGATGCTCGACACCCTCTTCGACGAAAAGATCGCCGGGAGCTTCCACTTCACTCCTGGGCAGTGCTACGACGAAGCTCCAAACGGCAATCGCAGCCAAGTGCACTGGGACATCGTGTGCATCCAGCGCTCTGACTATGGTGGCGGCACCGTCTCGTTCGATGGTGAGGTCATTCGCCGCGATGGACTTTTCGTTGTCGACGACCTCAAGGGACTCACCCCCGACGCGCTCGGAGCGCGTTGAATCTCGCGCCACCGCCTGGTTACGATCGTGTGAGTGCCGCGGCGCGCGACCATCCTCACCTCGTTCCTCGCCGCCTCGCTTTCCTGCGGCTGTGAACAGAGCGTTGACCGTGGTCAAGCCGCGAAACCCGTGGTGCCGCCGCCTCAGTCGCAGGCCAAGTTCGACACCATTCCCGATGGCGGCAGCAAGTCGATACTGGGCAAGGCCCGCGACGCCACCGTGCGAACTCGCGACAAGATCCAAGCGCGCGATGCCGAGATCGGCAAGATGGCCGACGACATCTTCAAGCCGTAACCTAGCGCCGCAAGCCGCTCAACCGACGGCAACCACATCGGGCTACTTGATGGTCGGATTCGTCTCGAGGGGCTTGGGTGCAGCGGGTGATGCTGGCGCACCCGGATCACTCACGATCCGCAGCAACTCAACATCGAAGATGAGCGTCGCCTTCGGAGGGATGACCGGCGAGCGTCCACCGGGGCCGTACGCAAGGTCGTAGGGAATCACGAGCTTCCTCTTGCCGCCAACCTTCATGGAGGCAACCCCCTCAGTCCATCCCTTGATGACATTCGCCAGCGGGAATGATGCAGGCTGTCCGCGATCCACTGATGAATCGAACTTGGTGCCGTCGACGAGGTAGCCGGTGTAGTGAACTTCCACGACCGCACCCGTCCCGGTTGGGCCAGGACCAGAGCCAACCTCAAAATCGAAATACTTGAGGCCATCGGGAAGCGTCACGAGTTCACCCGTCATGTCCATGCCGGGGAACTGTCCGCGAACGGTCTCACTCTTCACCGAGCCGTCATTGGCATCCACGACAACCGTGTGGAACTTCCCGCCGTTCAACACCACCACCGTGTAGGTCGGGGTGGCCGCTTCAAACTCCGCCGACGCGCTCTGCACGATGCCGTCGACCTTCTTGGTCGCGGCGGCGATCGCCTCGGCAATGCTCAGTTTGATGGTGGCCACGGCACCGGTTGCTCCGTCAACAATGACATGTTGCGGCACGCCGCCGACGCTGCAGAGGAAGTCGTAGGTGACCTTGTCGCCGTCGATCTTCGTGCTCGCCTCCACGATGCGTCCGCTCGTGGCGCCGATGGCGATCTCGATCGCCTTCGTCATGGACACGGATGCCGCAGCAAGCTTCTGCGCCGTTTCAGCCGGGTCGGCGGGAAGGGTCTCGTAGTCGGCTTCTGGTGCCTGACCGAGGGAAGATGGGGCGAGCGCCGCGCAGAGCGCCAGAGTGAGAATCGTGTGCTTCATACCCGACAGACTACCGCACGCCACGCGCACAATGCCGCGCTTCGATCGCCATGACTTTGGCGAGGCGTCTCTCGTGCCGTTCTTCATGGGTGTAGGTCGCGTCGAGGAACGCCCGCACCATGTCGCGCGCCACGGAGCCGCCGACGATTCGACCGCCGAGCACAAGCACATTCATGGCGTCATGCTCCACGCCTTGGTGCGCTGAGTAATAGTCGCCGCAGTTTCCGGCGCGGATTCCCGGGATCTTGTTGGCGGCGACGCTCGCACCCACACCCGAACCGCAAAGCAGGATCCCGCGCTCGGCCCGTCCAGAGTTGACTTCTTCGGCGATGCGCTCAGCGAAGTCTGGGTAGTCGCACGCCTCACTTGTGTGCGTGCCCAAATCCGTGACCTCGTGTCCCAAGCCCTTCACGAATCCAACGAGTTCCTGCTTGAGCGCAAACCCGGCGTGGTCGGACGCGAGGACGACATTCATCTCGCGCTCCCCTTCCTGACGCGCGCCAGGACCGCGCGCGCCTTCTCGGCGACCACGGGCGCAACGAATCCGAACCGGACGAGCAACTTGCTCAGTGGCGCCGACGCGCCAAATGTCGTCATGCCGATCGCCTCGCCGTCGAGCCCCACGAATCGGTCCCAACCCAGCGGCGAAAGCGCTTCCACGCTCACGCGGGCGCGCACCGAGGGCGGCAGAACGCTGTCGCGATAGCACGGGTCCTGCGCGAGGAACAGTTCGCAGCATGGCATGCTCACCGTGCGGACACGGATCCCCTCCCCCGCCAGAATCGTGTGCGCCTCGAGGCACAGCGCGACTTCGCTGCCCGTGCCGATGAGGATCAGTTCAGGGATCTCCGGCGTGGCGTCGGCGAGCACATAGCCGCCTCGAGCGACACCTGACACAGGCCCGAACTTCGTCCGATCAATTGTCGGCAGGTCTTGGCGCGACAGCGCGAGGACGCTCGGGTGACGGGTGTTGGGCAAGATCACACGCCAGCACTCGGAGACCTCGTTTGCGTCTGCAGGGCGGAACACCCACACATTGGGCATGGCACGAAGTGCGGCGAGTTGCTCGATGGGTTGGTGGGTCGGACCGTCTTCGCCGACACCGATTGAGTCGTGGGTGAAGACGAACACAACGGGAAGTTCCATGATGGAGGAGAGTCGAATCGACCCCTTCATGTAGTCACTGAAAATGAAGAAGCCCGCGCCAAACGGGCGAAGTCCGCTCAATGAGAGGCCGTTGCACACGGCTCCCATTGCGTGCTCGCGGATCCCGAAGTGGAGGTTGCGACCATCCGGAGCGTCGGCCTGAAAGGACCCCGCGCCCTCAAAGGTCATGAGCGTCTTCGTGCTTGGCGCAAGATCAGCGGCACCACCAACGAGCCACGGCACGCGCTTGGCGATCGCATTGAGCACCTTTCCGTTGCTCACTCGCGTCGCTGTTCCCTTTGCATCCGCTGGGAACACCGGCAGGTCAGCAGCCCAATCCGCAGGAAGCTCGCGCGACTGCATCAATTGGATCTCGAGGGCCTCCTTGGGGAACGCCCCCGAGTACGCGGCGAACTTCGCCGCCCAGGACTTCGTGAGCGCGGCGCCGCGCGCGCCCAGACGCTCAGCGAACCGTTCGTACACGCCACTTGGGACAAGGAACTTCGCGTCAACTGGCCATCGGTAGAACGCCTTCGTCTTCGCGATCTCTTCGTCTCCGAGCGGCTCGCCATGCGCCGCTGCAGTGTCTTCGCGGGTCGGCGCCCCCCAGCCGATTCGGCTGTCCACGACGATGAGGGTTGGCCGATCCGTCGTCGTCCGCGCCGCGTCATACGCGGACCTCAGTTGGTCGATGTCGTTGGCATCGGTGACATGAACCACATGCCACCCGTAGCCGGCAAACCGCGCCGCCGCGTCGTCGCTGCACGCAAGGCTGGTGCGACCCTCAATGGTGATGTGATTGTTGTCGAAGATCCAGCAGAGATTCGCGAGCTTGAGGTGACCCGCGAGGCTCGCCGCCTCGTGCGAGATCCCCTCCATCAAGCAGCCGTCCCCGCAGATCGCCCACACGCGGTAGTCGAAGAGTTGGTGCCCGGGTCGGTTGTAGCGCGCCGCGAGATGGCGCTCGGCCATCGCGAAGCCGACGCTGTTGGCGAGTCCCTGCCCGAGCGGCCCGGTTGTCGTCTCCACCCCCGCAGTCCAGTGGAACTCGGGATGGCCCGGACAGCGCGAGTCGAGCTGGCGGAACGCCT
>SYGQ01000111.1 GCA_005799475.1 Planctomycetia bacterium | reverse complement strand
CTGCGATGCGTCGGTGGGTTGCCATGGCGACCTTGTGATCCCCGACCGCTACCCCGGAGTTGGTCCTGCCGGAGGGATCCTGAGTGCGCTCGAACACCTTCGCGAGAATGCGCCGAGCGTGGATGGCGTCTTCGTGCTCGCAGGGGATCTCCCCAGAGTGCAGCGGACGCTGGTCCAGTCCATTGTCGATGCCTCCCGTGGGCATCCCGAGGCGGCCGCGGTCCTCGCGTCGACGAACGGTCGCCTCGAAGCGTGCATCGGCATCTACCGAACGAGCACGATGGAACACCTCCGGGGTCTCGTCGCGCCAGAGGCCGCACATGGACGGAGCCTCGTGAGGATGCTCAAGTCGCTCACGGTGGTCGAGGTCCCCGCCGATCCCGCGCTGACGGTCAATGTCAACCGCCCGACCGACCTCACCGACTAACCCCCCGACCCCCCCCGCCCCCCCGGTTACGGGCAGATTGTGTGCCCCAGCGCACACAATCTGCCCGCAACCGGCCGCGAAGTGCGGTTTGGGCCGATCTGACGAACTCGCGCGATGCAGCCATAGCGTCGCACGATGTCCTTCAATCCGCGATTGTCCACACCGTCAAACTTGCGCGCAACAGCCTCGCGACAAGGTGGCGCGATCTCGCGCCGTCAATTGCGAGAGTGCCGTCTCTCACGGAGCGCGCAGTGTGCTCGAGTTGCGAGCGATCACTGGCCCCTTCGCCTCGGCACGATCACGATCCCTGAAGCGACCGACCACGCCGATCTCCGCGATGCATGGGCGCTCAGGCTGCGGATCGGTCCTGACGCGATCGTGACCGGGCCCACCGCGGCACGCCTTCAAGGGATTCCAATCGACTCTTCGCTGGTCCTCGGCATCGCTCCAGTCAATCATCACGCACGGGCAGCCGGTGCACGCATCCTTCGTCGCCCTCCTGCGCATGCCACTACCACGCTCCATGGTGTCCAGATGACCACCGCACCAGAAGCGGTACTGGACACGCTGTTGTCGATGCCACCGTCGCGCGCCAGGGCGCTCCTCTGGACTGCGCTGCAGCAGCAGTGGATCACCATCGACTTCATGGCGAGCACGCTGGTCCATCGGCGCACGCGCTATCAGCACTCGAAACGACTGCGCCGCCTTTGCCTCCTCGCCGGCACCGGAAGCCACTCCGAAGCGGAACGCCGAATGGCCAACATCATCCGCCAGAGCGAACTCGGACGCTGGAGAAGTAACTTCCCGCTCAAGGACTCGCAGCGTCGTGTCATCGCACGACTCGACTTTGCATTCCCGTCGAAACGGATCGCGATCGAAGTGGACGGTCGCGCCTTCCACACAGACCACGCCTCATTCGAGCGCGACCGCATTCGGCAGAATGCGGTGCTGCTCATGGGCTGGACCATGTTTCGCTTTACATGGGAGGAGCTCACGCAACATCGCGCGCGCGTGGTGCAGACGGTTCGCGAGGCACTCGCGCGCGAAACCACCAAGCCCCCCCGGTTACGGGCAGATTGTGTGCCCTAGGGCACACAATCTGCCCGCAACTGCGGGTTGGGTGGTCTTCGCGTCTCGGTAGCCTCGCGTGCATGGGAACACACAAGGACTGCGGTCACTCGCCATTTCGCGAACACGCGGCGCGCGTGGCGGAACTCGAAGCGAGCATCGCTGAACTCCGCAAGGAGCTCATCAGCACGCGCAAACAAGGTGCTGCGATTCCCGCCGTCGCCGATTACACCTTTCGTTCCCCTGAGGGCGGCGCCGTGCGATTGGCCGAACTCTTCGGCGACCACGATGATCTCCTTGTCATCCACAACATGGGCGAGCGATGCCAGTACTGCGCGCTGTGGGCCGACGGCCTCAGCGCGTTTGCGCTCCAGATGGCGCGTCGCACGGCGTTCGTCCTCGCGACGCCAAACACGCCAGAGTCCGCTCGTCATCAGATCGCCACGCGCGGATGGCAGTTCCGCGTCGTCTGCGACGGCGGCACCGCGTTCGCGCGCGACATGGGATTCGAGGGAGAGTCTCTCAGCCACGGAACGACTCGACTTCCTGGTGTCAGCGCGTTTCGTCGTGACCGCGATCCCTCATGCGAGTGCGGTCACAAGATCCGCCGCGTCGGTGCCGCGCAATTCGGTCCCGGCGATGAGTTCTGCAGCATCTGGGGACTCTTCGACCTGCTCGAAGGCGGTGTCAACAACTGGGCACCGAAGGCGCCGAACACGCTGCCGACCTGAACCACGACACTCCGATCGGCGACGGGGAACTACGGTGCGCCGCACACACCGTAGTTGCCCAGCAGGATGCCAAGATCCTGCGCATTGGTCGTCGCGTCGTTGTTGAAGTCGCAGACGCTCGGCCCGCCCCAGTATGCCATGAGCACACCAATGTCGAGCGCATTGACAACGCCGTTCATCGTCGCGTCACCTGGGCATGGCTGCGCCGTCGCCTCGAGTTCGGCGAGCCTCGCTTTGAGTTGCGTGTACGCCAGCGCCGCCGGAGGCGCAAGCGGGTGGTCACTCGCGAGCAGGTTGCACTCAGGGTTGTCGACCCCTCGCCCGTGAAGCACTTCGGCGAACGGGCACGCTGCGAGGTCATAAAACTCGTGGGCCTTTGACTCATCGACGCACCAGGGCAGTGTGTTGACCACAAGTTTCCACCGACCGTCGGTGATCGCCTGCTGCGCCGCATACACAAAGGTCAACTCCCCCTCGATCGCGAGCCCCTTCATCAGGTCGCAGCAGTCGGTGTAGATCGTCGACCCTCCCGGGCCGTACCACACGCCCCCTTGCGACTCGCAAAGCTGCTGCGTCGTGAGGATGCTGTCGGTGCAGATGGGTCCACCGCCCAAACTCAGCAGGCACGGGAAGCACTGTTCGGCCAAATGCGCCGCCGCGTATCCGGAGTAGTTGAACTGCCTCGCATTCGCTGCGTCAGGCGTAGTGAGGTACCCCTTCATGCCGCGCGAGTCGAGCCGGCGACCCTCGGGAACCGCCGCACGCACATCGATGCCAGCGAGTTCGCCCCAGAGTTCGAAGAGATCCACAACACTCACCATCGAGTCGCATGCGCGCCCGGGTGCCACCGTCGGCCCACCCGCGATCACGAGCGGTACGCACACGCCGGTCTGATACACCGTTGCCTTCGCGCGCACGGGATTGAACGGCGCGCGCACGGTCGTCAGGAAAGATCCATTGTCGCCGACAACGACGATGACGGTGTCGGGCGCCGTCAGCGTAAGCCCAGCACCACCCTCATGCGCCAGTCCGGTCGCAATGAGCACATGCCGGATCTGCTGATCCATCGACTCGATCGTTCGGTTGCTCAACTCGCGCTGCGCCGGAGTCGCCGATTTGACCCCCGTCTCCTCGTCGCACACCAGCGGCAAGTCTGTCGGCCACGCCGAGCCCGGAGGCAGCAACTGCGCAGGCGGCGGTTGCCACGGATCGTGGTCACCCGAGAACGACAGCGTGCACATCCACCGGTGACTGAGCGCACGCTGCGCACGAATGAACTGCACGGCGTGCAGCGCCTGGTCCGTGTCCGCATAGACGCGCACCGGACTCTCCTGATACGCGACATCGCCGCTGTTCACCGTGCGCGGCCACACATAGTTGCCGTTGAAGTTTCCCCACGCGATCGCAGCGGACGAGTAGTTCGCACACGATCGCACCGCATTGCCGGCGCTGTCCACCAGCGGGACACCACCGAGTTGAAGACACTCAAGCGCATCGACCCCCTCGGCGCAAGTTCCATCCTGGAAGCCGCACGCGCAGATCGCGGGTGCGTTGCCTTCGATGGGGAGACCGCACGAGAGACCGACGCCGTCGGACCGCGTCGCCTGCCCGGCAATCGTCGGGTCGATGTACGGCGGTGCTCCAAGGAGCGTGCCGTTGAAGTTCGTGAAGCCGCACGACGCTGGCGCGGCGATTCCCGCAGGGTTCCAGTCCGACTGCGCGATGTGAAACTTCCCGATGAGCATCGACGAGTACCCCGCTTGGGTGAGAAGCCGCGGCGTCGTCGCTTCAAGCGGCGAGCACTGCGACTGCGGCAGCGTCGGCTGCGTCATCGGACTCACGACGCCCGTGCGCATCGGGAAGCGCCCGGTGAAAAAGCAGACTCGGCTCGGGGAACACTCAGGCATCGCCCAGCAGTTCGTGAAGTTCACACCTTGCTGTGCGATCGCGGTGATCGTCGGCGTGTGCGCGAGGCCAACTCCGAGGGGATTGCTCACCCGGAGTTGATCCGCACCGACATCGTCGAGGATGACGAAGAGAATGTTGGATCGCTGGTCGGGACCGCCGTTGCGAGTCGGTTCGGCGGCTGAAGTGATCGCTGGGCTCATCGCGAGCACCGAGACGATCGCGCTCCATTCCGCCAACGCAACGCGAGGCGGGTGGGCTCGAGGATCGCCCGCGACAGCCAGTTGTTTCTCGAAGACCCGAGTCAGCATTGTCCCTCGAAGTGTGCTGCGATTCCTTTGGACTGCAAGAGTTGGTGAGTCCATTTGAAGGGCACTTGGCGCGCGATACCCTCGGGAGACGATGATTCAACGCATTCTCCAGCGCGCACGAGCCAGCATCGCAGCCGCGCTGACGCTTCTGGGCGGAATCTTCGGCCACGCGGCATACGCCACTCCCCCCGCTGGCTTCGTCGCCGACACGATCGCCGCGGGGCTCAATGAAGTTGTCGGTTGCACTTTCATGCCCGACGGTCGTCTCGTGCACTGGGAACGAGCCGGCCGTGTGTATGTGCACAACGAGACGGGCCGCGTCCTTGCCATCGACCTGCACGAGGAAGTTGGCGGGTGGCGCGATCACGGACTTCTTGGGCTCGCCCTAGACCCGAACTTCCCGAGCAACGGCCTCGTCTACCTCTTTTATGTCGTCGACCGGCACCACCTGCAGTACTTCGGCACGCCAAACTACAACGGGGCCACCGATACCTATCACGACGCTTCGATCGCGCGAATCACGCGCTACCGGCTGACGAGCGGGTCCAACTTTACTCAGGTTGACCCGACGAGCCGGACCGTACTCGTGGGCGAATCGGCGGCGACTGGGCTCCCCATCGCGCACCAGTCGCACGCGGTCGGCTCGCTCGTGTTCGGCGACGACGGCACGCTGCTCTGCTCGTTCGGCGATTCGGCGAGCTACGAAGCGACGGACCTGGGCGGGCAAGTCAGCGGCGGCTATGTGACGAGCGCTCTCGCGGCTGGCATCCTGCGCTCGAAGGAGGATGTCGGCGCCTACCGCTCGCAGTTGATCGACTCGCACTGCGGCAAGGTGCTCCGTCTCGATCCCGACACAGGCGACGGTGTGCCGAGCAACCCGTGGTTCGACGCCGCCGCACCGCGCGCGCCGCGCAGCCGTGTGTGGTGCCTCGGGCTCCGAAATCCCTTTCGCATGACGATCGTGCCGAACACTGGATCGCATGACGCGGCCGATGCGGATCCGGGAACGCTGCTCATTGGCGATGTGCAGTGGAATGCCTACGAAGAGTTGAATGTGGCCGACCGTGGCGGCCTCAATTTCGGCTGGCCGCTCTTCGAGGGGATGAACTACGAACCCAGTTACGCCGCGAGCGCGGTGGGCAATGCCGATGTCGCCAATCCTCTCGAGGGCGGTTCGTGCGCGGCGTCGATTCCGTTCCGCAGTCTGCTCATGCAGGACACGCAGCAGACGGGGCTCGCCTATCCGAATCCGTGCGCACTCATTCAAGCCGAGAGCGCGGTGTACTCGGGCCCGACGAACACGACTGCCTACGGCGGCTACACCGGCGAGTCGTATCTTGACTTTGGGACGGCCAACGGGCAGTACATCCAGTGGACGATCAGCGCACCGACGACCGGTTCGTACACATTCGCGTTCCGCTTCGCCAACGGCGGGACGCAGGCGCGGCCCTGTCGACTCGTTGTTGATGGAGCAACGACGGTCGCATCATTCAACTTCCCGAGGACGGGGTCTTTCACCGAGTGGCGCTGGACCAGCCACACGATGGCGCTCACTGCCGGCACTCACACCGTACGCCTGCAGACCATCGTGAGCAACGGACCCAATGTCGATGCGATGTCGATGCACACCGGCGGCGGCGTGGTGGAAGTGCCCGTGAGCGCAACGAAGTTCGTGCACTCGCGTCCGGCCGTCGACTGGCACCATGTCAATTCCGACGCGCGCGTGGCGACCTACACACTTGGCGCAGCGACCACGCAACTCGTCGGCGCGGGCACGGTGGCCGGATCACCCTTCGCGGGAACTTGTGCCGTCGGCGGACCGGAACTGCACAACGACTCGTGGCCTGCGGCGTGGCGGGGCCGCCGAATCTTTGGCGACTTCGCGCATGGGTGGCTCAAGTCGATGACGATCTCCGAATTGGGCGTTCTGCAGTCGATCGAGCCGTTCGATGCAACCTTCGGCGCAGTGGTTGGGATCTTCGAGCATCCGACTGATCCGACGATTTATGCGATCCGATGGGGAAGTGAGATCGTCCGCATCCGCTACCTGCCCGGCGGCAGCGCGGTGCCAACGGCGCGCATCACTTCGAGCCAACCGTGGGGACCGAGCCCCTTGCGTGTGACGCTCGACGGAACCACATCGACCGACCCCGAGGGTGGCGCGCTCGCCTATGCATGGGACTTCGGCGACGGCACCTTCGGGAGCGGCGCGAGTGTGGCGCACACTTTCGCCGCAGCGCCCGCGCAACCGGCGCGCTTCGATGTGCGCCTGACGGTCACGGATCCATCCGGGATGACGCACCAGACCACGATGGTCGTCTCGCCGAACAACTCGCCACCTGTCGTCGACATCGTCAGTCTCTATGACGGCATGCTCTATCCGATGCCCAGTGACGGCTCCGACACGGTGTTCCCGCTGCTCGCAACGGTCTCCGATGCCGAGCACGGCGATAGCGGCGTCGCGTGCGAGTGGCAGACTGTTCTGCACCACAACACGCACGAACACCCAGAACCCCCAGTCGCAGCGTGCCTCGCACAAGCTGTCATCACACCCATTGGCTGCGGCGACGGCGAGTTCTCCTACACAGTGCGCTTCACCGCAACCGACGCGCACGGGCTCGCCGCGAGCGACGCCGTGACGCTGCTGCCCGACTGTTCGGGCGTGCTCGCCTGCCCGTCTGACTTGAACGAGAGCGGTGCCATCGACGCGCAGGACCTGAGCGTCATTCTCGCCACCTGGGGACCAACCAGCGGAGCGCGCGCGGATCTCAATCATGACGGCCGCGTCGACGGACTTGACCTCAGTGTGGTGCTTGCGTCGTGGGGCAACTGTCGGTGATCGCCCAGGCCCCCCCGGTTACGGGCTGATTGTGTGCGCTAGGGCACACAATCTGCCCGTAACCGGGGGGGCGGGGCGGTACAGTCACTGCGCGCGCCGCGCGCGGCGATCCACCTAGGAAGACACGATCTTGCAACTCAGCCACGCTCTTCGCGTTCTCGCGCTCGCCGTCACCACATCGCTCGCCGGGGCCGACGACGCCATCCCCGCCGATTGGTTCTTCGAAGGTGCCAATCGCCCTGCCGCGCTCAAGGCGCTCGAAGGAAAACCGCCACCGCCGATCACCGCGCAGGCCTGGATCGGCGACGCCACGACGCTCACTGCTCTGCGCGGCAAGGTTGTCGTCATCGACTTCTGGGCGACCTGGTGCGGCCCCTGCATGGCCGCGATCCCGGAAAATGTCGAACTCGTCAAGCGAATGGAAGGCAAGCCATTCGCTTTCATCGGTGTGCATGACGCGAGTTCGGGCTGGAGCAAGGCCGCCAGCGTCGTCAAGAGCCGACACATCAACTATCCAGTCGCGCACGACTCGGGCGCGTCCGCGAAGGCCTTCGGTCTCTCCTTCTGGCCCACTTACATCATCGTCGACCACGAGGGCATCGTGCGCGCGGCGGGACTGATGCCCGGTCATGTCGCCGCAGTGGCCGAGATGCTTGTGGCCAAGGCGCCCACCACCGGCGGCGCTGGCGCAGGAACGCACGGACTCTCGCAAGGCGACTTTTTCGGTGGCGCGTCACGCCCAGAGTGGGTCACGCGCATCGAAGGCAAGTCGATGCCGCCGCTGCCAGCCGACGCCAAGTGGCACGGCACCGCAGCCAGCGCGGACGCACTCAAGGGCCATCCCGCGATCATCGAGTTCTTCTCGCCGCAAGGAAGTGTGGGCATGAAGCAGCTCGCGGAACTCGCGCCGCTTGCCAAGGAGTTTGCCGCACAGGGTGTGGTCGTCATGGGCATCTGCGACGCACGCGCGAAGTGGCCGATGGCCACCGCGGCACTGACGGCGGCGAAGACCACAGTCCCCGTCATGCAAGATGCGGCGCAGGGCGACCCTGCATCATTCGGCGCCGTCGCGAGCGCACTCGGCATCCAACTGACTCCGACAACCATCGTTGTCGGCGCCGACGGTCGAGTTGCGGCTGCGGGGGTGCGACCCGACCGCCTCAAGCACTTCGTCAACGCGCTCCTCGAAGCAAGTGCGGGCGCCGCCGCACCTACCGCTGCGCCAGCACCAGCCCCCCCAACACCATGACGCCATCCATTGCCACTGCCCCTCCTCCGGCCGCGGGACTCTGCCCCTTCGCCGACACCGTGCGCGCGCATGTCGCGCGAACCGTCGTCGGCCAGCAAGTCGTCGTCGAGCGGGTCATGATCGCGCTGCTGACGGGCGGTCATCTTCTCCTCGAGGGCGTGCCCGGCATCGCCAAGACGCTCATCGTGCAGAGCGTCGCGCGCGCGATCGACCTGCGCTTCTCTCGTGTGCAGTTCACGATCGACCTCCTTCCCTCTGACATCATCGGCTCGGAGATCCTCGACCAGCGCACGAGCGAGTTCCGGGTGCACAAGGGGCCGATCTTCACCAACCT
>SYGQ01000014.1 GCA_005799475.1 Planctomycetia bacterium | reverse complement strand
GCGGCGTCGAGGTCAAGGCCTCCTCGACCGTGCGCCCCACCGACTTCCGCGGGCTTCGACGATTGCGCGAGGCGAGCGGAAAGCGATTTGTGTGCGGCATCGTCCTCTACGACGGCGAAGTCTCCGTCGGATTCGGCGATGGGATGTTCGCTGTTCCGATTGCCGAACTCTGGGCCTGATGTGTCGAGCGCGCCCTAACCCTCGCCGCTTGCGCGGCCTGGCTCGAGATAGGTGTAGCCGGCGAGGCCGTCCTCGTACGCCTTCATGAAGGCCTTGCTTTCCTTGGGCGACAGCTGCTTCTTGCGCACCGAGCGCTCGCACTCGCGGCGGATCTGCGCGCCCAGTTGCGTGGCGTCGAACTGCACATACTTGAGGACCTCGGCGATCGAGTCCCCCTCGATGATTTCGTCGATCCACCACTGCCCGTTGGCGTCAAGCTTGATGTGCGCCACATGCGTGTCGCCGAAGAGGTTGTGCAGGTCGCCGAGGGTCTCTTGATAGGCGCCGACGAGGAACGCGCCCAAGAGATAGGTCGACCCCTCCTCGAACGCGTGCAGTTCCACGAACTTCTTGATGTCGTGGTCATCGACGAATCGGTCCACCTTGCCGTCGGAGTCGCATGTGATGTCGGCCAGGGTCGCCTTGCGCGTCGGCCGCTCATCGAGCCGGTGAATCGGCATGATCGGGAAGAGTTGGTTGATCGCCCAGATGTCCGGGAGGCTCTGGAACACCGAGAGATTGCAGAAATAGGTGTCGGTGATCGTCGAGTCGAGGTCCGTCAGTTCCTCGGGCGTGTGCGCGCCCATGCCGCGGACCTTGTCGCGAATCCTCGCGCACACCGCCCAGAAAAGGCGATCCACGATCGCACGGTGCTCAAGTGTCAAGTAGCCCACCGAGAAGAGCCGCATCGCTTCGTCGCGGGCCTCGAGGGCATCGTGGTACTGCTCCAAGATGCGGCGCTCGCTGATCGAACGATGCAATTCCCACAGGTCAAGCAGCGGCCGCGGCAATTCGTCCTCGGGCGGCGCGGGCGCGGGAAGTTCCGTCGGCGGCGGCGCGCGATCGGGTCGGTTGCAACCGAGTACATCAAAGATGAGCACGGACTGCTGCGCCACCATCGCGCGGCCCGATTCGGTGACGATCGTCGGGTGCTCGACCCCCTCTTCGTCGCAGACCGTCATCGTCTTGTAGACGACGCTGTTGGCGTACTCAGCGAGCGAGTAGTTCGTGGAGAACTCGAAGGCCGTCTGACTGCCGTCGTAGTCGATGCCCATGCCACCGCCGACATCGAGGTACTTCATGCCGGCACCCATCTTCACGAGCTGCACATAAATGCGCGCGAGTTCGTTCACGCCCGAGTTGACCTGCCGGATGTCGTGGATCTGGCTGCCCATGTGGCAGTGCAGCAACTGCAGGCAGTCGACCATGTCGCGCGCCTTCAGGAAGTCGACGGTCTCGATGACCTCGGTGAGCGAGAGGCCGAACTTCGCCTTGAGCCCAGAGGAGTGCCTCCACCGACCCGCGCCCGGCGTCGCGAGATTCATGCGTACGCCGATTCGAGGCCGAACGCCCAGACGGTTGGCGCTCTCGACAATGAGCTTGAGTTCCCCGATGTTCTCGATCACCGGGATGATGTTGCGGCCGAGCTTCGCCGCAAGCGTCACGAACTCGATGTACTTCTCTTCCTTGAAGCCGTTGCAGATGATGAGGCGGTCAGGCGAATCGGTCGTCATCCCCATCACCGCGAGGAGTTCAGGCTTGGAACCGACCTCGAGCCCGAAGCCGAGCTCGACGCCGTAGCGGCGGACTTCTTCGACCACGCGCCGCTGCTGATTCACCTTGATCGGGTAGACGCCGGTGTACGAACCCTTGTAGCCGTTCTCCGCCACAGCCGCATCGAACGCCTCGCGCATGTCGCGCATGCGTCGTTCGAGCAAATCGCTGAAATGCAGCAGCACCGGCGTGTTGAGTCCGCGCTCGCGCATGCCCGCGACGACATCGAAGAGATCTACTTCGTGGCCGAGCGTGCGCGTGGGCCGCACAACGACATGACCCTTCGCGTTGATGTCGAAGAATCCCTTGCCCCAGAGGCGCGTTTGGTAGACCTCGGCGGCATCATCGACCGTCCAGCCACCTTCGAGCGTGGCCTGCGTGGGCTTGGCGCGGACTTCAGGCTTGGGATCGATCTTGGGTTCGATCGCAGGCGCACTCGGCACCGAGCGGCGAACGGGGGTCGAAGGAGATTCGGGAGCGGTCGCACCCGGGGGCGCCAACTCGGGAGACTTGGTCGGAGGCATCGTCGGCGCGAATCCTACACCAGACGCACATCAATTCCAGCGGCTTGGCTGACTTCGCGCCGGCATCTCGACCGACATGATCGCCATCGCGGTGCCGTAAGCGGCCGAGCGAGTGAACACACGATCGTTCCAGGTCCCGTCGGAGGCGCGCGTCTGCCACAGCAGCCAGTTGAGCGCGCGGCGCAGGCGCGGCCGCTCGCCCTCGGGCAGCAACTCGACCGCTTGCGCGGCGTGGTAGTGCGCGAACCAGAAGTAGTAGGGTGCGACGCCGTACGGAGGCAAGTGCGTCCCGTTCTTGGCGCGGCGCTTCTCGAGCTCGCCCCAGTAGCGGATGAAGGATTCGACCGCAAACGCAAGCCGTGCCGCGTCGCTGCGGCCGGCGAGGTAGAGCGCCGTCTCGCCCGCGACCATTCGCCCCACGGCCCCCGGGATCGACCGGGTGTCCATGCGCGCCTTCCCCTTGGCGGAGTAGGCGAAGTTGCCGTCGTCGGTGCGGCAGCGCTCGAGGGCGTCGAGCGCGCGCGCGACGATTGCGGCGTCGACCGAGTAACCCTGCGCCCGCGCTTCAAACAGAGTCTGCAAGCACGCCGGAGTCATGAAGGGACTCGCGGCGCTTGGCGTCTCGGCTCCGGGATCGCGCGCATAGTTCCAGCCACCCAACTCGGGAATCTCGAACTTCTGCAGCGCGTCGAGGTAGAACGCGAGCGCGGCCTCGACCTCATCGCCCTGCTCCGGCGGCACGGCCTTGTGCGCCTTGAGCGCGAGCAGGAATCGTGCCCCGTAGCACGCGCCCCACGCGCGAACGTCATACCCGCCTTGATAAGTGGAGACTTGAAGGAGCGGTTCCTTGATCGCTTCACAGACGAAGGTCGTGGCGCGCGCGACGGCTTCCTGTCGCGGCGAACTCGACGAGTACCCGGGCGCGCAGAGCAGCGCTTCTGCGGCGATCGAGGTGCCGCCCACGCGGTATCCCTCCGGGATTTTCCCTCCGACCCGGTACACACCCTCGTAGGGCCACTCGGAACTCCCGGGCCCATCCTGCATGGCGACGATTCGCTCGGCACCGGTCTGCACGGCGGCCGCGACGGTCGCGTCATCGGGGAGCGGCCGCACGATGAGCAAGAGTGCAACGGCAAGCGAGGGGAGCATGTCGCGAGCGTACGCTCAGATGCTCATGGCACCTTCGCTGATCATGGATGCGCTGCGGGTTGAGACGCGGCGTCGATTCCGCAGGCCCTTCGTGCTGCCCGTCACGATCGTTGCCGGGATTCTGACCCTGATCTTGCGCCTGCTTCTTTCGGACGACGACGGTTGGGAGGCACCGACTCCCGGCCGCTTCCTGCTGCTTCCGCTCGCGACGGCCGCAGCGTGGCTCTGCGTGTCCTACCTGTGGTTCACGCCTGGCGAGTCCCGCCTGAGTCCGGCGACCGAGTCGCGTGAGCAGCGCACGGGGCGTCGATTGGCACTCGTTCCCGGAGCGGCGGCCTGCTTCATGGGCGCATGCTTCGCCACGCTCGCCGTGCTCTACCTCGTCATGGCGCCAGTGGCTTCGACCTTGCCCTAGGATCGCGGAATGCTGAAGATCCTCGGCGGTGAGTTCCGCTCGCGATTGCTGCAGATCCCCCCCGGCAACGAGACTCGGCCGATGGGAGCGCGCACCAAGGCCGCGGTGTTCAACATCCTGCGCGGATGGTTCAGCGACGCGAATGTGCTGGACTTGTACGCGGGTGTTGGGACGATGGGTCTCGAGGCGGCGAGCCTGGGTGCGAGGCGCGTCGTATGCGTTGAGCAGAACCGCTACATCGCCGACTACCTGCGGGCGAATGTGATCACGCTCAAGTGCGGCGACCGCGTGCAGGTGGTCCAGACCGATGCGCTCGGACCCGGTGCCGTTGCGGCCGCCCCCCAGCCGGTCGATATCGCGTTCATCGATCCGCCCTTCGAACTCATGCGCAGCGAAGAGGGTCGCGCGCGAGTGCTCGCCCAGATTCGCGCGCTGCACGCCGCGATGGCGCCGAAGAGTTTTGTGGTGCTCCGCTCCCCGGAGAAGCCCAACCCGGTGGCGGACCGCGTCG
>SYGQ01000110.1 GCA_005799475.1 Planctomycetia bacterium | reverse complement strand
GCCTTGGCGATCCGATGCGAACCGGTATTGAAGATGGGGAGCTCGATCACGGCCGAGAACGCGACGCCATCGGCTCCCTCCATGTCCCGCTCCCATCCCGCACCGACTTGAACCCCGCGCAGCCGCGACGCGGTCGCGAGTGTCAGCCTCGACTTCGCTGCCTTGGCGCGCGCGACGGCCGCGCGGACATCCAGCCTCGACCGAGACAATTGATCGACGAGCACCCGCTCGTCGGAGAGTTCGCCGCCAAGCGCATGGCGCGAGGCTTCGTCGTCGAGTCCGAGTTGCCACTCAACGGGCGCCTCCGCATGCCCAAGGAGCCCCATGAGGGCGAGTCGGGTGTCGGTGTTCATCTGCTGCGCCGTCGATCGCGCACGGTGTGCCTGCGCTGAGTTCCGAATCGCCTTCGTCACATCATCCTGCGACGCCTCACCAGCCTCGAACCGCTCCCGCGTCATGGCAAGGAGGCGATCGAGGTGCGTGGCGTCCTCATTCGCGAGGCGCGCCTCATCCTCGCGCAGGGCGATCTCGTGCCAGCGCGCGCGCGCCTCAACGGAGAGCAGCACCGCCTCGGACGCGAGCGAGAGGAGCGCCGCTTCGTACGCATCTCGTGCGATCTCGCTGCGAATGGGCTGTTTCCAGAGTTCGTCGATCTGGGTCGCGACCATAGCGAGGACGGGCACGGCGTTCATGGCCCCGAGTGGAATGGCCGAAGCGAGCTCAAGCGTTGGGTTCATCGGACTCGCGTCATCGAGTGCCTCAGCACGCAGCGCAGCAGTTTCAGCGAGGAGCCGTGCAATCTCTGGGCTCGCGCTCAGCGCGAGCGCAACGGCGTCGGACTCACCTAGCGGCGATGGCAGGGGCGTCGCCGCCGCGTCAACAAGCGACTGCGCGGTCGGGGCAGCTGCCGAGGCCCACGCGGGTTCGACGCCGGTGCGAGCGCGGATTTCACCAGCGATGGAGGACGGTGGTTCGAGTGTGGGCGCTCCGCAGCCGACGACTTGGACGGCCGCCGCAAGCGCGACGAGTTGTGTGAGGTGTTTCATGCATGAACTCCATGGACAAGCCAAGCGCGAACGCGCGGAACCGTTCCGCGCGTCTTCTCAAGCGAGTCCAGAGTTCAGATGAGCCAGAGCGAAAGCTGCGAGCAACGCCGGCTCGCGCAGGGAGCCGGCAAGGGCGGGTCGCCCGGTGGCGCAAGATCCCATCGTCCCTCGCACGCCGTTGCGTGGATGAACGCAGGATCGATGACCGTCGGGGGCAGTGCCAAGACGCAGGGCACTTGTGCCATCACAAAAAAGGCATCGAGCGCGACGGGCGCGGGCGGCATGCCTTTGTCGACACAGTGCGTGCAGTGCTCGACGGGTGCAGTCGGTGCTGAATCGCGCTCGTCGCAATCATCGTGGCCGTCACCGCAGCAGTGAGTCGCGGGCTCGGTTGTGACCGAGCTGGCGCAGCACCCGCCTCCGGTTGAGGAGAGCGCCATCACCTGGCAGCAGCACAGTGGCAGCCACACGGCGACGATCGCGACGGTGAGTGTGCGGAAGAGGGCGAGCACCATTCCCATATTAGGCAGTCCGTTCACGAAGAGTCAAAGGCATCGTCCTACACTCGGCACCGTGCTGAGCGCATTTCAGATGGACGCCATCCGAGCCGAGGAGTTCCTCACGACGGTGATCCGCCCGATTGCGATGCCGGTGCGACAGTTATTGGGCGTCGAGGTGGCGCACTTCGCGGCGCGACTTCCGTTCGAAGAGGTCCGAAAGGCACGAAGGCGTCCCGTTGAGCTTGGCTACAGATGGGGACCCGTATGGAGCACGGCGTGGTTTCGGCTCCAGGGATCCCTGCCGCGCGCGTTCCGTGGCTATCGCACGATGCTGCACTTCTCGAGCGGCACCGAAGCCTGCGTGCACTGTGATGGAACGCCGTTCTCCGGATTCGATCCCTACCACGACACCGCGCCGCTGATTCCGAGTCAGTGGAAGAGCCGCGCGCGAGCCAAGGGCGGCGAGCGCATCGATGTGTGGGTCGAGGCCGCGTGCAATCTTCCGCTTGGTGCCACCACATTCTGGTGGGACCAGCCCGAGCAGCGCGCTCGTTGGAATGAGGCGAAGCCCGGTCGACTCGAGTCGGCCGAAGTGGTTGCCATCGACGAGGAAGTCTGGCAGTTCTGCGAGCGATTCGATTGGCTCCGGCGCCAACTCTGGAGCGGCGCGGCGCAGGCGTCGCGCACGAACGACCTCGCGCGCGGACTCGCTGCGATCATCCGGGCGATACCGGCGGCCTCGGCCACGCGCGAAGTGGTGCTGCGACAGCGCAGCGCTCTGGATCGATTGCTGCGCGGCCGCCGCGATCACGAGAGCGCGACCACCTGCGTCGCCATCGGTCACGCCCACATCGACACCGCATGGCTCTGGCGCATCGACGAGACCCGGCGCAAGTGCTTGCGCACCTTCGCGACGGCACTCCGAAACATCGAGCGATTCGATCACTTCCGATTTGTCGCCTCGCAGGCGCAGCAGTACCAGTTCGTCAAGGAAGAGAGTCCGGGGCTCATGGCCGCCATCAAGAGGGCCGTCGCGGCAGGTCGCTGGGAACCAATGGGCGCGATGTGGGTCGAACCCGATGCGACCGCGCCATGCGGCGAGAGTTTCATTCGGCAGATCGTTCACGGCACGCGCTGGTGGCAGCAGGAGTTTCCCGGCGCACCGAGGCAGCGCATCCTCTATCTGCCCGACACATTCGGATTCCCTGCGTGCCTGCCGCAGATCATGGCCAAGGCCGGGCTCGACACCTTCATCACGAACAAGATCGCGTGGTCGGATACGAACTCGTTCCCGCATGTGTCATTCAACTGGCGCGGCCTCGACTCCACGAGCGTCCTTGCGCATTGCACGCCCGGGCACAACTACAACAGCGATTTCCTTCCCGCTGATCTTTCGCTGGCCGAGGGAAACATCGAGCGACTCGATCGCGGTCGCACTCGGATCTATCTGCAACCCTATGGCTGGGGCGACGGCGGCGGCGGACCCGATCCTTCGCAGATCGAGCGCACCAAGAACGCAGCGCGATGCGAGGGCATGCCGAGGACACGGCACACTTCGGCCACGGCCTTCTGCGACGCGCTGCACGAGGAAGCGTCGCGCAGCGAGGCGGCGGGGAGTCCACTGCCGGTGTGGGACGGCGAGCTCTACTTGGAGGCGCACCGAGGCACCTACACCTCGCAGCGGTGGATCAAACAAGCAAATCGGCAGTGCGAACGACTCCTTCGCGAGGTGGAGATGCTCGCGGTGCTCGCGCCGCCGCCGCGCGCTGCGCTGAAGCGGCTCGTCGGGGAGCTCGATGGCCTTTGGAAGACGGTGCTCCTTCACCAGTTCCACGACATTCTTCCCGGTTCAAGTATCGGCCCCGTGTATGACGATGCTCGGCGCGCGCTCGGCGATGCCGTGACGCGACTCCAAGCGCTTCGAAGTGCCGCCCACTCGCGGGCCGCGGCGCTCGTTGGGGTGCGCGGTGGCGAGCGCCTCGCCTTCAATCCGGCAAGCGTTGCGTGTGGGGGCCTGCCCGCGTGCGCGGTCGGCGTGCCCGAGAAGGGGGGCAAGGACGATGCGATCGCGGCGTCAGCGCCCTTGCTCACGCTCGGCAACTCATTCATGCGCGTCAAGCTCGATCCTCTCGGGCGTGTTCGCGAAATCGTGACGGCCCACGGTGCCACGCGGCCCGCTCCGTCGCGCGCCTTCAACGAACTTGTCCTCTATGAAGATCGCCCGCGCCGCTGGGAAGCGTGGGATACGGACAAGGAGTACTTGGAGAAGCCGACGCCAGTCGTGACGCGGTGCACGACGCGGGCAAGCGTGCGCGGCGGGATCGCGCGCATCGAGTGCACACGGCGACTTGGGCGGGCGAGTGCGCTCACGCAGGTGTACGAACTCGCATCGTGGAGCGACACACTTGTCATTCGCACGCGGCTCGACTGGCGCGAGGAGAGGACGCTGCTGAGGGCGCTCTTTCCAACGCGACTGCGATCACGCACGGCGCTCTTTGGGACGCAGCTTGGACACATCTCGCGCGATGCCCACCGCAACACGAGTTGGCAAGAGGCACAGTTCGAGGTCCCGGGGCACGACTGGATGAGTCTGGCTGACGGCGCCACGAGTTTCGCCGTCGTTGACGACGGCATTTTCGGCAAGAGCGCGGTCGATGGCGAACTCGGGCTCTCGCTCGCCAAGAGTCCGAACTTCCCAGATCCCACGGCCGACCGCGGTGTGCACGAGTTTGCGTACGGCATCCGAGTCGGCGATGCCTCCGACGCGAACGCTTGGGTGTCGGCGGAGCGGCTGAATCACCCGCCGCAGTCGATCAAGGCGCGCGCGGGGAAGGTGGGCCACTCACAGCCGCAATCCCTGCAGTTCGTCGCGATCAACTCCTCGCTCGGGGCCGAGTCCGTGGAAGTGCTCGCGCTCAAGCCAGCCGACGACGGGAGTGGCGATGTGATCCTTCGTGTCGTCGATCGCTCTGGCGGCGCGCAGCGGCTTCACCTGACCTGGCGCGACGGTGCTCGTACGGTCATGGCCTGCGACTTCTTCGAGCGTCCGCTGCGCGGTACGCGCCTCGCCATGACGGCCGGCGCAAGCGTCGCGTCGCTCGGCGCCTTCGAGATTGCGTCGTGGCGGATCGTCAGACCTCGGCGCCAATCGGCGCGTCGAGCGTTCGGACCGACCGTGCAGCGGTAGCGTTCCTCCCTCCCAGAGAACGCCTGAGAGCCACATTCAAGCCGGTCTCGTTCCTCGCTTCGGCACCGCCGGGCACGCACGGGGCAACGACCACGCACCAACTCTCAATAGGGGTGGACCGATGAGAGCGACGCCGTCACTTCTACCGCAGCGCGCTCGGATCGGATGGCGATGGCCGCTTCGGGTGGCGCCGGATGCGACTCTCCGTCCTCGATGTACTCCAGGACTCTGACGCGATGGTCGCGCGTATCGACGCAACGGCATGGCAGTCGGTCGCCGATGCCTTTGGAGTTCGCCCGGCTTCACCTAGACTGAGCGCATGAGTCGGTCCGTTCGCACCGCGCTTGCCTGCTCGCTCGTGGCCTTGGCGTGGCCAGCGCTCGGCGACCCGCCTTTCACGGTCACCGGTGCGACGGGCAATCTCTACTCCATCGCGCAACTCAACGGCGCGACACAAAGCTCGAACCCGTCGATCTCTTCACAATGGTGGGCGAAC
This sequence comes from Planctomycetia bacterium, assembly GCA_005799475.1. Taxonomy (GTDB): domain Bacteria; phylum Planctomycetota; class Phycisphaerae; order Phycisphaerales; family SM1A02; genus F1-60-MAGs104. Next base: position 2,725 of record SYGQ01000110.1, on the reverse strand, counting down.
AAGTCGCACTCGAGTCTTGGCGCGCCGCCATCGGCCGCGCAAGGCAATGTCCACTTCAGTCTCGTGCAGGGCGACCCCTTCGCCTTCTACCTCGGCGGTGGTGCCACCGCGATGGCGGCTCCATCGAGCTTCGCGTTCGGTCGTTCCGACATCAATGCGACTTACGCCCTCGCGCGCGCTGGAACGCAACCAACCCTTCGCGCCCGCATCTCGTGGTCGTTGTCGGCCCGCGGCATCGCTGACACCTTCTTCCAGTTTCGGCAGATCCTCGGGCCATCCTCCGTCGCGTCGGTGATCTCGAACGAAGTGTCGTCGTACATCGAGCCGGTATCGGTCTCGGGCGTCGCCAGTGTGGTCCTGCCCCAAGGCAACTACGACATGCGGATCGCCGCCTCGGTGCAGGCCAACTCGAGTTTCCTAAACCCCGATGATGGTGGTTACGGCACGAGCCTCACGGTGACAACGGCCGCACTCGCCGATGTCAACACCGATGGGATGGTCAACGGCGTGGATCTCGGCATGGTGCTCGCCGCATGGGGGCCTGTGCCGCGATTCCACGCGGCCGATCTCAATCAGGACCTGGTCGTTGGCGGAATGGACTTGGCCGGCATTCTCGCACAGTGGTAACCCCATGTTCTTTCGACAGATCGCCGACGACCGACTCGCCCAGTACGCCTATCTCGCAGGCTGCCAGCGCACGAAGGAAGCGATCCTCTTCGATCCCGAGCGCGACATCGACCGTTACGAGGCGATCGCCGCGCGCAACGGACTCAAAATCGTCGCCGTCGCAGAGACGCATATCCACGCGGACTTCCTGAGCGGCGCGCGTGAGGCGGCCGAGCGATGGGGGGCGCGCGTCTTCGTCAGCGACGAGGGCGGACCTGACTGGCGCTCGTCGTGGGTGCACGCGTACACACACACGCTGCTGCGTCACGGCGATTCATTCTCGATCGGCGGCATCGACTTCCGTGCGCTGCACACGCCCGGCCACACGCCAGAGCACCTGGCGTACCTCGTGACGGATCGTGGCGCAGGAGCCACGACGCCAATGGGATTGATCAGTGGCGACTTCGTGTTCGTTGGCGACCTTGGCCGACCGGATCTTCTTGAGACCGCCGCAGGATGCAGAGGATCCGCGGAGCCAGCGGCCCACGCGCTCTGGAAGAGTGCACGCGCATTTGTGGAACTTCCCGACGAACTTCAGGTATGGCCGGCTCACGGCGCGGGGAGCGCGTGCGGGAAGGCGCTCGGAGCCATTCCTCAGTCGACCGTCGGCTACGAGAAGCGCCATAGTGCGATCCTCAAGCTCGTCGGTGACGAGCGCAGGTTCGTCGACGACATCCTGGCTGGGCAGCCGGACCCGCCGCTCTACTTCGCGCGCATGAAGACGGCCAATCGCGACGGGGTGCCGCTCCTCGGAAATCTGCCCACGCCTAGGCGCATTGCCGATGTCGCCGCGCACGCGGCACAGTGGGAGCACCCGGGCACGATCATCATCGACACCCGACCATGGCCGGTGTTCCGCGAGGGACACCTCACTGGCGCGATCTGGGCGCCGACGACCTCGATGTTCCCGATGGTTGCCGGTTCTTACGCCAAGCCTGAAGAGCGAATCGTGCTCGTGTGCGACGATCACCTGCGTGACGAACTCATTCGCGACCTCGTCCACATTGGCTATGACTCGATCGTTGCGACGGTGTCACCCGATGCCCTCGCGTCCGCGCCGAGGTTGGAGCGCACGCCGGAAGTCTCGGTGACCGAGGCGGCATCGCACCTTGAGGGCTCATTCGTGCTCGATGTCCGCTCCGCGAGCGAGGCCGCCGCTGGATGCATCGAGGGGTCACTCAATGTGGCCTACACGCGGCTCTCGACGCAACTTGAGCGCATCCCGCGCGGCCGTCGCGTCCTCGTTCACTGCGCGCTGGGTGGTCGAAGTGCGGCGGCAACGGCGATGCTGCGTCGCATCGGCATCGACGCTGTCAATGTCGCAGGCGGATTCGAGGCGTGGAAGCGCGAGCGGTTGCCGATGACAACCTGCGGCGCCGTACCGTCCACTACTTGAACGGGATTGGCGAGAGTTCGACTTCCGGATTGCGCTTGGCGAACTGATTGAGCGCCCACTCGTCGGCAAAGAGGAGCACAGTCCGTCCATCGCGATCGGTGGCGTGCGACGCGTCCGACAAGAGGTCGGGCAACCACTCGGCATCGGCGCCGGGCTTGCGCCACCATCTTGCGTGGCGCCATCGCGAGGATTCGAGCCGGGACTCCGCTCCGTACTCGGCCTTGAGCCGGTACTGCACGACTTCGAACTGCAGCACGCCGACGGCCGTCAACAGCGGCCGCTGCGCGATGCCAGCGCCGACCATCAGCATTCGCACGACGCCTTCTTGCAGGAGCTGTTCGAGCCCGAGTTGAAACTTCTTCGCGTTGCCCGGCTGCGGGTTCACGATGTACGAGAACACTTCGGGTGGAAACTGCGGGATCTCGTCGAACACGACGGCGCGGTCTTCGGTCAGCGTGTCACCGATCCGTAGCGCGTCTTGGCCGACGATGCCGACCACATCTCCCGCGCGCGCTTCATCGACCGTCTCGCGGTCGCGCCCGAAGAGCTTCTGCGCGTTCGAGAGCCGCACGCGCCGCCCGCTCTGTGCGTGCACGACGCTCATGTCGCGCGTGAACATCCCCGACACCACGCGCACGAACGCGATGCGGTCGCGGTGGCGCG
>SYGQ01000109.1 GCA_005799475.1 Planctomycetia bacterium | reverse complement strand
AGCGAGCATGTGATCGCTGTGACCTGTCGTGGCGCCGTCACGGAGGTCGAGCGCCTCGAACGGGACCTCGGCTCGCGTCCCGTCAATGGCGACTGGACGCCGTACCCCTTCATTCGCAAGACAGCGTGTGAGTTTGGCTGGGATTGGGGGCCGCGCGTGGCATCGAGTGGCATCCGCGGTCTCGTCTACCTGCACGGATGGTCGGGAGCCAGGATCGTGTCGGTTCGGCCGCTCGTCACGGCGTGCACGGCGGATGCCGCCGAGGTGCGTGTCCACGCTGACATCGAATTCGCTCGCGTTGCGCAGCCCACCGAAGTGCGGTGTCAACTCATCGCGCCCGACTCGACGGCCGTGCGAGGGGCGGGCCGAGCAGGACCCGTAGCACTCCGACTCGAGAAGCCGATGCGATGGTGGCCGCGCGGCTACGGTGGTCAGCCCCTCTACCGCGTGGAAGTCGAACTCGTCGCATCCGGCGAGGTGGTCGATCGAACCGCATGCACCGTCGGACTTCGATCGGTGACGATTGACACGGCGAAGGACGAGATCGGTTCGCGCTTTCGGGTGCTCGTGAACGAGACCCCTGTTTGGTGCGCGGGCGCGAACTGGATCCCCGATGGGCTGTTTGATCAGTGTCACGATCGCGCACGGCTGTCGACGCGACTCCATCAGGCATGCGACGCGAATCTCGTGATGCTCCGAGTCTGGGGCGGCGGTGGCTACGAGATTGACTCGTTCTATGACGAGTGCGATCGACTCGGCCTTCTCGTCTGGCAGGACTTCGCATTCGCCTGCGCGACCTATCCGGAAGAGGAGCCGTACCGATCTCGCGTGGAGACCGAAGCGCGATGGCAGGTCGCGCGCCTCTCCCGCCATCCATCCGTCGTCCTCTGGTGTGGGGGCAACGAATCCATTCTCGCGTGGGCCTCGTGGGGATTCGCGCAACGACTCGCGCCCGGGCAGTCGTGGGGACGGCACTACTGGCTCGAACTCCTGCCGCGCATCGTCAACGAACTCGATCCGACCCGTTCGTACTGGACAGAGAGTCCGTGGTCTGGAGCGCTCGAGATTCACCCCAACGATCCGACCTGTGGAGACCGACACACTTGGGATCCAGAGGCCAAGGTCGAAGGGATGCGGTCCATCACGCCGCGGTTCTGCAGTGAGTTTGGCCATCAGTCGCCGCCCAACATGCGCTCGGTGAGCGAGGCGTTCGGGATTGCCGAGTCGGCACTCGCAGCACTCGGCGTCCCGGAAGGACTCGCACTGCTTGCGCCACGGCAACGGGCCACTGGAGGTGACGAACCGCAGTACGGTCGATTCCTGCGCGAGCGATTTCTTCCGCCCGCGGATCTTGGGGAGTGGATGGCGCAGGCGCACATCGTCCAAGCGCGCGCCATGCGCGTGGCCTACGCATGGATGCGAGCCAATCCGCGGGTGTGTGCGGGCGCCCTCGTCTGGCAACTCAATGACGCATGGACCGGACATTCATGGGCGCTCGTCGATGTGAAGGGTCGACCGAAACCTGCCTGGTACGCGGTGCGAGATGCCTGCGAAGCGCGCACCCTGGTGATCCACCCGCGCAATGGCGCGGTTGTCCTTGACGCGATCAATGACACGGACTCACAGTGGCGGGGGATGGCGAGAGTGACGCAAGAGACGCTTGGTCGCGGCGGTGCGCCCACGGCCGTCGCCTCGGAGTCCTTCGCCGTCGAGCCGCGAAGTGTGGCGCGAGTCTGTGTTCTCGCGCAGGCGCTCGTCCACGGTCGCGATGCCGTCGTTTTCGCCGAGGCGGCAACAGGTCACAGTCAGACCCCCTTGGCGTGCGCGTGGTATGCCGACTCGCACGATCGATTGCGCGATCCTTCACAGCACACGGCACCTCTGGCACCACATTGCAACTGGATCGACGCTCCCACGATGCGTGCGCCGGGGCAGTGGAGCGCCGTCCTTGAGGTCGAGGCGAGATCGCCGCTCGTCGATGCCCTCGTCGTCCCGATCGGGCCGTGGACAGCATGCGAGCCGATGCTGTTCAGTGTTGGAGCGCACCGTCGTGCGCGCGTGCGGCTCCAGTGGCAGCGAGGCCGCGGCCTCGACCCCGCGCTCGGGGCTGAGGTCTACGCAGAGGGTCGTCGCGTCGCGCGACTGTCCTGAGAGTTGGCGGCTCGCACCTCGAGAAAAACCGGCACAGTTGGGAGAGGGGGTCGCTGCAGGATCTAGGTTCCCGCTTCGAAGAGGAGGGACTTTCATGCATGATGCAACACGACGCCTTCGGCGACTCACGCACCTCGAACCGATGTGGGAAGCGCAGCGCGCTGAGCGGGCCGCATCGATCGATCGACTCATCGAGGAGGCGTCCGACAGGGGCGACTGCACCGACCGGATGTACTGGACGCTGCTCTACGACTTCGAGCATGCGCCGCTCACAACGAATCTGCGCCAACTGGCCGACACCGGATTCGAACCGCCGACCGTGGACGGACTTTCCGAGGTGGAACTTGGCACCTGGCTCTGGGAAATGATCGAGACGCTCGGCGAACTCGGGGTCTTTCTCGTCCATACCGACCACCTCGGCGACCGTGAGCTCTATCGCCGACTCGTCGAGGAGGTGCTCGTCGAACCCGTCCGGTCGTTGCCGCCTGGCGCAGGCGTGAGCGAGTTTGTCGATCTCGTCGGCGGCGACGATGATGCCCAGCGCCTGATCTACCAGCGCTTCTACGCCTCGGATCCCGAGCGCGAGAGCTGGCGCGAGCGGCGCGGCGAGTCCATTGCGGCGTGCGCTCCACCCTACGACCGAGATCGGTTCCTCCCTCGGCCTGATGGCCCCGCGATCAATGACGATTCCTCCGGAAACGATGAGGCAAAAATGGAAGATGGCCGGCTCCCGCTGAAGTGAGCCGACCATCCCGCCATGCCGTCGGTTTTTTTAGTGCGAAACCTCTCCGCGCCGAGGGGCTTGATGACAAGGTTGGTTTCCCGCCCTGCGACGCAAGGGCGAACAACGCGAACCCGTATTCTTTTTCGCGATGCGAGCACTCGGAAGAACCGCCGTAGCAAGTGCCGTCCTTGCCGCAAGTTGTGTCTGTGGTTGCTCATCGACGCCGCGGCCACTCCTTCCGCCAACGCTGGTGGGTTCGTGGCGCGGGGCACAGCGGAGCGACCTCCTCGAGATTGCACCCGGGGGCGTCGTCGTAGTCGAAGGCCAGGGGATGCCAATTCGGGTCGGGCGATGCCTCGTCGATGGAAACACGCTCACGATCCGGTATCAACTCGGAAGCGAGTCATGTCCAGAAGAGCCGGGGTCATACACCTTCACGGTCGATGGCGGCACGCTCTCGTTGGTCGAGTTGACAGAAACATGCGTCGATCGTCGGCTTGTCCTCAGTCAGTCTTTTGTCAGGAGCCCAGACCGATGATCGCACCGTGGTCTGGCATCATCGCTTGCGCGATCGCCATCCTGCTCTCGTCCACGAGCACTGAGGCGTCTCCACAGTCGACTCGCAAGTCTGCCAAGGACGCGCCGGCAGATCCCGCTGCGCTCTTTGGGACCGAAGGGGAATCAATCATCAGCGCGATCTCGCAAGGCACGAGACCCGCATCCGAAGCCTGCACCGCGCTCTCGAGCGCGCTTCAGTCAGGGATCGAGGCCGTGCTCGCGAATCTTGCGCCCGTCGAGAGCAAGCCAAGCACGAGTGGTGGAAGAGGCAGCGCGAAACCGGCCAAGGCCAGCCGGTCGGCGAAGCAGAAGGAGCTCTCAGCAAAGGTCCGTGAGTCGCTGGTCGCATTGGTCCCCCAGGTCGCATCCTGGCAGCTCGCGAGGCTTGTCGTATCGGTCGTGGAGGCCGAGCAGCCCGCTGTCGCCGGGGAGTTTCTCGCCCATCCGCGATTTGCACGCGCGCTCGCGCTCGTGGTGGAGCCCGAGCAGGAGGAGCCGGCGCGCGTGGTGCGGATGGCGCGGGCGCTCATGGCGCAGCGATCGCCGCTCGTCGAGCGGTACCCGGAGTTGGCGGCGGCCATCGCGGTCGTGCTCGATGTCCCGCTCGTGATGCAAGTCAATGAGAATGTGGCGCACGGCGCCGATCCTCTGGCGGTGTTCGATCACTTTGTGGTCAACGAGAGGCGCATGTTTTTTGGATTGCGCGGGATCGCCCCGGAACTCCTCGTCTACCTCGTCGATGTGGCGGCGTCGCCGGACGAACTCGCCTGGGCCGTCGCGCAGTTCGCCGGGCATCCGGCGGCGGGAGACCTTTACGACAAAGTCGAGTACGACTTCGACTACCTCGAGAAGGGATCGCCAAAGAAAGTCACGGCCGCTGGATGGGACCTGCGCAACATCCTCAGGTACGGCGGGATCTGCGCCGACCAGGCGTACTTCGCCACGACCGTCGCCAAGGCGATCGGCGTGCCGGCCGTCTACACGACGGCCACCGACGGTGTGCTCTCTCATGCGTGGATCGGCTTCGTGGCCAGCGCGGGCCGCAACCCACGATGGAGCGAGACGGGGCGCTTCGGCAGCTACCAGGCGGTCGAGGGATTGATCCGTGATCCGCAGACGATGCGCGGCGTCTCCAACACGCAGATGCCGATGCTCGTGCAGTACGGGATCGAGAGCGCCGAGGATCGAGAGTTCGCTGCGTCCCTGCGAATCGCGGCACGGAAAGTCCTCGGGAATCCCGCAGCAAAGGTCGCTCCCACTCCGGAATTGGTGACGAAGTCGCTCGAACTCACTCGGCTCGCCGTGCGCGCCTGCCTGACCGACCCTCGGTCCTGGGCACTTGTCGGCGCGGCCGCCAAGAGTGGCGCGATGACCACAGAGCAGAAGAGCGTGTGGGCTTCGGACATCTTGGAACTCTGCGGCGCGTCGTATCCCGAGTACGCGCTGCGCACGATCTCCCCCATGATCGATTCGATCTCTGACCCCGTCGAGCAACACGCTGCGCTCGATGGCGCGTACGAGATCTTCCAAGATCGGGGTGACCTCGCGGGGCAGATCCTCTTGCAGCAGGCGTCGCTCTTTGAGCGCGACGGCGAGCTCCCCGCCGCGGGGCGCTGCTACGAGACCATTCTCACGAGGTATCCCAATGACGGACCCTTCGCCATCACCGCGCTCCAGAAGGCATCTGCCATCCTCGGGGCGGTCAGCAATGTCAGCGGGAATGTGACGCTGCACGACAGAGCCTTCCGCAGCATGGAGGTTCCCGAGGGCATTTCGCCGCAGTTTGCGCGTCAGAGCAACTGGTTTCGCTCGGGGCTCATGCTGGTGCAGGCGCTTCGGATCGCCGGGCGCGAGCGCGACGCGCAATTGCTCGAGCAGCGCATGGCCACCGAGATGCGCTAGGCGAAGAGCGCCAAGAGCGAGCTCGCGAATCGCCCGATGCCGAGCGCACCGCGGCGACGCCCGACAGTCCTGCGGCGCCGTGGGCGCACAGTGAGATCGCTGATGGCGGGCGGTAACTCACTCCATGGAATGGTGGCGCGCGGAGCGAACCCCTCGCTCAACATGAGCGCACGCCACTCGCGGCCATGGGGTCGGGCGTTCCGTCCAACTGAAGCGAAGACGAAGAGATGCGCGAACTCGTGACAGAGCACTTCGCGCAGGAGAGCATGGCACTCAGGTGCCACGAGCGCGGCGTGCACGCGAACGAGCGGGCGCGTCCTCGTGGCACAGCCGAGTGTCCGCCTCATTTTGGTGCTGATGGAGACTGGCGTCGTGTGCGCGAGCGATTCGTCGCCCCAGCGCCGACACCATCGTCGGACATCCTCGCGGAGTGTCGCAGGAATGCCGTCGGGCCATGCGGGGCGCGGGATTGCGGTTTCGTGCGCGCGTGACACCCAGTCCGAGTCTAGTTGCCGTGCCCCGTCGTCGCCGCGATCCCTATGATCCTCCCATGAGCCTGTCACGGACGGACGCGCCCAAGGGATACAAGCTGCTTCTCGATGCCAGGCGGAATCTCGGCACCGCATTTTCCGAACAGCAGCGCGAGGAACACGGTCTCGTGGGGCTTCTGCCCGACGGGGTGGAAACGATGTCAGTACAACTCGATCGCGCGCGAGCCCAATTCGCCGAGCAACAGACCGACATCGCGAAGTACCAATACCTCTCGGCACTCCAGGATCGTCAGGAGCGCCTCTTCTACGCACTCCTGCGCAGCGATTTTCAGTGTTTCATGCCCATCGTCTACACACCGACAGTGGGCGAGGCCTGCCAGAGGTTCGGTCACATCATGCGTCGGCCCAAAGGCATGTACCTCTCCACAAGGCGCCGCGGCAAGCTCGCCGAGGTGTTGCGCAACTGGCCCGTGCGGGAAGTTCGATTCATCGTTGTGACCGATGGTGAGCGAATCCTCGGCCTCGGCGACCAAGGCGTGTGTGGCATGGGCATCCCGGTGGGCAAGCTCGCGCTGTACACAGCCTGCGCCGGTGTGCCGCCACAGTCGACGCTTCCAGTCGTGCTCGATGTCGGCACCAACAACGCGGCATTCCTCTCTGACCCGCTCTATCCGGGGCTCCGCCAGCGGCGAATGACGGGCGACGACTACCTCTCATTCGTCGACGAGTTTGTCGATGCCGTCCAGAAAGTGTTTCCTGACTGCTGCATCCAGTTCGAGGACTTCACGAACACGCACGCGATTCCGCTTCTCGAGCGTTACCGCCACAAGGTGTGCTGCTTCAATGATGACATTCAGGGGACCGCATCGGTCGCCGTTGCGGGGCTCTTCGGTGCCTGTCGGCTCGCGCAGTCGAAGATGAGCGATCAGCGGATCCTTTTCCTCGGCGCTGGGAACGCGGCGGTGGGCATCGGCGACCTGTTTGTGAAACATCTCGTGTCGATCGGTGTGTCGCCTCGGGATGCGGCGACGCGGTGCTGGTTCATGAACTCACGAGGACTCGTGCACGCGGGCATGCCCAAGTTGCCGAGCTATCTCGCGCCCTATGCCCACGCTCTTGACGGTGTGGCGATCCCGAGCGGCGCCGCCGCTGGACCCGACTCGCCGATCACCTCGTTGGCCGACGCGATCGAAGCCCTGCGCCCAACGGCGATCATTGGCGTCTCGACCGTCCAGCATGCGTTCAACGAGCGGGTGATTCGCACGATGTCGCGCCTCAACCGTCGTCCGATCATCTTCCCGCTCTCGAACCCGACATCCAAGAGTGAATGCACGGCGGAGGAGGCCATTCGATGGTCCGAGGGCCGCGCGATTGTCGCGACGGGCAGTCCCTTCCTCCCGCTGCACTACGGCGGGAAACTCTTCGTTCCCGGCCAGGGAAACAATGTGTACATCTACCCGGCGGTCGGTATGGCGGTGTTCGCCACGCGCGCGAAACGGGTGACCGACGAGATGTTTCTATGCGCCGCCGAGTCACTCGCACGGCAGACGACAGACGGCGACCTTGCGGTCGGCCTCATTTATCCGCCGATTGCATCGATCTTTGAGTCGAGCGTGCAGGTGGCGATTGAGGTCGCCGAACATATCTTTGAAGCCGGGATGGCCCGGGAGCCCCGTCCCGCGAATGTCGCGGAATTCGTTCGCGCGAAGCTCTACGAGCCGGCCTTCTGAGTCGGCTCGCGGACATCGAGGCAGATCCAGAAGTCACTCCGCTGCGTCGCTCCGCCCGGGTCGGTCGCCGTCATCGTGGCAGGGAAGAGGAGCACGCCGCGCAGACTCGGATCGAGAGTGCCGACCAACGACACGAGCGCGTGATCCGCATCACTTCGCTGGCCGGTGAGTTGGACCTTCACGCGCGGCTCCGACGAAGTCACATCTGTGACGGTCCATCCCTTCGATTGCTTGAGTTCAAACTCGAAGGGGATCGACGAACCCGGGACGACCGCGCCAAGATTCGCGCGGTACTCGGCGAAGGGGATCCGCGGTGCAATGCGCGAGCACTTGTGCCGCACCCGAATGTCAATGACCGGAGCCTTCGGGTGATCGGTGGCAATCACGAGAAAGGGGGGGATCTTCTCGCAGGCGAGTCCCTCGAAACTGTAGCGCACCTCGTGCGAAGTCCGCGGGGTCGAAGCCGAGTCTGAGGCATCAACGAACTCCGTGGGTTGTCCCATGACGGACAGCACACGAAACGCCGCCCCATCGACCGACTCCACGGTCACTGCGCCGCTCAGTGGAGGCGAGACCGATCCCTGCGGATTCGCGGGGTCACCGAACGCATTGATGAATGGAACTCGCGCCGCCGTCACGAAATCGATCGATGTCGCGCGCACGGGGAAACAGATTTCGCCCTGCATGTCGACTCGTGCGGGAGCGAGCCCCGCACCGAAGGTAAAGGTGATGCTCGCGACCTTGATCCCCGTCGATGCCGCGACCTTCATGGTGATGGGTAACTCGATCGAGCCTTGGGCGGGGATGACCTTCCCTGCGGCGTCGACGCTCGTACAGGTGCACGAGGGAACCGCCGACGCGATCGTCACGGGAGTGGTTCCGGTGTTGACGAGCCGAAAGGTGCGCGTGATGGACGATCGAGGCTCAATGAACCCGAGCGCGATGAGCGCGGGATCAGCGATGACATCGGCCAGTGCAGTCGCCGATGACAGCACGGCGAGGGCGAGGGCGAGCGAAGCGCGACGGGGAGACAGCATCTTCCTACTATAGACCTCTCAATGAAGGCGATCGTCATTCAGAAGCGGGGGCGACCGGTGGCTCCCAATGTCGCGCTCGTCGATGGGTTTGCTGACCCTCGTCCGGCGTTGGGTGAATTGCTCGTGCGAACTGAAGCGAGCGCGCTGAACAGCCTCGACCTCTGGGTCGGTGTCGGTCTCCCAGGGATCGATACGAAGTACCCATTTTGCGGTGGATCGGATGGCGTTGGCCGTGTCGTGGCGGTCGGGGATGGGGTCGACGGCGCGTGGATTGGCAGGCGTGTCATGCTCAACGCTGCCGTCGTGCGCGCATCGGTTGCGAGCCCCGGGGTCCGTTCTGCAGGCGAGGACATCGAGATGATCGGTGAGCACCGGCAGGGAACCCACGCGGAGCAATTCGTCGCGCCCGCGTCGAATGTCCTCGACATCGGTGACGCGGATCCCGTTGAAGCGGCAGCGTTCGGGCTGACGCACCTCACGGCGTGGCGCATGCTCGTCACGCGCGCTCGGCTCAAGCCGGGGATGATGGTGCTCGTGACCGGGATCGGTGGAGGGGTGGCGGTCGCCCTGCTCAACATTGCGCGGCACTTGGGCTGCGAAGTCATCGTGACGAGTCGGCACCAAGCCAAGCTGGACGAGGCCAAAACCCTCGGCGCCTCCTACGGCATTCTCGACGACGGCGGCGACTGGTCGAAGGCCGTACGCGCCGCGACCGGCAAGCGGGGGGTTGATATCGCCGCGGACTCAGTCGGCAAGGCGGTGCACTCGCAGTGCATCCGCTCACTCGCGCGAGGCGGGGTCTTCGTCACCTGCGGGACAACGACCGGTGGGGACGCGGTCACGGATCTCACACGGATCTTCTGGAATCAGTTGACGCTCGTCGGATCGACGATGGGGGACATGGAAGAGTTCGCGCAGGTCGTCTCCCTATTCCGCATCGGCGTTCTCAGACCCAAGGTCGACCGAATCGTGCGCCCAGGGCACGCGGCCACCGCGTTCGAGAGGCTCGAAGCCGGCCAGCAGATGGGGAAGCTTGTCATTGATTGGCGAGACCAGTAACTGTCCAAAATCGATGATCTTCTTGACCGAGGGTTGTTTTGCACTAGGTTGGACCCTAGGGGCTCCCCATCTGTGCGGGGTGTTATTCCGTCCGCAATCGATCATTCGGCACTGTCACAAGGAGTCGCTTCAATGAAGTCAAAAATCTCGCTCGCTGCGGCAGCGCTCGCCGCCGGCACCGCCATCTCATCCGGTGAGCTCGCGTCCGCGCAGTGTTCGGTCACGCCGCCGCCGGGCTCGATCGCTTCTGGCGACGGCTGTGCACAAGTCGGTGGTGCCGCAGACATCAACGGCGGATGCAACATCATCCCGGCGGTGTTCACCGACCTCGGCTCGATTCCGGCAGGTGGCACGCTCAATGTGACTGGCGAGTTCGGGACCTATGACGCCTCCGGCGCTGGTGGCGCGGCAACGACCCGCGACCTCGACTGGTTCCTCGTCACCACCGACGGTGGCACGCTCACGGTGACCCTGCAGACTCAGAACGAGTTGGCCACTGGAGCCATGCCCAACAGCGTCATCTTCATCAAGGGCAATGTCGGGGCCGATCCATGCTTGGGCAATTTCAATGTCGGCGTGCAGAGCAACGCGTGCCCGCATGTGCAGTCGTACATCGGCGGCGCCGGTACGCACCTCGTCGTGGTGACCACACCGTTCGAAACCGCGGGCGCCGCGGAGCTCTACAACTGCGGTCAGTACCTGCTCACTCTGACCCACACGCCGCTCAGTTTCCCAGTCTGCGGAACATCGTCTGACGACTGCACGAGCGCCCATGCGGCGGGTGGCTGCAACCTTCCGGCGTGCTGCGACGGCGTGTGCTCGTTCAATCCGCTGTGCTGCGAAGTGGCTTGGGATCAAGGCTGCGTCGATCAGGCGGTGACGAGCTGCGGGCTCTTCATCTACAACTGCGCCCCGCCAACGGGGGCTCCGGCAAATGACTGTGCTGTCAACGCGCAGCTGATTACGGTCGGCCAGTCAAATGTGGTTGCGAACAATGTTTCCGCTGGCACTGACGGTCCCACGGGTCCGTCGGCAACCTGCCTCGCCAAGATGGGGAAGGACCTTTGGTACACGATCCAGGCGCCGGCCAACGGCGCGCTCGGAATCACAACCTGCCCATCCGGCGACGCAACGACCGACACCGTCATCGAGCTTTACGGACTCGGCACGGATCCGGTGATTACGACCGCGCGTGCCGCCACGCTTCCTGACATGTACATCGGTTGTATTGACGACTCCTGCCCAGACGCGACGGGAGCAGTCATCGTCGGCGGTCCGACGGCCGTCACATTGATCGATGCCATCGGCGGCGAGTACTACCTCGTTCGGATTGGCGGTTGGTACGACGACACGACGACCACACCCGATGCTGCGGACACCTTCTCCGTGACCCTCGAGACAAGTTTCCAGTTCGTTGTCTTCACGACTGGAGCGCAGCACGCCATCAACAGTAATGGCACGCTCACCAATCTAGGTCTCAGCTCGGGTTGCACCGCGGCGGCAACGCAGCAGCGGTGGCTCGCGCAGCCGTTCTCGGTTCCGGCCTCATCTCCTGAGTGGAATGTCGAGCGGATCACCGTCAAGGGCTTCGCGCCCGCCGGCGTCACGAACACGACGCTGAACTATGTTGTGTGGGATCGTCCGGCCGGGAACCCCGCGCCGACAGCGGCGAACCAACGCCTCGCAGGGTCGGTGCCCTATCCAGTTCCATACGACGCGGCCGCTGATGACTACGCCAATGGCGCGCACGATGTTGGCGTGGCGTTCGCGCTCCCGGCGGGTAACTACTACTTGACCGCGTACGCCACGAATGCGAACTGCGCGACGGTCTTCTCGAACTTCGCGTGGTTCATCAGCGCCTACGACGGCATCAATCTCATCGACGCGGCGGGGCCGTTCGCATGGCGGTCGGCCACATTTCCGACACCTGGTTTCGTGAGGTACACGCTTCCTGCGACCTTCACGATGCCTTCCGGCGCGGACCCCGCAGACATGTACAACGCCGCTTTCGATATCTACGGGACGCCGACGACGACCACCCCTCCATGTGCGGCCGACTTCAACGGCGACCATGTGCGCGACGGCCTTGACATGACCGTGATCCTCTCCAACTGGGGTGGCACGGGCGGCGATGTGAACGGCGACGGCACCACCGATGGCCTCGACATGACCGTGCTCCTTTCTGGTTGGGGCGCGTGCCCATAAACAAGGTCTTATAACCACAGTTTCCCGCACTAATCACCCGCCGGCCCTAGGGCCGGCGGGTTTTTTGTGCGGTCGCCACCGCGGCACGAAACCAATTTAGTTTTTTGTCGATCCGCAATCTCGGAACCGAGTTTCGATTTGGTGCCATGCGCACGGAAATTCAATGAATCGCGCTGCAATATGTGGAACATCTCGGAAGCAGGGCTAGGTTTGGGTCGATGAGTCCACCTCGCCGCTGTGTGGCGGCGGGTGGGGTCACGCCACGCGTTACCCCGCGAAGCGGTGTTGTGATTGCCATCGGTTCCCGTTAAGAAAGGATTGATCCCATGAAGAATTGTTGTACAAAGTCGACGCTCCTGGGCGTGTCCGCGGCCGCGGTCACCCTAGCGGCAGTCAACTGTTCGTATGGTCAGGACGAGTGTGCATCGGCAACCACAATTGCCGCCAACACACCGACCGCATTCAGCACCGCAACCGCCACCGCGAGCGCGAACATCCCCACGGATGCGCTCTGTGCTGGCACCTACCTGAACTGGCTCGAGACCCAGTTGGATGTCTGGTTTGTGTTCACAGCGACCGAGCCCGGCATCGCCGACTTCACGACTTGCGACGCGGCGTCTTACGACACCTCGCTCGCGGTGTACAAGACCACTTGCGACAACCTCATTGCGTGTAACGGCGACGCGACCGGCGGCACCGGCTGCCAGGTCTACTACTCGTCGTGCCCGAACATCGCCTGCCAAGCCGGCGATGTCTTCTATGCGCGCATCGGTGGGTACAACGGCGACGTTGGAGCCGGTAACTTCACTGTTGCCTTCCAGGCCTCCTCGGCCGCGTGCGCGGGCGCTACTGGCGCTTGCAACGCGGCGCACGGTGGACTTGGCTGCGACAACGCCACTTGCTGCACGAATGTCTGCACCGTCAACCCGCTTTGCTGCGAAGTTGGCTGGGACACCGCGTGCGTGGACCTCGCGGTCACGACCTGTGGCTACTACTCATGCACTCCAGGCGCTGGCGCTCCCGCCAATGACTGCGCGACGGGCGCAACGGCGATCTCGCCGACCGACAGCACCGTGAATTTCAACTCGGTCAACGCCGGGATGGACGGTCCCCTTCACGCGGGACAGTGCGCCTCAGGTAACGAGTTCTTCTATAACGACATTTGGTACAAGGTTGCGCCGGTTGCTAACGGCACCATGGGTCTCTCGACCTGCGGCACCGTT
>SYGQ01000013.1 GCA_005799475.1 Planctomycetia bacterium | reverse complement strand
GCGTTCGCGCAGCAGCTGAAGAACAAGGACATCCCTGAAGGCGGCGCCAAGGCGGCCATCATCCTTGAGCCCCCCGCCGAAACGAATCGCTCGGTCAAGGCGTTTGTCGATGGGATCCTCGACCTCATCACGCCCGAAGAGACGACTCAAGCGCGCGTCCTCGATCACCACGGACGAAAGGAGTTCATTTTCCTTGGGCCTGACGAAAACATCACACCCGAACACATCGAGTGGATTGTGGCACGAGCGCGGGTCCGGGGCTACCCGTTGGCCAATGCGTTCATGAGTTCCAAGCCCGACGGCGGCATCAACCACAAGGAGTACGGCGTCACCAGCGAGGGAGTGAATGTCTTCTTGCGCATCGCGCTTGCGGCGCAGGGGATCGACCCAACGAAGCGACCGTTCACGGTCACCATCACCGGCGGTCCTGACGGGGATGTGGCGGGCAACATGATGCACATCCTCGACCGCGACTATGGCACGAACGCGCGGATCCTCGGAGTCGCCGACGGCAGCGGCACGGGCGAGGATCCCGACGGCCTCGACCATGCCGAGCTCGCCCACTTGTTTGCCGCGGGCCTTCCCATCGCCTCGTTCGATCCGGCAAAACTTTCACCGCGCGGACGCATCGTTAAGGCCGACCACCCCGAGGGGGTGCTCCTGCGCAACACGCTCCACAACCGAATCAAGGCCGATGCCTTCATTCCCGGAGGCGGTCGTCCCGCGACGGTCAACGCGAAGAACTGGCGCGAGTTCCTTGGTTCTGACGGGAAGCCGGTCGCGCCGCTCGTTGTCGAGGGAGCCAACCTATTCTTCACGCCCGAGGCGAGAACCGAACTCTCGAAGGCCGGCACGCTCATCATCAAAGACTCCAGCGCCAACAAGTGCGGCGTGATGTGCTCAAGTTTTGAGATTTCGTCGAGCATGCTGCTCGACGAGGCGGCGTTTCTCCGCATCAAGGCCACCTTCGTGGCTCAGGTTCTTGAAAAACTGCGCGACGCGGCGCGTGACGAAGCGGTCGTGCTCTTGGGCGAAGCGCGACGGCACCCCTCGGTCCCGCTGCCTGAACTTTCCACTCGACTCTCCCGCGCGATCAATGCGGCGGCTGATGCGATCCAACCCGCGGTGGCTTCGTGGCGATCCTCCGAAGAGGCGCTCTTCCGTGAAGTGGTGCTCGGGCACATCCCGCGCGAACTCTCCTTGACCGTCGGCGAACGGATCTTCACGGAACTCCCCCACGCCTACCTGGAGTGGATGGTCGCGAAAAGTGTGGCGAGCCGCATCGTGTACCGCGAGGGGATCGACTTCTTCGCATCGATGGAGTCAGTCGCTGTGGCGGAAATCGCGCTCAACTACCTGAAGAAGGACCGCGAACTGCGCGTGCTGATCGGCGAGGTGCGGACCAGTTCGCTCCAGCATGGCCAGCGGATCGCATTCCTCCTTGAGCGGGCCGGGACCCGCGCCGCGCTGTTGGAGATCGACTGATGATTGCAGCCGCGCTCGCGAGCGCGCTGGTCACGCACGCGGCCATGCGTGATGGGCCCGTCGAACGACGACTCGACTCGAAGATCGAGTCGGTCGTGCTCTACCAAGGGCGAGCGGCGATCACGCGCGTCGCCACAGCAGAGTTGGACGCGGGCCTGTGGAAGTTGCAGTTCGACGGGCTCCCGGCATCGATCGAGCCCGACACCCTCGAGGCCAAGACGAGTCTCGGTGCGATCCTCTCCGTTGATTACTCGGCGCGTGCGACCCCGGACGCGAGCGCTTCGACGGAGGCCGAGGCACTCGACCGGCGCGTCCGTGACGCCGAAGCCCTTGTCGCCACCGATGAGGCCGTGCTCTCGGGGTTCGCGGCGGAAGCCAGGATCATCGATTCCGTCGGCGTGCGCGCGGCCAATGATGCCTCCGCCGAGGCAGGTACCGCCAAGTTGGATCTTCCGGCACTCGAGGCCCAACTCAAGTGGATCGCAGCGCAACGGGTTCGCATTCAAGAGTCGACTCGCGCTGGATCTACCGCGCTCGCCGCGCATCGCTCGGAACTCGATGCGCTCAGGAGCCGACGCGCCGCACTTGGAGCCATGACCGGGAGCGCGCAAGGGGCCGAAGTCCTCCTCGCGCTGTCGGAGCCCGCTTCTATCTCGCTGCGGCTCTCGTATCTGGTGTCGGGTGCGCGATGGGAACCCGTCTACGCGATGCGCGCCTCGCCCGAGACCGGGAAGGTGGCCGTCGAAATCGACGCCGTCGTCGTGCAGGCCTCGGGAGAACCGTGGGAAGGCGTGCGGCTCTCCCTATCGACCGCACGACCCACCCACGCCTCACGTCCGCCGAAGCTCGACCCATGGTTCGTCGATGTCATCGTCGAACGGACACCCCGTTCTCCGGTTGAACGGAATCCAAGCGGAATGGCGTCGGGATTCGCCGAAATGGAAGACGCGCTCCAGAAAGGCAACACGGACCGTGAGCCAGTCCTCGCAAGCCCGGATGTTTCGCGCGCCATCGAAGAACCCGCGAAGGTTGGTGGAAGCGGGCCGAATGTGACCTACACGATTGCACTCCCCTTCGACGCTCCCAGTGATGCACAGGTCCGCCGCCGCGCACGGATCGCGTCGTTCGAGGCCGCGACCGCCTTCGTGCATCAGGCGCAGCCAGCGGTCGCCGACGGCGCGTACCTCCGCGGACGACTCGTCAACACAAGCGCATTCCAGATGCTCCCAGGACGCGCGTCCGTGTTCGTCAATGCGGACTTCGTTGGGGCGATGCCGTTCTCTGGGGCAGCGCCCAAGCAGGAGTTCGATGTCTACTTCGGCGTCGATCCCGCGGTGACGGTGACTCGCACACTGGTCTCGCGAGAGGACCGCGCCTCGGGACTCTTCGGGGGCGGACTCGACTCCGTCTCCGAGTACCGCACGAATGTTGTCAACGGCACTGGTCGATCGATCACGCTCGAACTTCTCGACTTTCGTCCCGTCAGCCGATCTGGCAAGGTCGAGGTGGCCATCCCCTCAACGAGCGTGCCCCTCTCGAGCGATCCGGTCTTCGTCGCGTCAGAGCGGCCGAGGGGGATCCTGCGGTGGGATCTCTCGGTGCCGGCGACGCCCACAGGGGGCGACGGCCTCACCGTCTCTTGGACGGTCATCGTGAGCCGTTCCAAGGACATCGAGATCACCCCGCTTCCGGAACGCTAGACCCCGCGCGTCAGGTCCACCACGGCGTCGCCGCGGGCTCGACGATGAGCGCTCCCTTGAGGAAGTTCACGGCGCGGCGGAAGCCCTCGTCGACACCCATGAGCGCGTCCTCATGCTCGATCGAGAGCACATGGTCGTAACCGTAGCGGCGAAGCATCGAGATGAAGGGCTTCCAGAACTCGTACCCGTGCCCGTCACCACAGGTGCGGAAACTCCACGACCTCGTGTTCAGTTCACCATATGGACGCGCATCGAGATAGCCATTGAGCGGTCCCTCGCGGCGGTCCAGTTCGGTGTCCTTCGCATGCACATGGAACAGAAGGCCGGCTTCACCGAGGGTCTGCGTGGCAAGGACCGGGTCGATCCCCTGCCAGAAAAAGTGCGAAGGATCAAGGTTGGCACCCAGTCGCGGCGCGCCACGCAACTTGGCGGCCTTCGACGCGCGCTCGGCGAGCCGGATGATTGTGTCCGGGTTGTAGACGCAGAAGCCCGGGTGCGCTTCCCACGCCGTGCGGACGCCGTGCGTGGCGCACAGTTGAGCTTGCTCGGCCCAGTACGGCACGAGCACCTCGTCCCACTGGTACTGCAGCGACTTCGTGAACTCCGGAGGCCATGGGCAAGTGATCCAGTTCGGTGCTCTGTCGCCCTTGGCACCGCCTGGGCACCCCGAAAAGGTGATGACGGTCTGTGTTCCCAACTTTGGTGCCAGGGCGACGGCCACCTCGTAGGCCTTGTGATGGTCTCGCGCCACGGCGCGGTCCGGATGGACCGGATTCCCGTGGCATGAAAGCGCACTGAGCTCGAGACCGTGATCTTTGAGGATCGATCGGATGCGCACCTGCTCGCGCTGACTCTCAAGGACCGCTGCGGGTTCGAAAAACGGTTTGCCCGGATAGGCCCCGACGGGAAGTTCGATCGCGGTGAGCCCGTGCTCCGCGCACGCCGTCGCGGTCGCCTCGAGGGTGCGTCCGGTGAAGAGCGCCGCCATCACGCCGAGTTTCATCGTGGCGCGATGCTAGCGGCGTATCCTCCGTGGTCTCGATGCCGCGCTGCTTGCTTCTCCTCCTCATCGCCCTCGTCGCCCTTGCGCCAGCGTCTCATGCGCGCTCGGCGCGCGCCCAAGCGGACGCCCCTGCGGCACCGCAGCGCGTCCACCTCTTCGTGGATCGCACGACCGAACTCAGCGGCACGGTTGTCGAGCAAGATGACCACCGCATTGTGATCGAGCGCAATGGCGAGCGCCGGGAGTTTCGCAAGGACGCCATCCTCGACATCGTCCCGCTACTCGAGATCTCGGCGCCGACAGCTGGCATCATCTATCGACGGGATGGATCCGCGTTCCGGGCTGAACTCATCGCGGACGGCTTCGACGCGGTCGAGTACAGAATCGGCAAGGTCCCAGGGTCGATCGCCCGCGCGGAGGTGTATCGAGTGGCGCTGAGTCGCCCGTTCGAAGAGCAGTACCGGGCGCTCAAGGCATCGACGCACAAGGACGACACAGTTCGTCGGCTCGGGCTGTGCGACTGGCTGGTGTCGCAGCGAAAGTACGAGGAGGCGCGGTCGGAACTGCAGTTGCTCGTCGCTGACTCGAAGCTTCCCGAGGCCGTGAGCCTGCTTCGGCAAGTCGAAGCACAGTTGGCGATGTCGAAGCCGCGCGAGAGATCCACCGAGTCCGACGATCTCCCGCCAGCCATCCCCGATCGCAACGGCCGTCCGTTGCCGACAAGGGTTCTCACGCCCGAGGAAGTCAACCTCATCAAGGTGTATGAGATCGACTTCGATCGGCCACCTCGTGTCGCGGTCGACCCCACGAAGATCAAGGAACTCCTCGAGGCATACTCGTCAAGCCCCCTCGTCCCGAGCGATGCTCCGAGCCGCGCGGCGCTCATGCAGGGCGACCCTCTGAAGGTGGTGCAACTGGCCTTCGCCCTGAAGGCGCGGGAGTTTTACACCAACATCAAGGTGGTCACGGAGCCGAGTGCGCTCGTGGCTTTTCGCACGCTGGTGCATGACGGGTGGCTGATTCCGAACTGCGCCACGAGCCGTTGCCACGGCGGCCCCGACGCGGGGCGACTGTTCCTCTTCAACACGAACACCGCCGATCCGCGCGTGCGCTACGCCAACCTGCTCAATGTGCTCAAGGGAACGGTCGACGGCGAACCCCTCATCAGCGTGGAGCGTCCTGAGGCATCGCTCCTCATCCAGTGTGCGCTGCCGCCCGAGGAAGCCACGCATCCGCATCCGACTGTGAAGGGATGGCGCAGCGTGTTGGGATCCAAGGCCAACGCCGACCGCCTCCGAGCGAGCCTTGGATGGATCCGTTCGCTCTACCAACCGCGGCCTGTGTATCCGTTCGACTACACCCCGCCGGATCTGAGCCTTCCGCAGCCCGGAAGCGCCGCGGACGCGGACGAGCCGACTCGATAACCGTCCGGGCGCGGAACCGCGCGCGATGGCCCACGAGCTTCCTCTAGACTCATCGCCCCTGAGAATCCCCATGAAGACTGCCCCGACGATTGTCGCTGCCTCGCTGGCGCTCCTGCTCGCCTCGTGCGAGGATCCCGAGTTCGCTCAGCGTGAGCAAGCGCAGCTGCGCCTTGACGAAGCCGCGGCTGCCATCGGGCAGGCCGCACGGCAAGCGAGCCTCGATCGCGTCGCGGCGGCCGAAGACATTCGCGCGGCGGCGGCCCGCGCGCAGGGAATCGCCGGCGGATCGGCGGGCCAGCTTCAGGCGGCGGCGGCCCTTGTCGCGTCGGCGCGGACCCAAGCGGCTCTCCTTGAACTTGGACGCCTGAATCAGATCGAGAGCGCCAACCGAGCCAATCGCGGCCTCGCGCTCGGACTCGCACGCGCCGCAGGGTTGATGCAGCTCCACATCGAAGCACACAACACGGATTCGGTGCGCGACGCAGCTGCCGCGATCGCGCCTCAGGGTGACGCCGCGGACGCCGACCTTCGCGCGCGGGCGTCTCGTCACGACGAACTTGCCGCACGCGTGGCGCAACTTCAGCAGGAGAACCAAGAGGCGCTCGGTCAGGCCGAAGCGATCCTCGTGGAAGCCGAGGCCACGCGACAGCGGGGACTCGGCGCCCGTCGAGGCGAGATCACAATCATCGCCGAAGAGGCCGGACGGCAGCGCGACGAGGCTCGAGGGCACCAGTCGCGGGCTGCGCATGCGGAAGTGGACCTCTCCGCGCAGGGTTCGTTCCTTCGCCTGTCGGCCAGCGAGACCGATGCGGCGAAGCGGCGCGCTGAACAGATCACGCAAGCCCTTGCGGCGATCCAGGCTCTTGCTGGGCAGTACGAAGTCACCGGTACCGAGGGCGGCGAAATCATCGCCAACCTCTGCGAGTCGGTCGGCGCCGCCGTGGCGTCCACCGATCCAGCGAAGAATGAGGCGTGGTCGAATGGCATTGAGAGACTCACCGGCGACCTCGACGCGGCAGACGGCGCTGCGGGTCAAGCCAATGCAAGCCCGATGCTTCGGCATCAGGTGAACATCGCGCGGGCCAGAGCCCTCATGGCTCAGGGCGAGGCATCGTTCCAACATGCGCTGCTCCTCCATGAACTCGCGGGGATCGCCGCGATGGCGTCGACCGCTGGAGCGCTCGAGAAGGACGCGCAGACCGCGCTCACGACATCTCAGGAGTTCGCACGACAGGCGATCGATGCGTACACACTCGCGAAGGATGGCCTCAACGGCTCGGGCGAGAGCTCACCCGAATCGGCCGCGCTCGTTCTCACGATCGAGCGCGCGATCGCGTCGATCGGAACTCCGTCGTTTGAGGCGCGGGCGGCGCCCACGAAGAAAGCGACCGGTCCGGCCGCGCCGACTGATGACGAGCCCTCCCCCGAGTTCGCCGAGCCCGCCTCCGCCGCAGGCATGGGCGGTCCGCCGTTCGCCTCCCTCGACGCGCTCGCGAGTTTTGTGAGTGGGCACGAGAGAAACCCCGATCACTTGATCCGCGCACGCGAGGCCTACCAGGCATCGTCGCCGGAGGCGCAGAGCCTGCTCGATGCGATTGTCGGAATGACGACCGGAATCGCTGAGATTCAGATCGCAGCCCGTGAGAAGTTCGGCTCGACGAGCGTGGGGCCGATGTTCGATCAGATCGCCGCTACAGAAATGGCCTCCGCGTCCGTATCCGATGCCAACGATGAGGTCGGGTCCATCACGGTCAGCGGGATGGGCAACACGCTCGTGTTCAAGGCGGCGAAGACTGAAGAGGGCTGGAAGGTCGATGTGGACGCAACGATGGCCGCCATGACCGATGAGGATCGCGCCAAGATGACAGCCGGGTTCGTCATGATGGCGCCGATGGCCGAGGCCTGCAAGGCGGTGGCCGCCCAGGTTCGTTCTGGCGCGATCGCCAGCGCCGCCGGGATTCAGGCAGCGTTGATGAAGGCGATGCAGTCCAGCATGCCCGGCATGCCTGGGCAGCCCTGACACACTCACGCCTGATGGACTCGCGCGATGACCTCGCTGGCGGCCTCGCGCGTGATGGCAGACTCGTTGGCATCACGGGCGATCTCGTCGATTCGAGTCAGCAGATCAGCACCGCGACCCTCGAGGATTGGACGCAGACAACACCAGATCGCATTGCGACGCACTTGATCCGCGCGCACTCGATTGAGTGCGCTCGGGCCGAACGCGCGTCGGCGTGCGGCATCGTCCCAACCGAGCACCTCGAGGAGCGCGAATGCTGCGTTGCGCCCGTCAAAGTCCCCACCGACGCCTTCCCGACGCGATCGCCGAGTCGGCTGATTGTGCGGGCAGACTTCCTGACAGATGTCGCAACCGAGGAGCCACTCGCCGGCGTTGGCCGCGACCTCTGCGGAGGGACTCCCGCGCTCCTCGAGCGTGACCGAACTCAGACATCGGCGTGAGTCGACAGACCACGCAGTGATCGCCTTCGTCGGACACGCATCGATGCATCTCGTGCAGGTGCCGCATGGATCCGCGGGCGGCGCGGTTTCGCTCGGGAACAGTTTCGCGGTGGTGACATACGCCGCCAGCAGCAGCCACGAGCCAAGCCCCGGCGCGATGAGCAGCGTGTGTTTGCCGCATGAGCCAAGCCCGGCTCGTTGGGCGTGCTCGCGCTCCATGAATGGCTCGATGTCGCAGCACACCTTGCCGCGCACGGTCGGCTGCGCCGCCTCAAGTTCATGCTGCAGCGTGCGGAGCCTTCGCTTCATGCGCCGGTGGTAGTCGCGCCCCCGTGCGTAGCGTGCTACGCGGCCGGCGGGCACGCGAACACGCCGACTTGCATCGTGGACCTCAGCCGGGCGTTCATCGCCACGACCGTCGTGGTATCGATCCGCGACGACGAGGATGCTTTTCGCTCCATCGAACATCTTCGCCACATTGAGGCGTACTTCCATGTGCGCGGCCATCCAGGCCATCGGTCCGTGCTTCCCCACATCGATCCACGCCTCGAGTTCGGTTCGGCGATCGCTCGGCCTCGCGTCGCAGACCCCCGCACGACTGAAGCCAAGCGACCTCGCGCGTGCGATGGCCCACGCGGACAACCCGACGGCGTCTTCGGGATCGCTCGGGCACGCGAGTCCGACGGGGTCGGTCATGTCACAGCCCAAGAAGCCGAGCCAACGGTGCGCTGGGTACATCGGCAACGACGCCGGGGGCACCGAGGGCCATGGCCGCGGCGTAACCGCTCCGCACGGCACCCTCCATCGTGGCGGGCCAGCCGGTGGCGCACCAGTCCCCCGCGAGCACGAGGTTTTCCACGCCGCCCTTCACAGCGTCGCGCGCCGCAGAGGGGCGGATCGAGTCGATCCCTGGGACACACGCGAATGTCGCACGCTTTTCCTTGACCGCCCGGACGCCCGTGGGTTCGAGCCCACGCGCCCAAGGCAGCGCCCACCAGATGTCGTCGAGAACGCGTCGGGCGATTTCGCCCTCGGGGAGATCCATCCATTCGTCGGCCGCGCTGATGACTGCATGGATGTGATGGCGACCGTCCTCGACCTGTCCTTTGTTGAACAGCCAGTGCGTGGCGCGCCCCGGCAGCACCAGGTGCGCCGTCCGCATCAGCGACTCGTCGAAGAAGAGGTGCACTCCGAGAATGGGACTCATGGAGATGGCGTCGAGTTTCGAGAGTCGACAATCCGCGCTGACGAGCGTGCCCGAGCAGAGTTTCGCGAGTCGATCCGGGGGGACAGCGCTGATGACGCTGGCACAATCGATGGCGCCTTCGTCGGTCACGACCGAGGCAATCCGCTTCCCGTCGAAGGCAAGACCAAGCGCGCTGACGCCGAGTCGCACACGGCCGCCGGCCGATTCGATGATGCCCTGCGCCCGTCCGTAGAGTTCAACGAGCGGGACCCGAGGCACCCCCATCGCCGGACTCCACGAGTCCTGCAGGAATCCCTCTTGGAGCACGACGAGCCCGTAGGACGCGTCGAGATCCGACAGTCGTGCGTTACACGCGCTCGTCAAGATGGGCTCCCAGAAGCGTGCGATCGCCTCGTCGGGCTGAGAGGTCTCCCGCATGAAGTCCGTGAACGGTCGACCGCGCCAGCGTTCACGACCATCGACGCCGATCCTCGCCATCCGCCACATCGCACGCGCAATCGCGCGCTTCGTCGGATCGGTGAGAAACCTGAGCTTGCGAAAGCTCCCCGCGAAATGGGCGGGTGCCGGAAGCCAACCCGGGGCCATCACATCGGGCTCATGCGGGGGATTGGCCCAGAAAATCCGCCGGTGCCACTCGATCCGGTCGAGGACTCCCATCCGCTCATAGAGGTCCAAGAGATTCGTGCAACATCCCATCAGGACATGCTGGCAGTTGTCGAGCGTGGCGCCATCGCGCGGATCGACGAAACTTGTGGCCCGCCCACCGAGCCGCCTTCGCGACTCGACGACGACCACGGGCCTCCCGGCGAAGGCGAGGCGCGTGGCGGCAGCGATCCCCGCCAGCCCCGCACCCACGATGACGATTGGGGCCGTCACGCGCGATGTCCCGCCCACCGAGCCCTGAGCGCAATCAGCAACTTGTGGTGCGCTGGGATCGACACGCGACCACGAACAACCTGCGAGAGGTCGTCGTTCATCCGATCGAGAAGTGCTCGGTAGATGCCCGTGAGCGCGCGAAGCGTGGCGCGGCAATCGCTGTCGATGAGCCCCTCCAGCGGCGCGCTCGACTCATAGTGGTCACGGGCGCGCGAGGCGACCTCTGCGAGCACACAGTGGCACGCGTCCGGATTCGACCAGGCCAGCAAGTTCTCAAGCGAGAGTCCAACGGCCTCGAGCGCGTCAGACGGGATGTATGTTCGACCGAGTTGGGCATCCTCGCGCACATCACGGAGAATGTTGGTGAGTTGGAAGGCGATGCCGCGTGAGGTCGCCAGCGACATCGCCGCGGGATCAGTGAATCCCCAGATCCGAACGCACACTCTGCCGACCGTGCTCGCGACCTGACCGCAGTACGACTCGAGTTCACTCCACGAGCGCACCGGGCGTGCGACCAAGTCGGCGCGCTGGCCATCGATCATTCCACGGAAGTCGCTCGCGTCGAGCGGATACTCACGGGCCACGGCGGCGAGAGCGCGCCAGATCGGGGCGTCACCGCACCTGTGGCCCTGAAGCGCTTCCATCGTGGTGCGTTCGAAGGCATCGACTCGTGCGCGCTCACTGCCCGCTGAACCCCCTGTGCGCTCGTCCACGAGGTCATCCACCTCGCGCATCCACGCGTACACCGCGAACATCGCGGACCGCTTGGGCTCGGGAGTGAGGCGCAGTCCCCAGTAGAAGTTCGCCGCGCGCGCGCGTGTGACGGCGCGGCACGCAGAAATCGCGTGACGCGTCGAAGGATCGCTCAAGAGCGCGCTCGGCGGGGCGACGCTCATCCCCCACCTGCCCCGCGTGTCGTCCCGAGGGACCAACGGGCGCGCGCCAGGAGCAGGACACGCGCGAATCCTGAGAGTCGCGGCCGCACGAGACAGGTTTCGAAACTCCAACGCTCGATTTCCCGGAGCGTGCGCATGCCGCCCTGCAGGAACAGCCAGATGACCCCGCGGTGTTCTGGGCGCATGAGATCGAGCAACACCTGCCCGCGCTCATAAAGCGGCCATGTCCGCTCGACGAGATCACGGATCGTGCGTCGGTAGCTCTGAAGAAACTCTCGATCGGGAGCGTGGCCCGCGCGGCATGTCGAGGCGAGGCGATCCACGAATGCTTCACCAACGCAGCACTCGGCCGGAAGGTAGATCCGATCGCGTTCCACGAGATCCCGTCGCACATCTTGCCAATGGTTGGTGAGTTGGAGCGCCGTGCAGATGGCATCGCTGGCGGCGTTCGCCTCGGGTGATCCTCCGCCCTCGAGCACGCCGAGCACGAGCCGGCCAACAGGATTCGCGCTCAACGCGCAGTAGTCAAGCACCTCCTCCCAGGTCGAGTAGCGCGCCTTCGTCTGATCCATGTCGAACGCGCTGATGAGGTCCGCGAATGGTGCCATGGCCAGCTGGCATCGGTCGATCTCCGGCCGGAGCGCCACGAAGACGGGATGCGATGCCTCTCCCTCGAAGCATCGGCCCAACTCGTGCCGCCACCACGCGAGCAACTCGCGCGAGCGATCGCAGGACCCCGCCTCGTCGCCAAGGTCGTCGGCGCAGCGGCAAAACCCGTAGATCGCCGCAAATGCGTCGCGCGACGCCTCGGGGACGAGCGACGAGAGCACGGCAAAGTTCTCCCCGTGACGCCGAGCAAGCCGTTGGCACCACTCACGCGCGGCGCCCAGAGATGGGCTCTTCGGCGAGCCCGGGCCATACTCGGCCAGCGAAACCGTGCGATCCGCCTTCGTCGTGGTCATGCGATCACGAAGCGTACTTCCATCATCGGCGATACGACGAGCACGGCTATGATCGCCCATTCGTGAAACTCGTCCTCGCCAATCCCCGCGGCTTCTGCGCCGGCGTGTACATGGCCATCGATGTCGTGGACCAACTGCTCGACATCTGCCCGGGCGAGCCGATCTTCGTCTTCCATGAGATCGTGCACAACCGCCATGTTGTTGAGCGATTTCGCGCTCGTGGCGTACGGTTCGTGGAAGAGATTGCAGAAGTGCCCGATGGGTCGATCGTCGTGTTCAGCGCGCACGGGGTGAGTCCGGCCATCCGCGAGGAGGCACGCGCAAAGCGTCTCGCTGCCATTGACGCGACCTGCCCACTCGTCACGAAGGTCCACGCGGAAGCGATCCGCTACGCGCGCAAGGGCTTTCAGATTCTGCTCGTTGGACATCGGCATCACCAGGAAGTGATCGGCACCCTCGGCGAAGCGCCCGATGCCATCCAGATCGTCGAGAGTCCACGCGATATTCCCTCGCTCGTCGTCACCGACCCGAAGAAGCTGATCTATCTCACGCAGACGACACTGTCGCTCGACGATGCCGCCGTGATCATCGACGCCCTCAAGCTGGCGTTCCCCGAGATCAAGGATCCCCCCGCGGGCGACATCTGCTACGCGACGACCAACCGCCAAACCGCCGTGCGCGCCATCGCACCGTCGTGCGACCTCGTGCTCGTCGTCGGCAGTGCCAACAGTTCCAACTCTGTGCGGCTCACTGAGATCGCTGCCAATGTCGGCACACCCGCACGCCTCATCGATGACGCGAGCGAGATCGACCCGAAGTGGTTCGCTGGCGTGGAAACCCTGCTCGTGACGGCCGGGGCGAGCGCCCCGGAGGATCTCGTGCGCGGCGTCATTCAAGCGTTGGTGACGCGCTGCGGTGCGGAAGTCGAGCAACACGACATCCGCCACGAGGCGGTCGAGTTTGGCCTCCCTGGCACGCTGAAAGCGGCCATGCGCGACAGGGGGATCGATCCGAGCGGTCGCCGCATCGTCCGAGGGGACGATGGCGCGGCCATGCGCGAGTGGTTTGAGAAGGAGGGCATCGGTTTCCGCACTGTCGACATGACCGTCCGCGGCGAGACCATGTCGGGCTGAGCGGCTCGCGCGCGATGGAAGACGCTCCCACTCCCGCCCCCGATCAGCGCCGCCACTTCTTCGAGTGCGACGAGCGTGGCGTGCGCGAGTGGGCGACCTCGCACGGCATGCCGGCGCACGCCGCCACGCAACTCCTCGCGTGGGTCTATGGTCGAGGGGTCACCGACCCAGGCCTCATGACGAATCTGTCAAAGGCACACCGTGCGCTGATCGACGACCACATCTCGTTCCTGCGAAGCTCAGTTGCGGCCGCGCAGGTCGCGAGCGACGGGACGCAGAAGCTCTTGCTCGGCTGGGACAACGCGCCACAGTCCCCCGACCTCCTGCCGGTCCTTCAGGACGGTGCGCGCCGCCGCGAGACCGAGTGCGTCATGATCCCGAGCGAGGACCGCCGCACCGCGTGCGTCTCGAGTCAGGTGGGTTGCCCAGTGGGATGCTCGTTCTGCGCCTCGGGAATCGGCGGCCTTGAGGGCAACCTCACGAGTGGCCAGATCGTCGAGCAAGTCTGGCGCCTCGCGCGCCTTGATGGCGTCCAGCGGATCACCAATGTCGTGTTCATGGGGATGGGGGAACCGCTGGCCAACTACTCGGCCGTGACCGATGCGATCCGCACCATCAATGCACCGTGGGGGATGGGAATCGGCGCGCGCCGAATCACTCTGTCGACCGTGGGACTCCCAGCCGCGATCCGCAAGTTCTGCGAGTTCGAGCTCCCCGTCACGCTCGCGCTCAGCCTCCACGCACCCAACGACGAACTGCGTCGGACGATCATCCCGTGGGCCCAGTTCAGTACCGTGACCGAGCTCCTCGATGCCTGTCAGGAGTGGTTCCACAAGACCGGGCGCGAAATCACCATCGAGTACATCCTGCTCGGCGGCGTCAACGATGCACCCGAACACGCGGCGGAACTTGCCGCACACGCCCGTTCGATCCATGCCAATGTCAACCTAATCCGCTACAACGAAGTCCGCGGCATGCCCTACTCGCGCCCCTCAAGCGAGCGAGTCCACGCGTTTCAAGAGGTGCTTCGCAGTCGAGGCGTCAACGCCCATATCCGCGCCAGTCGCGGGCGCGACATCGCCGCGGCGTGCGGACAGTTGCGCCACGAGCGCACGCAGGGTCGGACCCCCGCGTAGATCACGGCGCTGACCCGGCCGGCGGTGGCCCCATCGCACGAATGGCTTCGGCGGAGATCGACGGCAACGACGAGTCGAGCGCGGCCGAGTGCAACGCTCTGATCGACGCGCCCCACGCGGACGCGCGTGCGCGGTCCCCTGCGGCGCGGGTGAGCAGCGACTCCATCGCATCTCGCTGGTCGCGCTGCGCCGCCGTACCACGCAGTCCCGACGGAACCCATGGCAGCGTCGCACGGAGGATGCGGTCCGGCCAGTCGCTCGAACGGAACTCGACGACCCATCGCCTCGAGCCCAGCCGCAGGTCCACTCGGTGCAGGTAACGCCGGTGAATCTCGTCGCCGCGCGCGAGTCGCACGCCGAGCGTGGCGCGGATCCGGTGGCTCTGGTCGAGGCTCGTCGTGAGCGCGCCGACATACCACGCGTCCCGGATGAGAAACGCTTCCGCGAGCGGAAGGATCGCGAGCGAGGCCAACTCAAGTCCCATCGCATCATCGGCGTCTGTGAAGAGGGCGTCGATCGCAGCGGCATATCGCATCGCGTACTCGAACCCCCCCCACATCTCGCATCGACGCATGGCCACCGCGAAATCGCGAAGCGCCAACCGCCCATCCCTCGTTTGGCTGAGCGCCCCCATGCGCACGAGCGCCGCAGCGACGGCGTTGCGCAGGCGAACGCCACGGGTGCGGTCGCGTCGACCTCCTAAGTGCCGATCCGCGCTGACTCGGCGGGCAATCCGCAGCGCATTCTCCGCGGAGTCGGCGCGGACGCGGGCCCGGCTGGGCACGGCCGGATCTCGCGACGGCGCTCCGAGCATCCGGCCGAGTTGAATCGCCTCGAAACTGCGTGCGAATCCGCGTGCCTCAAGGCGGCGCGCTGCCGCCTCGAGGGCTTCGATGGACACCGGGATGAACCCACGCTGGAATGCCATGCCGACGAGAACGAGATCGATCGGTCGGTCGGTGAGAAAGATCGCGCGCACCTCCGCGCACAGATCCATGCACACGCGGCGATCGGGCATGGTGGTCGCCTCCACAACTTCCGCGAGCCTCGCGACGGCGTCAACGGTGGTCGGATCGATCTGGTCACCTAGCGGTCCGGTGTTGGCCACAATCGCCGTCGCTGACGGGCTCGCGACACGAAGTTGCGGATCGGTCGCCATGGCCCGAATCGTCTCGATGGGATCAACACCAAGGACAAGGTCCGCTTCGCCGTACGGGATCTGCACCGTGACGCTCGATGGGGTCTGCGACGAGCGTCCACTCGCCTCGGCATGTGGTTCGTCGAGCCTTGTGAGCATGACTTGCGACCACGCTCGGCGCCCGGCGGCCAAGGGCGCGTTGAGATGCGTCCACTCCACGCGGTATCCCATCGCTCGTCCCGCCTCAGCGAGAAGTTGACCGGCCACGCCCGGAGCCTCGCCACGAATGCCCGCCATGTGGACACGCCATATGCCGCTCCCCGCATGAACGGGTTGCGGCGGTGCGAGCCGCAGCGGCTCACGCAGCGCATCGATCGCCGTCGGAGGTCTCGTGCGCACAATCTCAACTTGCTCGAAGAGGAGATCGACGCGCAGGGCAACGCCATGAGCCCCCGGGAGCCGGAACCGTTCGACGCGTGGCTCCGCCTGCAGCGGATCGGCTCCGCGAAGCAGTCCCCTTGCCACTTGCGCGGCCAGTCCAGGATCGCGAATCTCGCAGGCATTGTCGGCAGGAAGGATGAAGCGTTGGTGGCGGAGAAATCCGTCACGATCGACCTCGGCCGCCGTCCGATCCAGAGCCCCAAGGTCGTATCGGGGCGGCGGACCGTCGCGAGCCACAACGATGGTCAGCCCGTCGCGCACCGCAGCGGCCAACAGGGCTTCGTGCAACGCTGGTTCGTCGTTGAGGTCGAGGTGCGAAAACGAAAGCCGCGACTCCATGGACACCCCAGCGACGGCGCGCGCGAGGCGCTCGCACTCAACCCCGGGATCGCCCTCTGCCTCGCACACGATGACCACGCGAGGCTGACGCTCGGCCGCGGCCTGACCCACGATGGCCACCGCCTCCCGAATGAACCTCGGACGATCCCACACTTCGACGGTGCACGCCAGCGCGTCAGGTGGCGGCATCTCCCGCGCGCCGACGATCGATCGCAGGGGTTCGCCCTGAACATGCTGGGCAGCGAGCGCGTTCGACGCCGAGGCGATCGCGGCGTCGATGCGCTCGCGGGTGGCGGCGACTCCGATGGCGTGCGAGCGCCGCGGCAGCTCGATCGTCGCAATCGATGGAGAGATGCGCGCCAACCGTTCTTCGAGCCGCAGTCCGGGGCGCACCTCATGGAGCAGTCGAATCACGCGGCGCGTCAGAAGACTTGTCCGCAGCCCGTCGTTGATGCCGAGCGGTTCGACATCACCCGCCGCCGGTGGCATCTTGTCCCACCACACCTGTGCCGCGGGGCCGTCGTCGGTGCGGATGGACTGCGCGATGGCCACAATGCGCGGCGCCACCGAGCCGGGACGGGCTTCCACCACGATCACATGTTGGCAGCGATTCAGGATGCGCTCGACAATGGCGACATCGAGTGGCTCAAGCGCGACAAGTCGCAGGATTGGCACGCGTCCGGAGAGCCCGAGTTCATCCAGCATGTGTCGGACGGCGGTCGCGACAACGCCGACGGCGATGAATCCATACGGCTCACGCTCACCTGGATTGGGGAGATGCTCGAGTTGATTGACCTCCATGCGGCGCACAATCTGCAGCGGATCGGTGGACTCCGCCGCGCGCTGCACGCGCCTTCGCCGAAGCCAGGCCGCATGATCCGTCCGGCTGACCTGCCGATTCGGGGTCACCGCCAGTGTGGCTCCCGACCGTAGCAGCGACACATGCGCGATCACGGCAGAGGGCCGGCGTGTACCACGCGAAAGGCGGAGCGCGCCATCGCATGCGTCGCGAAGGCCGCTCAGGTCGGATGCCTCGAGTGCCGACAGTCCGGCGCGTCGGCACACGCGGCGCGGGCATGTTGTAATGACCGCGAACGGATTGTCTTCAAGGACGAGCACGAGCCCCGCTTCGGATGGCAACGGCGTACGCACGAGTTCCGCCAAGGCGGCCACGATGCCGTCGAGATCCTCATTGGCCACAAGGAGCGCCGCACGCCGACCGCGCGACGCCTGCTGCGCGGCGAGTTCGAGGCCGCGAAGAGCCGTCACCGACTCGACAACTTCGATGCCGTTGCGCGCGAGGACAGGGCGCGCGGCGTCGCTCTCGGCGGCTGCAAGAACCCCGGCAAACATGCCGCCGCCCGGCGCGAACACTGAATGCACATCGAGTTCCGTTTCGAGGAGCCCCTTCAGGATCGCTTCGGCCGCACTACACAGCGCGTGGCCATCGGCTCGTGCCAGCGGCGGTGTCCAGGCGACGCGTTGGCCTACTGGTTCGCTCGATGTCACGGCGTGATTCTAGGGATCTCGTCGTGCAATCAGCTCGTCAACGACAAACGCGAGAGCGTCTTCGTCATGGTGCGGGGCCTGCCGATGCCCCGCCGCGGCGACGACCGGCTCCGCGTTGGCGACGGCGTAGGAGAGTCCTGCGGACTCAAGCATCTGCACATCATTGAGCCCATCGCCGACGGCCACCACATCGCGCGGGTCGATCCCCCGCGCCTTGCACAACCGAAGCACCATCGTCCACTTGTCGACGGTGGCGTCGAAGATTTCGAGCAGGTGCGTGTCGATCCCGGCCGAACCCAGGGCCACAAGCGCGGGCCAATGCTTGATCGCGAGTCGCTCGCCGACCTCGGCGCGGATGCCCCTCGACACCGCGGCGAGTTCACTCGCGGACGCCACCGTGCCGACGCGGAGGACATGCGAAAGTGCCGCCTCCCGCCCGCCCTCGAATGCCTCCAGCGTCGACACGGAACGAGTCGCCAATGGGTGGCTCGAGAACCACCAACGACTCGCCGGATCGAGCGCCGCGTCACCGACAAGGAGGTAGTCGTACCCGGCACGACGGGGATCCTTGAGAAGTTGCGCAAGGTGCCCCTGCCGAAGCAGACTGGCCGTGCAGTGATCGACGAGGTCGTGCGGGATGGCCACAGACGCCTCGCACGCGCCAGACTCGACCGCATGAAGCGCCGCTCCACCTGCAGTGATGGCATGCCCATGCGGCACCACGCCACGAACGATGTCGGCGCACTCGATCCACGCGCGACCGGTCGCGACGACCACCTCGATCCCTTCGCTCATGGCGCGCCGAAGGGCCGCGAGATTTCCCTCGGAGACCTTGCCCTTTCGGTTCAACAGCGTGCCGTCCAAGTCGGTCACGAGCAGGCGTGATCGCATCGAGCGATGCTACACTTGCCGATCCTATGGATCGCAAACGACTCGGCTCCGTGCAGCAGACCGACCTTACTGAGAGTCGGATCAATGATGACTTCGTCTTCTGGCTCAAGAACAGCGGGCCCAACTGGCTGCTCGCGGCACTGGTCGTCGCATCGTTGGTCATGGGATGGAACTGGTGGCAGAACCGCGAGGCTCAAGCGCGCGATGTGGCATGGAACGAGCTCAATGCGGCCGACATTCCCGCGGCCCTCAAGGATGTCGCACTCAAGCACAGCGACATCGACTCCGTGCCAGAATTCGCGCTGCTCACTGCGGGTGACCGATACCTCCAAAGCGTCCTCACGGGGACGCGCTTCGACCGCGAGGCGACCGCCAGCGACGCGACCGTCACCCCTGAGTTGCGGCTCGAATGGCTCGCCGAGGCGGACACGCTTTACGGGGATGTCATCAAGGCATCGCAAGTCGACACCAGTGGCGGATTGCGTGCCTTCGAGGTGAGCGCTTGGTTCGGACGGGCCGCCGTCGCGGAGTCCCAGGGTGACATCGACGCCGCGAAGGGTGCGCTCGAGAATGCAAAGCGCGCGGCCGGAACCCACTTCCCTTGGCTTGTGAAAAACGCCGATGCGCGGCTCGCGTCGCTGGGCATGATTTCGACCCAGTACCCGATTCCGCCTGCACCGGTCGCCGTCGCACCGACGACCGTCACTCCGGGAGGCGGGAACCTCTCGGCCGAAGCCGACGCGCTCAAGCTGCTCTTGGGTGATGGCGCTGCGGTGATCCCCGCGACCGAGCCGGCGCCGGCACCTGCACCCGAACCAGCGCCAGCGCCCGCGCCGGCTCCGACTCCTTGACCGCTCAAGGCGCGCCCGACCCACCGCGACCGCTCCTGACGCCGGCGGGAACCGTCGACCGCGACGCGCTCTTCGCCATGTACGAAGAGGCTGCGGCGATCGATGACGACGCGCCCGTCGCCGTCCATTTCACACTTAGCCACGACCTCGACAAGCGGCTCGACAAGTACCTCGTCGATCGCGTCCCCTTCCTCAGCCGAACCGCGCTCCAGCGGCTCATCGACGAGGACGCGGTTCGAGTCAACGGTCGCGTGGCCAAGGCCAGCACGCGCCTTCGACTTGGTGACCGAATCGACGCGGTCCTGCCGCCGCCGCCGAGTTCGGAGATTCCTCGCGAGGAGATCCCGCTCACGGTCGTCTTCGAAGATGAGCACCTCATCGTCGTCAACAAGCAACCGGGACTTATTGTGCACCCGGCGCGCAGCCACAAGTCCGGAACGCTCATCAACGCTCTCGCGTGGCACTTTCACAATGTCTCGGGGGGGCAACTTTCAACGGTCGGCGCAGAGTTTGCGCGACCTGGCGTCGTCCATCGGCTCGACAAGATGACAAGCGGCTTGATGGTTGCGGCCAAGAACGACACCGCCCATTGGCGGCTGGGCAAGCAGTTCGAAAACCGATCAACCAAGAAGCGATACATCGCGCTTGTGCACGGCCACATGGAGCCGGTGGCCGACCTCATCGACCTGCCGCTCGGCAAGCACCCGACGATCCGCGAAAAGTACGCCGTCCGGCACGACGAGACTGGGAAGGAATCGCAGACCGTCTACCGAGTCCTCGAGGAGTACGAACGGCATTCCCTCGTCGAACTCGAACTGCGAACCGGTCGCACGCATCAGATCCGAGTCCACCTCTCCCACATCGGATACCCGATCCTCGGCGACGATATGTACGGCGGACGGCACAGTTCCGAGCGCGATTTGGGCGGCACCGGCGACCCGCTCATCATCACACGACAGGCGTTGCACGCGGCCTACCTGTCGTTCACGCATCCGATCAGCAACGCGCCGCTGGAGTTCCGCGCGCCGCTGTGGCCCGACATCCGTCGTTGCGTCGAGGTACTGCGCGCCAATGGGACGCCGAAGAAGCTCTCGCTCGGCGGGACGGTCGTGTCGGCCGACGACGCAATGGGAAACTAGACGCGCTCGGCGGTCCCCTCGCGGCGCATGAGTTCGATCAGTGCCGCGCGCGGCGAGAGGCCACCGAAGAGAACGCCGTGCACCGCCCTCGCCAACGGCATGTCGATCCTGCGCGCCGCCGCGAGTTCGACCGCCGCGCGACATGTGTCGACGCCCTCGACCACCGCGTGCATGGACGCCAGCGCATTCGCGAGCGACTCGCCCGCGCCCAGTCGCTCGCCAAGCGTGCGGTTGCGACCCTCGGGGCTGAAGCAAGTGGTCGCGAGGTCACCGACTCCAGCCACGCCGTAAAACGTCTCGCGCTGCGCTCCCAGGTCCACTCCGAGTCGCGCAATCTCCGCGATCCCGCGCGCGAGAAGTGTCGCCTTCGCGTTCGTCCCGAGCCGCATGCCGTCGGTCATTCCCGCGGCAAGCGCGATCACATTCTTGAGGGCCCCAGCCACCTCGACGCCAATCTGGTCCGTGCTCGTGTAGACCCGCCACACATCACCGGCCAGGGTCCTTTGGACGACATCGGCGGCCTGCGCGCAGCCGGCGGCCACGAGTGCCGTTGGAAGACCACCCCCGACCTCCGAGGCGATCGTCGGACCCGACAGAGAAACCACTTCGGCGCCCGGCGCGCATTCGCGAAGGACTTCTGAAGGTCGAAGGAGCGTCCCCACCTCAAGGCCTTTCGCGACGCTGACGAGGATGGCCGACTTCGGCAAGGATCGGCCAAGAACCGTCCAGACGCTCCGGGCGTACTGCGACGGAATGGCAGTGATGACAAGATCCGCATCCGTCACCGCACCCGTCGCGTCGTTCGTGACGCGCACCGACACCGGAAGCGCGAACCCGGGAAGTCGCGGGGAGACTCGCGTGCGCTCGAGTGGCTCACGCTCGGCCTCGGTCCGTGCCCACAGCGTGGTGTCGTGTCCGCAGCGCACCGCATGTGAGGCGAGCACGAGTCCGAACTGTCCGCATCCGATCACGCAAACGCGTAGCGGCATGCGAAGACCCTACCACGCCGGGGGCCGCGTCGAGGTGCTACGCTCTCTTCCCTCGCCCTCGCGCCAACCGCCATGACGACGATTCCAAGCGGACTTGCCCACGACCGCGCCACGCCCGAGAACGACTCGGCGCAGGGCGGCGCACGCCTTGAACGAAAACTCTTCCTCGCTCTCTGCGGGGGGATGCTCCTCTTGGTGTCGTGGCTCGGCGAG
This sequence comes from Planctomycetia bacterium, assembly GCA_005799475.1. Classification (GTDB taxonomy): domain Bacteria; phylum Planctomycetota; class Phycisphaerae; order Phycisphaerales; family SM1A02; genus F1-60-MAGs104. Next base: position 2,928 of record SYGQ01000013.1, on the reverse strand, counting down.
GCGGCGCTGGGGATCGAGGACTCCGTGGCTCAGATTCCGGCCGTGATCGGCGCGCTCATCCTCATGGTGCCCATGGCCTCGGGCGCACTGCGTGAACTGCGTGCGGGCCGCCCCTCGAGCGACTCGCTCGCCACGCTCGCGGTGCTTGCGGCGGTGGCGAATCAGCTCTATCTCGCGGCGGGATTCCTTGCGTTTTTCCTCTGGCTCTCGGAACTCGTCCTCTCACGGACCGCGTGGGGCGCGCAGCGCGCGATTCGCGAACTCCTTGAACTTACGCCAGACGAAGCGCGCGTCGTCGACGCTGCCGGCGCGGAGCGCGAGGTGCGACGCTCTGACCTCAGGGTCGGGGAAGTCGTGCGCGTTCGTCCGGGCGAGAATCTCCCGGCCGATGGGCGCGTGATCCGAGGGACCAGCAATATCAATCAAGCCTCGCTGACCGGCGAGGCGGTGCCGATCGAAGCGCAGGCGGGTCTCGCGGTTTACGCGGGCACGACGAACCTCACCGGCCAGATCGACATCGAGGTGACCGCCGTCGCGGGCGAAACCACAATCGGAAAAGTCGAGTCGCTGATCCGCGAGGCGGAGAAGTCACGCAGCGACCGGCAGGAACTGATCGAGCGGCTCGCCTCCTACTACGTTCCGGTTGTGCTGATGGTCGCCGGGCTCGTTTGGTTTTTCACGAGCAAGAGCGACCAAGCCGCCGTGCGTGCGCAGGCGTCGGTGCGCGCGATCACGGTCCTCGTCGTGACATGCCCGGGCGCGCTCCTCATCGCTTACCCGACCGCGATGGTCGCGGCGTTCGCTTCGGCCGCACGGCTCGGCATCATGATCAAGCAGACGCGCACGCTCGAGTCAGCGGCGCGCATCGACACGGTGGTGCTGGACAAGACGGGCACGCTCACCAACGGAAAATTCAGCGTCAGCCGCCTCGCGCCCGCCGAAGGAAGTGATGGCGCCGCACTCCTTCAGGCGGCGGCCGACTGCGAACAATCTTCGAATCATCCGCTCGCGAGGAGCATCCTCGAGACCGCCGAACGAGCACGGATCCGACCCGAGGCGCTCACGGGGTACGAAGAGATTCACGGTCGCGGCGTGATCGCGCGCACGGCGTCGGGTTCGACGCTGCACGCGGGCCGCGCGAACTGGCTGCGCGAGGTGAACGAAGCCGCAACGGCTGCCATTGCTGAAGTGGAAGGGAAGATTCCCGGCATGTCGAGCGTGCATGTCCTGAAGGACGGCCGCTACCTCGGCGCCGTCGGGCTCGAAGACAAACTTCGCACGAATGCGGCCGAGACCGTCGCGCGACTTCGGGCTCTTGGGGTGCGGCGGGTCTGCATCTTCACTGGCGACCGGCTCGCCGTGGCGAAGCAGGTCGGCGAGGCCGTGGGCGTCGACACCATCGAGGCGGAGTGCCTCCCTGAAGAGAAGCACGAGGAACTCAAGTACCTCATCAAGCGCGGACATCGCGTGCTCGTTGTTGGCGACGGCATCAACGATGGACCGATCCTTGCGAGTGCCGATGTGGGCGTGGCGATGGGACTCTCCGGAAGCGACATCGCGACCAACAGCGCGGGCGTCGCCCTTATGAACGAGGACCTCCGGCACATTCCGTTCCTCCTCGAGCTCGCGGCGAAGGCGCGCGGCGTGATCGCGGTCAACATTGCGGCGAGTCTGCTCCTGGCGCTCGTTGGACTCGGGCTCGCGGCCACCGGTCAAATCCAGATCTGGGTCACGCCCTTCTATCAGGCGGCGGCGTATGTGTTCGTGATCGCCAACAGCCTCCGCCTCGTCAGGTTCGGTGAAGAGTTCGCCGACGCTGAAGAATTGCGGCGAATCGCTTCCGCCCGCAAGGCCGAGAAGCCCCTCAGGGCCGCGCATCGCCTCTCAGCAACTTCGTAGTCGAGATTTCGGAACGACTCGCTTGAATCGCGCCGATCGCGGGGAACAATCTGGCGTTCGCGGGAAGTTCGCGCTGCTCGGTATCCTTAGAGTCCCCACTCCCCACAGTCCCGTTCGAGGTTCCATCATGCAACGACGAATCGCCACTCTCTCCCTCGTGTTTGCCGCATCCTCCGCGCAGGCCGCCGTCATCCATGTGCAACAGGCCGGAGCGACATTCAGTCCGGCCGTCGTGAACGCCGCGGTCGGTGACACGATTCACTGGATGTGGACCGGAGGCGGCCACACCGTCACGAGCGGCACCAACTGCACGCCCGACGGACTCTTCGACGGCGACCTCTCCTCTGCAGCAACGTCATTTTCGTGGGTTGTCCCCGCGTCGGCCGCCGGAGAGTCAATCGGGTACTTCTGCATCCCGCACTGCTTCTACTTCATGACGGGAACGATCAATGTCGCGGCGAGCGCGGCACCGGGCGATCTCAATGGAGACGGCCATGTGAACGGCCTCGACATGACACAGTTGCTGGGGGCGTGGGGCTCTGCCGACGCCGTCTGCGACATCAACGATGACGGCGTTGTCAATGCGCTCGACATGAGCGTGATCCTGGCGAACTGGTTGCCGTGATCGCCGAGGCGGCTCTCCTCGCCACGAGGCTGAGTGTCGCTCCCGCGATCGACGATTCGACGGCGATCGCCGCTGGGGAGCATGTCTTCGTGCATCGGTGCCTCGACTGCCACCGAAGCGGCTCACCCGTGGATGTTGACCTTGAGAGTGACGCCCCGCGCCACCGACGCGCACTGACGGCCGCGAAAGCCGTCGAGGACGGTCTCATGCCTCCGTGGCTGCCGGGTGATCGATCCGCGCCACTTCTCGGGTGCAGGCGGCTCGCTCCGGAAGAACGTGCGGCGCTCCTCTCGTGGCTAAGGTCCGGCGCCCGTCGCACAAAGGCCTTTCCCCCGGCCATGGCGCCCGCGCCCTCCCGAACGGCCATCACACTTGCGGTCGCGCCCGAGTGGATTGTCGCGGGC
>SYGQ01000108.1 GCA_005799475.1 Planctomycetia bacterium | reverse complement strand
TCGTCGATGAGGAGCGCGCCGTACACGGGCACGAGGACCCATGTTCGGTGCACGCCGAGCGCGGCGGTGTCCACATACCCCTCGGGCGTCGACCTGAGCGACTCCATGAACCGAAGCGGGACAACGCGCCAACCGTCGAGCGCCTTCACGGCGATCACCATCGTCATGTCGCTCATTGCCGTCTCGATGAGTGCGGTCGCGGATGGGTTGATCGCCGCGAATGGGACGGATCGATCGTGTGCGGCGAAATCACCAAGCATCGTCACGGGATAGGTCGGCTTGCCGTCACGCCAGTAGCGGCGGTAGTCCGTCTCCTTCATCTTGCGCCAGTCTCCGTCGGCGGGCATGGCAACCGTCGTCCCAGGATGTTGGCGAAGCCACGATGCCCATGTCGAGACCTGCGTTCCCGCCATCGGTGTGAGGACTTCGCGTCGATCACGCGCCGGGCCGGCGATCGCAGCGAACCCGAGTTGGGACCAGAGGCTGGCCGAGGGCGATCCCTTGTCGTACATCACAAGGTTGTTGTCGAGGACGAGGCCACTCACGCCGAACTCAAGCGTCCGTTCACCCATGCGCCGGTCAAACACCACCGCACTGTCACACAGCGGGCTATAGGTCACCGCGATGGGCATGCCGCCAAGCGTGTCGTTGACGATCTCGTGCACATTCATCAGGGGCAGCGGATAGGCGCGCGAGTCGCCGTTCACAGTGATGCCGATGACGCGGTCCTCGCCGACGGCGTACTTGGTGCGCTCGCCTTGATTTCGGTCGAACACCGCCGTGCCCTCAAGCGTGCTCGGGTTGTCGAGGGACAGCAGGAAGTCGCGAGGATGGCCTGAAGCCGCGAGCGCATCGGCAGGGACCGCGAGATTGGAGAGATCGAATCCATAGGTGGCTGGGTCGCGCCCATCGCCGACCGGCCTCACGCCGCGGAGCACTCCCTGCAACGCGAACACAACCGTTGCAACCACCAACAGGATGGCGGCGCCGAAGATCCAGGCAAGCGGGGAAACATGGTTGCGTGAGTGGGGGGTGTCTTCGGTCACCGCGCCCCCTCGGGACGGTCGACCTCGATCACCGGAGTGCCGCCGCGTGCCGCCGCCGAAGCCGACGCCGGTCCACGGTCAAGCACCATCGCAACTAGCAGGAGCGGTAGGTAGGCGATGCTCACGAGGAAGAGGCGCCGTGCACGCGGGTTCGTGCGCGAGTGAAGAAAGCGTGCGCTCTCGATGGAGATCCAGAGTCCGAGCACGAGTGCCGTGCCTGCGTACCACCAGCCCGCGACGCCGTAGAGGACCGCTGAGAGTGAGAGTGGGACAAGCGTGAGACTCGTCAGCAGCGCCGCTCGCCCCGTGATCTGCCCAGAGGGGTCGCGAACACTGAGCATTTCGAATCCGCCGCGCTCGTAGTCCTCGCGGTAGAGCCACGCGAGCGCGAGAAAGTGTGGGATCTGCCAGGCGAAGAGGATGCCGCCAAGGATCCACCCACCCGGGTCGAGCGATCCGGTCACTGCGGTCCAACCGACCATTGGCGGGATCGCCCCGCAGACCGCGCCGACGATCGTGTTGAGCGTCGTCCAGCGCTTGAGCGGCGTGTAGATCGCCGCGTACAGGACGATATTTGCTTGCGCGAGAGCCGCAGGGAGCCAGCCACTGAACGCGAGCAGCACGCTACCTCCGGCGTAGGCAAGGATGAGCGCGCCGACGAAGACGGTTGCGGGATGAAATCGTCGCTGTGGCATTGGGCGCGACTTTGTGCGCGTCATGAGCGCGTCGCGGCGAGCCTCGATGAGTTGGTTGAGCATCGCCGCGCTCGCCGCGCACAGCCCGGTGCCGAGCACCATCCAGCCGAGTCGGCCCCAGTCCATCGCGTTCGCGGGAGCCACCACGAAGCCCGCCGCCGCGGTGACAAGAACGAGCGCATTGAGCCGCGCCTTCACGAGTTCCCCAAGCGACTCGAAGAGATGCGGCGCACGAGAAATCGTCGTGGTCGCTTCGATGCCCGTAGTATAAGACTCGGCATGAACGGCTCGAGCAACGCGCGGCCCGCGCAGTACTTGGCGATCGGCTTCGCGACAACCGTGGCGATGTGGGCGATCGGTTACTTCGCGATGATGCGACCTGGGACCGTGGCCGGAGAAGCGATCTTCGGCCTCATGATCGTCGCCGCGCTACTCGGTGGCTTCGTCGCAGGGAAGTTCGCGCCAACGGCTTCCAAGGCCCAGTGCGCGATTCGCGGTGCGAAGGCAGGGGTCATGAGTGCGTCGGCCAACCTGCTTATCGTCGGCAGCCTCTTTGGCTCCGGCACCGAGGCATCAGTGTGGAAAGCGCTCGCGACATGGGTCGGCGGCCTCGTTCTTTCGAGCATCGTCATCATGGGGATTGGCGGTGCCATCGGCGCAGGCGGCGCACGCTGGACGCCGCGACTGAGTGCGGCCGCGACATTCGCGCGGACGACCTGCGTGGCGATCTTCCTGCTGCTTGTGACCGGAGGACTCGTCACGGGACTCGAAGCAGGGCTCGCTGTTCCCGATTGGCCAAACTCGTTCGGTCACAACATGCTGCTGTACCCGCTCGCGGAGATGAAGGGCGGCGTCTACTACGAGCACGCGCACCGGCTCTACGGCATGCTCGTGGGCGTGTCCGCGGTCACGCTCGCGGTGCTTGTCCTGCGCTCCAAGTGCACCAGGGTCGTCCGCATGCTCGCGATCGTTGGCCTCGTGATGGTCGCCGCGCAAGGAGTCATGGGAGGACTGCGCGTGACGGGTCACCTCACCATGGCGCAGGATGCCGAGGCGATGAAGCCCAGCCTCGCGCTTGCGGTCGTTCACGGAGTCTTCGGGCAGATCGTGTTCGCGGTGTACTGCTGGCTTGCGGTGCTGCTCGGCCCGCGTTGGACGAGTGACGCCATCGCGCCAGTGACTGGATCAGCCCGCGCGAGCACGATGAGCAGGGTGCTCGTCGTGGTCCTCCTCATGCAACTTGTTTCGGGTGCGCTCTACCGACACCTGCAAGTGCCGCAGCCGAATGCAGCACCCACTCACCCAGCGTGGGCCATGCACCTCCATGTGACCTGGGCGCTCGTGGTGTTCGTGACCGCGCTCTTCGTCGGACTGCGCGCAATGCGCGTGAGTGGTTCGTCCGCGCCGTTGCGCGCGGTGGGTCATGGGCTCTTGATGCTGGTGGGGCTTCAGGTCGCCTTCGGCATCGGCTCCCTCGTGATGGTGATTCTGCGGAAGGGAGCGCCGATTCCCACCCTAGAAGTTGTGTTCACCAGCCTGCACCAGTCGACGGGCGCACTGCTGCTAGGCACGAGCGCCGTCCTCGCGGCATGGTGGTGGCGTGTCAGCGCGGCGTCGGCGAAGGCTTGATCGCCTCCTCCAGAGCGAGCGCCGCGTAAATCGTGCACAGATCCGGCTCGGACTCCTCCCAGCGGCTCGCCGTGTTGACGAACGAACCATCGGCGCGCTGGCGACTTCGCAGTTCCGCGATGAGTTCCTCACGCCAGCGGTGCTTCACGCCCGAGGCATCGGTCACCTCGTCGACCTGTGCGGCCGCGAGCGCTCTCGCCATCGCGTGTACGAAGTAGTAGTAGCCCTGTTGGCCCAGCCCCGGATTCTCCGCGAATGTCCAGTGGGCAGCAATCCATGAGAGCGAAGCCCGCACCCGTGGATCGTTGCGCGAGAGTCCGGCAAACAACAGACTCTTGAATCCCGCGTAGGTCATGGACCCGTAACTGCGCAGACTCCGCGGCGCATCCGCGGGCATCGTCTCGCCGTACCGGCCCTCGCCGGACGCCTCACTCGAGAAACTCTCTCCGCCGTTGGCGGGCGTGTAGACGAAGCCGCCGTCGCTCGCGCCCGACTGCGCCCACGGCGCCGGATTGGTGGAGGCGTTGTTCTGGGTGCGAGTCAGAAAGACGAGGGCTCGCTGCACCGCAGGATCCTCGGGCGACACGCCCGCATCGTGAAGCGCGTCGAGCATCATCTGCGTGTTGGAGAGATCTGGGCGACCGCGTGAGCCATAGCCCGACCCGCCGAACCAATCGAGCTTGGGTGAGACGCCCTCGCTCTGGTCCCACTGTGTCGACGAGAGCCACTCGATGGTTCGTTCGATGAGCGGGCGATCGGCGGGGTCATCGACCGCTGCGAGCCCGCTCGCGACAGCGCTGGCGACATAGGTGCCCAGTCCGCCCTCGGCGTCGGGACTGAAAGAGGCGCGCGCGGGGCCGAGCTCGTCGTACAAGAATCTGCGCGCGCGGTTCGCACTGCTGTCCGACTTCGGATCGAACCCACACTGCGCGAACGCCTTGAGCCCCAAGGCCGTGACGGCAGTGCACGCCGCCATCGACGGCTTCTTCTGGTCTGTCGCGGCCACGGGAGCTCGCTCCATCCATGCGCCGCTTGGTGACTGGGCCGCACGCAGCGCACCAAGGGCCCGCGAGATCGACTCGCGCGCTTCGTTGTACGAGGCTTCGGAGCAGTGAGCTTCTGCGGCGGAGCTCGCGATGCGGTGGAACACCGGAATCGCCGGTACAAGGGTCGCGGTGGGTGCGACGGTCGGCTGCGTCGTTGCCTTGTCCATCGAAACCCGCGCGTCGAGGGGCACTGTGGGCTCGAAGATCGTCGGCGAAGTGGCAACGCCATGGCCCTGGGTGAACAGCACGATGAGCGCGAGCCGAGCGGGCATCCCGAGAGTCTAGGATCCGACGATGGCCTCAGGAATCGCAATCCTTCTCACGAGCGCACTCGCGCAGGGGACCCAGAGCCCGCAGGACGCCACAGTCCCCGCCGTGCAGAATGTCGAGCGCGTGGCGCTTCCGCCGGGAATGTTCGACCTCTTCGGCACACTGACCACGCCACGCCACGAGATGGCCAATGCGGGATTCCAGTTCGCTGCCAACTACACCGTCGATGGTGGCTACAACCTCACCGGCGGCGAGGAGGCCGGCGGTTTCGTCGCGTGGCTCCTCACGGCCACCGTGACAGTGGACATGGCGCGCGTGGCCAAGATCGACGGCGGTCAGTTCATCACCACATGGCAGTCCTACTTCGAGTCGAATCCCGGTCCGTTCGCGCTCGTTCCGGACTGGTGGGGCTACGAAGGGCTCGCCACCGGCTTCGGCGACATCAATCAGGTGAGCCAGTGCTACTACCAGCAGGATCTCCTCGGTGGCGCCATGTCGATCATCTTCGGCAAGCAAGACGCGTCGAACAATTTTACCTGTCCCGTTGGTGCGTCCAACTCGTTCATCCACACGATGACCTACTACCCGGCCACACTCGTGCCGTATCTGCCGACCTACCCCGACCAAGCGATGGGACTCGTCATCGCCGGCAAACCCGCCGATTGGCTGTCGCTCAAGACAGGTTGGTTCGATGGCACGACCGTCTATTCCCCCAACGGGCAAGCGACGCAGTCCACAGGATCGATCGGTCCGGGAAAGTTCTTCGACAACCCAGGGTCGTGGTTCTTCATCTCCGAAGGCGAGGCGAACTGGTCACTCTCTGGCGGCCTCGCAGGAAGCGCCGGCATCGGGGGGTGGTGGCAGACGGGTCCCTCTGTCGCCAACGGATGGGCGACACCATCGCCGCCGCAAGTCAGTTCGATGGTGAGCGGTTGGTACGCGCAGGCATCGCAGTTTGTCTACTCGCCCGAGGGCGACTCGTCGTCTGGCGTCCAACTCTTCGGGAGTTTCGGTTGGTCGAGTCCTGCGCAAAACCCCGCGCAGTGGTCCATCATGGGAGGCTGCGCAGTAAGCGGCCTCGTTCCGGGCCGCACGGACGACAGTTTTGGCGTCGCCTTCGGCTACGTCGGGTTCTCGGATTCGCCGCAAGTGTTCCAGTCGACGCCAGGACTCTATGAGTGTGCCTTCGAGGCGTACTACAAGTTCGCACTCACACCTTGGATGACACTCCAGCCCGACCTGCAAGTGGTGACGGCTGCCGGTGTCGGCGCGGAACTTCCATCGGCAGTCGTTGGCATACTGCGGCTCAGCATCAATTTCTGACGCTACCCTTACGGAATGCTTCTCTCGCCAGCGATTGTCGTCATGGCCGCGCTTGCGGTGCCGCCGGTTCCAGTCGTTACCGAGACCGCCGTGCTCGATGCGCCGAGCCCAACCGTGTCGGCCACATTCGGCATCATCGTTGGAATCTCCGGCGATCGCATCATCGCCACGGGCCCGGAGAAGTCACGAAGTGGTGGCGCGGTCGGACAAGTTGCGACCTTTGACATGGAGACGACGGGGACCTGGGCGCCGCGCCGCGAGATGCTCGCCATCGAAGGCACTCTGGCCGAGCACATGCTCCTCGGTCGTGTGGCGCTCGGCGGCAATTGGCTGCTGGTGTCCGACGAACGACGCGACGGCGGCAACAGCGGGGTCATCACCTTCGAACGCGATCCGTCTCCCTCGGGATGGCGCCAAGCAGGGCGGCTGCAACCGCTCGCGAGCGCTGCGGAACCGGCGTTCGGTGCGAACATCGTCTGCGATGGGTCCATCGCGGCGATCTCGACCGTCGACATGCGCGTCCTAGGTGAGCAGGCGCGCACGGTGCAGGAGTCGCCAAAGGTCTACCTCTTCCAGTCAACACCTGAAGGCTGGAAGGGCCTCGGCTTCCTTCAGCGCGATCCGGTTCAGAAGCCCAAGTTTTTCGGCGCCGCCCTCTCACTGACACCGAAGCAATTGGTCATCGGCAGCCCCAATGCCATCGTCGCAGCCCCGCATCAAGAACTCGTTGTGGGTGGAGCGTCTGCCGTCGTGATCTACCGACAGAACGAGCAAGGGCTCTGGGCCATTGATGGCGAGCTCAATCCGCCTCCGGGCTACTCGGACTGGCTTGGGTATGGGACTGGCGTCGCCTCGGACGGCGACATCGTGGTGGTTCGAGCGGCGAAGGTGACCGGCCCCGGCGGCAAGCTCTTCGTCTACCACCGGAGCGCATCGGGATGGGACTACGAGGGCGAACTCAAGCCACTCTCTGACATCGTCGCAGGCGCGGGATGGGGCATCACAGTTGCCGTGGCGGATGGACGGGTCGTCGTCGGCGATCCGACCGCGCTCAGTGGGCAATCGACTGGGTACATCGGAGTCTTCGCGCGGCGAGACGACGGCATGTGGGGCGAGTCGGTTCGACTCAAGTCCACCGTTCCTGTGTCGACGGCGCGATGGGGTGTGTCCGTGAAGGCGGAGGGGAATCGAGTGTTGGTTGCACGACCGGTCGCTGAGCGCGACGGCGTGACGACCGGCGGCGCGCTCCTCTACAACCTTCCGCCGACGGACCAAGCACCTGCCGTGATCCCCACCGACCTTGTGCCAACAGCCGACGCGCCCCTGCTCGCGCCATCGCGCGGCCCCTAGGCGCGGAACTACTGCCAGTTGCGGACGACGCACGCGGCACAGAGCACGCCGCAGCCGACATTGAATCCTGGTTCCCACGCGGAGGCGAGTTGGATCGGCGCCACTGTGTTGAGCGCGATGCACATCGCGGCCATGATCGCCGACCAAGCTGGGAACTTGCTCTTGGCGAGCCAGACCGCGGCGATTCCGGTGCCGATGAAGAGCGTCCACGCGATGAAGGGTTGCAGTGGTCCGGCAGAGATCGGTTCCAACTTCGCAGCCTTGGCGAAGAGGATCGCCCCCACGACAGCAACCATGATGAGCAGCGGCTTCACGCCAAGAGCCTACCGGTTGTTCTAGACTCCGCACATGGACGCCAGGCAGCGCGACCTCGCGAAGAAACTCTTCGATGAGGCCATCAGCGCGGGCACGCCGGACGCGGCGGCGTGGAGTTCGACGCAGACGGGCGACCAGGAGGTCATTCAGGAGGTGCGTCGCCTGCTGGCACAGCACGGGGCGCGCGCGACGCACTCCGATGCGCTCGCCATACCCTCGGCCGCGCGGCTGGCGGATCCGCTCCTCCAGGTCACCCTCGACGGATTCCTCATCGAGAAGCTCATCGGCGTCGGCGGGATGGGGCGGGTGTACGCGGCACGCTCGATGGGGGACGCTCCTCGCGAAGTCGCGTTCAAGGTGCTCGCGCATGGACTCAGTGGGTCCGTCGCGCTCCAACGCTTTCAGCGCGAGGCCGAAGTCTTGCAACGCTTGCATCACCCCGGCATCGCCGCATTCTTCGGCAGCGGCACCTACGACGACGGCGAGGGGGCCGTCCCGTGGTTTGCGATGGAGTTTGTCGGCGGTGCCGTCACACTCTCGCAGTGGTGCGACTCCAAACGGCTCGATACGCGCGCACGCATTGCGCTTGTGGCGCAGGTCAGTGATGCGATCGGCTACGCGCACCGATTGGGCATTGTGCACCGTGACTTGAAGCCCGCCAACATTCTTGTGAACGGCTGTGGCGAGCCCAAGATCATCGACTTCGGTGTCGCGCGGTGCGTCGGCGCGGAGTCGGGGCTCGTGGCGCTGCAAACCCAGACTGGACAACTCGTGGGCACGCTGCAATACATGAGTCCCGAACAGTTCGAGGCCGACCCTCGCAAGATTGACGCACGCGCCGATGTCTATGCGCTCGGCGTCATTCTCTACGAATTGCTTTCGGGAACCTTCCCCCACGATGTCCGCGCGCTGCCCGTGGCCGAGGCGGCCCGGATGGTCTGCCACGACGCGCCGCCTGACATCCGCACGGCGTTTCCAGACTGCGACGGGTTCGTGGCTGCGATCATCGCGCAGTGCCTCGCAAGGAGTCGCGAGTCGCGCTACGCCGATGCCACCGAGGTCGCTGCCGCGCTCTCGTCGTGGCTTCGCGGCGACCACGCGCTCGCGCTCGCGTCAGATGAAGGCGCTTTGGCGCCAACGGCCACACGATCGCGTGGCGGGCCACAGCGCGATGCGAGTGGTTCGCACCGCGTGATCGAGGAGCGTGCGATCCGCCGCAGCAGCGGGTGGATCGTGCCCGTTCTCTCTGTCGTGCTCGTGGCGGCGGTCGCCCTTGTCGCGACCGGCGTTGTGACTCCCGAACGCATCATCGGCTGGTGGAAGCAGCTCGGGGGTCGGCAACTCAACAGCGAGGCACCGGGACCCCACGCCGAGGCGGGAGCTTCGTCGCTTTTCGAGGAGTCCATCGCGGTCACTTCGGATCCAGTGGGCGCCGCGGTCACCGTCGACGGGAGGCCCATTGGGATAACGCCGTGCCGGGGAACCGTTGCGTGGCGACCCGACAGCATTTCGGCCACCGTCGTGGTCACGATGGATGGATTCAAGCGCGAGACCGTTGTTGTCGCCGCGGCGCCGCGGGGGGGGCGCACGGCGGCACTGTCGGTCGCCGTGCGCCTCGTCCCCGCATCAAACTCCACCCCTCCTTGACTCCGCCGCTCCCGCGCGAACGCGGGAGACGGTCCCGAAGGTCCACTCGGAATCAAGTATGGATAGATTTGCTCAGTCCAAAGATGGGTAGCAGCATCGCCGCCGCAATCCCTCCCACAACAACGCCCATTCCAAGAATCATGATCGGTTCGATCAGGCTGGTCGCCGCTTTGATGGCCGAGTCCAGTTCCTCCTCGGCGAACGCCGCAGCGTGATCGAGCGTCTCGCACAACCGCCCGCTTCGCTCGCCGGCATTGATCATCGCTGAAACCGGACGAGGCACGAGGTCCGACTTGAGAAACGCGGCGGACATGTCCTGCCCGCGGTTGACGCGCTCCTCGAGTTCGTCCCAAAGTGGGCCGTACTGCGAGTTCCCCGTCACGCTCCGCAGAATCTTGATGACCTCAAGGAGGTTGACGCCAGCAGCCAACAGCGTGCCCATCGTGCCAGCGAAGCGCACGACATAGAGCTGCTGAAACATTCGCTTGACGACCGGCGTGTGAAGTCGCAGCCAGTCCAGTTGGGCGCGCCCCCGGTTCGAGCGGGCCCAGCACACGCCGACGACGACGAGACCGGAGAGGCCCGCAAGCCAGAGGACCCAATGACCATGAATGCTGTCAGCGAGCGCCATCAGCCCTTGCGTGATGAGCGGAAGCCGATCGCCCTGCGCGGCGAAGAGCGGTCGGAACTTGGGCAGTACAAAGGTCATGATGACCGCAACGGCCACGAAGGCCACAAAGAGCATGATGCCGGGGTAGGCCATCGCGCCCTTGACCTGCCGTGTGAACTTGCGCTGCTTGGCGAGATCCTTGGAGATGCGCGCGAGCATCTGGTCCATCATGCCCGTGGCCTCGGCCGCCTTCAGCAGCGAGATCATCACGGGCGGGAAGACGCGCGGCCACTTCGCCATCGCGAGCGAGAGATCCTCGCCCTCACAGACATCGTCCTTGATGCGACGAATGACCGCCGCGGCTTCCTTGCTCTGCGTCTGCGCGGCGTAGGTCTCGAGTCCCTCGACGAGCGACACACCGGTCTTCATCATCACCGAGAGCTGCGTGCAAAGCGCGAGAACTTCGTCGCGCTTGAATCGCGACGAGAGGCCCTTGTCGCCAGGGGTTGCGCGCTCCTGCGGCGCCGCGTCCGCATCGGTCAATGAGATCGACACGACCGCCATGCCTTGGCGGCGCAGTTCGCGCACGACTTCGCCATGCGACTCGGACTCCATGACGCCTCGCTGCTGCGAGCCATCCGTGCGGCGTGCGCGCCACTCGTAGCGCTGGGGAATCGGGGCTTCAGCGACGGCAGGCACCATGCACCTCCTCAGGTGTCGTGAGACCGGCGAGCACCTTCTGCATGCCGTCATCCCACAAGGTTTCAAACTCGCGGTCTGTGAGCATGCGCCGAATCTGGCTCAAGTCCTTGCCCGCCGAGATGGCGTCGAGAATGTCCGCGTCGGGAACCAAGAGTTCGTAGAGGCCCACACGCCCCGCGTAGCCGCGCTCGTGGCAGCGGCGGCAGCCCTTGCCCTTGAACAGTTCAGTGACCTGATCGGCGTACTTGCCGAGGCTGAGTCGATCGGCCGCGTCAGGCACATAGGACTGCTTGCACTGCGGACAGTTGCGGCGCACGAGGCGCTGTGCCAACACGCCGCGCAGACTCGCGGCCACCAAGAAGGGCTCGACCCCGAGATTCGTGAGCCGTGTGACGGCGCTGGGCGCATCGTTCGTGTGCAGCGTCGAGAGCACCAAGTGCCCCGTGAGCGCCGCCTGCACGGCGATCTGCGCCG
>SYGQ01000012.1 GCA_005799475.1 Planctomycetia bacterium | reverse complement strand
TTGCTCGCGTCGGCGATGACGAGTTCACCGCCGGAAAGGCGGATCGTCTTGGCCGATTCGCCCAGTGGTGTGAACGACTCGCCCTTCGTGGCCGCGCGAACCTGGATCGTCGCCCCATCGAGGCGCGCGAGGTCGAATGCGTGCGTCGGCTGGCCCAACTCAAAGAGGACGAAGTTGCTGCAGTCGACGACATTGTTGCGTGGGATCTGGCCGATGGCAAGGAGCCGTTCGCGCAGCCACTCGGGGCTCGGTCCGACCGTCACCCCACGGATCACGCGTGCGGTGTAGAGCGGGCAGCGCGCGTGATCGTGGTTGGTCACGGTCACCGAGGTGTCGACCGAGGTGGAGCCGCGAGGCGCCGTTGACGACGGCACCTTCACAGTCCGTTTCGTGGCAGCGGCGAGTTCGCGCGCGAGCCCTAGATGGCAAAGGCAGTCGCCTCTGTTGCTGGTGGTCTCGACCTCTTGCCAGCGGTCGCCGCTTGGGAGGTCCTCTCCCGATTCACAGGGAAATCCGACGGCGGTGAACGCCTCAGCCTGCTCGGCGGCGCTCGCCGGCGAGGCGAGATAGTCGTTGATCCACTTGACGCTGGTGCGCATGAGCCGGAGAAGGTACTAGGGCTCCTCGAAGAGTCCCGAGTGCTACGCTTGCGCGCGATGGATCGTCGGCATCGAATCATCCGTGGCGTCTTTCTCGTCGCGTCCCTGACCGTCGCCGGATGCGCGGACATTCGCGAGACCAAGATCACGCCGACGGGCGCGCCGACGGACTTTGCCATCGATGTCACCATTCTCACGGGGTCCGCGGCCAAGGGACTGTCCGCCGCGCACGCTCGGCAGGGGAAACTCACGCTTCTCGCCGACGGCAGCCTCCATGCCGACTCGGGCGAGAGTCTGGACTTCGACACGCGAAGCGCGCCGACGAGGTGGCTCTACCGCGAGCAGGTCGAGGGCGTGTGGCAGATGGCCCGGCGCGAGGGCTGGCTCGATCCGGCGGCGTCCGATCCTGATGTCTGGCCGGGGATGGTGGTGCCCAAGAACGACGAGCTCGTGTACCTGCTCTGGTTCCATGCTGACGGGACCGACTGGTGGTTCGTGCGCCGATGCAAGGTGGCGGAGCCACCTGATCCGCACGCGGTCGCGCTTGTTCGCGGCCTGTGTGAGTTGGCGTGGGAGGCCGATCGAGGACCCGATCGCACGCTCCCGCATCGGTACGACTTCGGTCCGGATCCGTACGCGGGCTTCACCAAGGCACCGCCGTACACCCCCTCGCGCGCAGGTTCTCCGTGATGCGTGCACGGCGGCGCGCCCTTGCGGTGCTGAGTGTCGCGAGCCTGCTTGTCGGGTGCACCGTGTTGCCCGACGCGCCTCGCCGACTCGGCACATGCGGCATCGCGATGGCGATTTGGATGACGCATCCGACCGACGCCCGCTACGAGTACTTCAGGATCGATGACGGGAAGCTTCACTACGGGGGCGGGCGCGACGCGCTCATGCTCAAGACATCGTGGAGCACGCCGCTCACCGCCGAGCAGTGCGCAGCGGTGCGCGAACTCGTGTTGAAAGCGGGATGGCTCAGTCCAGAAATGTCGTCGTCGGAGACCGAGAAGAACGAGGCCACGGCATCGGTGGCCATTGCCTGGGACGAAGGCCGCTGTCAGTTTCGATTGGCCGGGGGCGCACCCTCCGTCGTCGCCGTCGTCGAGTACCTCGAGGTCATCGCGCGCACGCGATTCAAGCCCTCCATCGACCGCCTTCCTGAGGCGGGGCCGCAGAAGTAGATGCGTCGCTGTCGTTCGGGTGACGGTCCCCTGTGGGCACACACGGTGGACATCCGGTTGACAAACACACTGGAGTGAAGTCCGGGGTGATTGCCACCAGCGCTGACGCGACCGCACTACGCTTCTCGGAACTTTCCGAGGTGATTCAATGGATCGTGGGGCAGATTCTGGAACATCGAGTGCGTGGCGAGCACGGGTCGAAGTCGCGTACCGACTCCATGCCGCAAAGCTCTTCGATCTCCTCCGCCATCGACACGACCCGACACGAGTGGAAGACGCAACGCAGGAGGTGTTCTCGCGTTTGCTTGGGGGTGTTGAGCCACACCACCGCGACGCCGCAGTCGTATTGAGCCTGCCCTACTTGGTCGTTTGCGTGCGGCACGCCCTCCAACGGCGCGCACACCGGGCGCAACTCGCGTCGGATCGATTGCGCCGCGCCACCTCGAGGGGCCAGCTTCACGCATGCGAAGTGCAGTCCCTTGACTCGACGGCGCAGCCTTCCGTCGAGCCCAATGAGCGCGTGGACCAGCTCGCGCACGCGATGGCCCGGCTGAGCGACGCCGAACGCGAGGCGATCTACGCGTCGACAGATACCGGTGTCGGCGATGATGCCTCCGCCCATCGGCTCGGATGCACGGCGAACTGCGCCGCGGTGCGCCGTCACCGCGCCATCTCACACCTGAGGCAACTCATGGGAGTGTCCAGGTAACGGTCGTAGACTCCCGACGCATGACGCCCGCCGGAGCATTGAGCGATCCGATCGTGGGCATCGACCTTGGCACCACGAACTCGCTGGTCGCGTACTGCGACGAGCGGGGGCCGCGCGTCCTGCCGCTGCGCGCGGGCGGCCGACTGTTGCCATCGGCGGTGCGGTACGCCGGGGCGGTTGCGGTCAGCGTTGGCGCGGAGGCGCGCGCACGCGCGATCGAGTTTCCGCACGAGACCGTGGTCAGCGCGAAACGATTGATGGGACGGTCGTTTGCAGAGTCTGCCGATGCTGTCGAGGGGCTGCAGTACCGGGTGGTCGAGGGGGTGCGAGGCCTTGCCGCCATTGATACGGGATCGCAACGCGTGTTGCCGCAGGAGGTCGCTGCAAGCATCCTTCGTGAACTCAAGGAGTCGGCAGAGGCGGCGCTGGGCGTCGAGGTCAGGCGCGCGGTCATCACGGTGCCCGCGTACTTCGACGACGGGCAACGGCAGGCCACGCGGGACGCCGCTCGACTGGCTGGTCTCGAGCCCACGCGGATCATCAACGAGCCTACAGCCGCCGCGCTGGCGTACGGGGTCACGACGCGGCGTCATGGGCAGGTCATTGCGGTCTTCGACTTCGGCGGCGGGACATTCGACATCACGATCCTCCGTGTGAGTGCGGACGAGGCGATCGGAAGTGTGTTCGAGGTGCTGGCGACCGCGGGCGACACGCGCCTCGGGGGCGACGACATCGACCACTCGTTGGCGCAGGCGCTGCTTCGCGAAGCCGCGCAGTCGTGCGGCGTCTCCGTGGATTCGTTCGCCACGCCCTCGGCGCGGCAGGCCGTGCGTGACTTTGCGGAGGCCGCGAAGATCGCGCTCAGCGAGTCGACACGGGTCCCGCTGGCGATTGACTTCGGCTCGGTGACGCTGCGGCGCGAGGTCACACGGGAGGAACTCGAGCGGCTCGCCGCGCCCTTCGTCGAGCGGACGATCCGAGCGTGCGACCGCGCCCTGCGTGACGCGCACGGCGTCGCCGTGGACCGCGTTGTCCTCGTTGGCGGCTCGACACGCATGCCGATCGTCCGTGCGGCCGTGCGCGAGCGCTTCGGCATTGAGCCCTACACGGCGCTCGACCCAGATCTTGTTGTCGCGCTCGGCGCGGCGGTGCAGGGATCGATCCTCGCCGGGCACAGAAGCGACCTCTTGCTCCTCGATGTCATTCCGCTCTCGCTGGGGCTCGAGACGATCGGTGGTGGCGTGGCCAAGCTCATCCACCGCAACGCGTCGATCCCAACGCGCGCGACGGAGATGTTTTCGACGAGTGTCGATGGTCAGACCGGGGTCGACATGCATGTGCTGCAGGGCGAACGGGAAATGGTGTCTGACTGCCGCTCGCTTGCGCGATTCACGCTGCGCGGTCTCCCGCCGATGCCGGCAGGGATTCCGCAGATTGAGGTTGAGTTCCTCGTCGACGCCAATGGCGTCCTTCAGGTTGAGGCGATCGAGCGCCGAAGTGGGTGCCGAGCCGGCGTGCAAGTCGTGCCGACCTACGGGCTCACCGAATCGGAGGTCGAGGCGATGGAGCGCGACAGCGTGACGCACGCCCGTGCCGACATGGCACGCCACCGCGCTGCGGATCTCGCGGTCCACTCGCGACTCGATCTCAAGTGGATCACGGATGCACTCGCGCGCACGCGCGGCCAACTCGACGCGGACTATCTCGGGGAGGTGGAACGCGCCATGGCCGAAGTCGAGTCGTTCATCGGGCTCGCAACGAGGAGCGATCCCACACTCGATGCCGATGCCTTCCAGAACGCGAAGGAACGACTCGACCGGGTGAGCATGCGGGTGCACGAGCACGCGATTTCAGAGAGTCTGAAGGGGATGGTCACACCATCCAAGGAGTCGACGACATGAGCCAGATGCGCGTTGCGGTCATCATTCCAGCGGCGGGCCTGTCCTCGAGGTTTGGAAGCGACAAGCTTGGGCAGGACCTCGGCGGACGCCCACTGCTCCTTCGGACCGTCGAGGCCTTCACCAAGCGCGAAGAGGTCGTGCGCATCATCGTGGCCGCGCCGCCCGAGAGTCTCGAGGAGTTTCGAAGCCGGTACGGGGCGCAGTTGGGATTCCACGGTGCCGTCATCGTGGCCGGCGGTCGCAAGGAGCGCTGGGAAAGCGTGAAAAATGCGCTCGAGGCGGTACCAACCGATGCCACACATGTCGCTGTGCATGACGCGGCGCGGCCCGGCGTGAGCCAGGAGCTCTTGGCGCGTCTCTTCGATGCCGCACAGGTCGCCGCGGCGGTCATTCCCGGAGAACCCATCCACGCGACCATCAAGCGAGTGACCGACGAAACCTTCACGGCCGCCCCTGATGACGCAGTGGCCGACGCGATCCTCGGCGAGGCTGGTCGCGAGGGGGTGTCGGGCCGTCGAGTGGTCGAGACCGTGCCGCGTGCACGCCTCGTGGCCGCGCAGACACCGCAGGTTTTCGAGGCATCGCTGCTTCGTCGCGCCTACTCGGCAGGGGATCTCACTGGCGCGACCGATGATGCCATGCTCGTCGAGAGGCTCGGCGAACGGGTCCTCGTGGTCGACGGGGAGGCGCGCAACATCAAGGTCACTTCAGCGAGCGACCTTGCGCTCGTTCGGGCCATCATGGGATTCCGGGTGGCCGAAGAACGCCCAGCGCACAAGCGTTTCTAGCGCGGATTCGTTGGCGACTTCGGCCGCGCCCCTTCGACAGTGAGATCGGCTCTCCGTGGGGCACCGGGCGAACCACCGGAGTCCGTGCAGTTCGGGCACGCACGCGTGCGACGGCGGCGGGCGACAAGCGGCTTGATGAGGACCGCGAGTGCACCGAGCACGGCAAGCGAGGCGACCCAGAACTGCCAGTCACCGATCGGGAATGGGCTCTCGTTCACGCGAGGCACCTGAAAGTCAGCCACGCGGCGAAGTACGCCAGCAGCGACATGTACGCCAATTGCGCCAGAGGCCAGCGCCACGAGCCGGTCTCGCGCGCGACGACGACGAGCGTCGGCAGGCACTGCATCGCGAGGACATAGAACACCAGAAGGGACGCCGCTGTGGCCGTCGTGAAGACCGGTGTCCCGTCATCGCGCTGCGAGTGTTTGAGGGCGTCGAGCGTCGATGGCTGATCGACGCGGGCGTCGTCTCCCGCACCTGCGAGGACGAACACCGTCGTCGTGAACACTTCGCGCGCGAGGAAACTCGTGAGCACGGCGACCGTCAACTGCCGATCCAGTCCGATGGGTGCGAAGATCGGCTCGAAGGCCGACCCAAGCCTTCCGGCGAACGACTCGGCCTGCTGTCGGCGTGCATCAAGGCGTGTCGCTTCTCCTTCGAGTCCTTCAGCGCGAGATGGATCCGTCGCAGAGTGCGCCGCGGCTTGCTGGCGCAACGACTCGCTCCTCGGATCCGCCTCGGCCTTCGGGTACGCACTGAGCCACCACATCACGATGGCGATGGACAAGATCACGCTTCCGGCGCTGCGCAGGAAGAGCAGTCCCCGTTCAATGGCCACGCCGACGGCGGTGCGCACGCTCGGAAGTCGGTACTCGGGCAGTTCCAGCACCATCGGCGTCGACGGTCCCCTGAGCGTCGTGACGCGGAGGATTTTCGCGGTGCCGAGCGCGGCGATCGCGCCCAGCGCATAGCAGCCTGTGAACGCGAGACCCGCGAGGAGTGGTTCACCGACAAAGAGCAGACTGATGAGGAGCACATACACCGGGACACGCGCGCTGCAACTCATGAACGGACACACGAGGATCGTGGCGAGCCTGTCGCGCGGGTTCGGGATCAGACGGGTCGACATGATCGCTGGGAGCGCGCACGCGTGAGCCGACAGGAGCGGCATGAACGCTTG
The DNA here is from genome assembly GCA_005799475.1 of Planctomycetia bacterium. Classification (GTDB taxonomy): domain Bacteria; phylum Planctomycetota; class Phycisphaerae; order Phycisphaerales; family SM1A02; genus F1-60-MAGs104. The sequence goes on along the minus strand of SYGQ01000012.1, from coordinate 2,054 downwards.
CCCGGGAAGCCCGACGCGGCGCATCACTCGATCGACCGCAAACGCGGCGCGCGCGAGGTAGCCCGAATCCTCAAGAAGTGACAGCAGAAAGAAGAGGAGCACGATCTGCGGGAGAAACACGACGGTTGCGGCGACACCGCCGACGACGCCGTGGACAAGGAGATCCTGAAGCACGCCGGGCGGGACGATCGCCTCGACGCCCGAGGCGAGCCACGCAAAGGTGCCATCGACGGCATCCATCGGGAATTGTGCGAGCCAGTAGATCGCCGCGAAGAGGCACACCATGGCGACGGCAAACACAAGAATTCCGGCCACGGGATGTGTGAAGGCGTCGTCGAGGCGGTCGCGGAGTGTGCGCCCGTCCTCGTCGTCGGTTCGGGGATGAGACGCGATCGTGCCGAACACTTCAGCAGCCCAGCGGACGGCAGCGCTCGATCCGATTTCGGTGTCGGGGAGGGGGAGTCGAGGCAGAGGGCGCGCCGCGTCTGGAGCGGTCACCCCAGCCAACGCTTCGCGCAGTCGATCGATTCCCTCCCCCGAGCGCGCGGAGACGGCAACGACAGGAACCCCAAGCTCCATCGATGCCGCGTGCTCGTCAAGTGAGAGTCCGCGGCGTTTCGCGGTGTCGATCATGTTGATGGCTACGACTGTTGGGATTCCACGCCGCAGCGCACTGGCGGCGAACTGGAGGTGGCGCGGGAGATTGTTCGCGTCGAGGACGACGAGCGCCGCGTCGGGTCGGCCGTCGCCGATCTTGCCTTCGAGACAGTCGCGGCACAGGCGACTCTCGGGGATCTCGAGCACAAGGCTGTAGATCCCCGGAAGGTCGATGATCTCGGCGTCAGCGCCGGGCCCGATGGCACAGCGCCCGACCTGATGTTCGGTCGTACTCCCAGGGAAGTTCGCGGTCTTCGTGCGGAGCCCGCACAGACGGTTGTAGAGCGTGCTCTTTCCCGTGTTGGGGTTGCCCAAGAGGGCGATCCGCGGCACACGCGAAGTCACCGCGCGCGGCGTCATGTGCCGCCGTCGAGTGGCGTGACGAAGATCTTGTCGGCGAGGCTGCGTGGGAGTCCGAGTCTCGTCTGGTCGACCTGCACGATGCACGGACTTCCGGGGCGGCAGACTCGAACCTGGCATGACTCCCCAAGTCCCATGGCGGCGAGCAGGCATTTGTGATCGATCGGCAACGCGTCGAGCGCGGCGCACTCAACGACCGCTCGTTGGCCCCGCGCGAGTTGGCTCAGGGGGATGCGAACCTGGGTGCCGTCAGCCATTGGCGGATGCTATTGAGACTCAGTCTCAGAATCAACTGGGCCGGATGGAGTCTCGCGTGCCGCGAGCTCCCTGGCGAGCTTCTTTTGTTCCTTGTACTGGGCGCGAGCTTCCGCGTATGCCGCAGAGTCAAGATGGCACGCGATTGTTTCTCCATTCGCGAAACGCCGGTGCAGAGCTTCGAGGGTGGGTACGCACCATCCGCACCCAGTGCCAGCCCCGAAGCACTCTGAAAGTTGGCTCGCCACAACGGGGCGCTGCACTTCGAGATGCGACGCAACCTTGCGCAAGCTCACGCGCATGCAAAGGCAAACATTGTCGTCAAGTTCCATCGGCGCCAGCCCGTCCTTGTTCGGCCGTCATTGCGGCGCGTCGACCGCAGCGGGGCTGAGTTCGGTGAGTCGCTTCTTGGCGTTCGTGAGCATGGCTTCGATGGCGGGCCTTAGGTCATCCTTCACAGACGGCAATCTGGACTCATACCCGCGCACAAGTTGAGCGACGGTGGCCGCGTCGGTTGTCCGTGCGAGTTGCTCGGCGCTTCGATCCACCATCTTTCGCGAGGTCGGCGTGAGGTACCAGAGAGGATCTTTGGCGCGTCGCTCTGACTCGGCTTTCGCGGCGGCTTCGGCTTCGGCAACGGCACTCGCGGCAGCGGCGAGGCGTTCCGTCTCTTGTTCTGCGGCACGACGCGTGGCGTCGGCTTCGGCCGCGGTCCGCGCGGCTGCTTCGGCAGCGGCACGCGCCGACTCGGCATCGACCACGGCGCGGCGCTCCGCTTCATC
>SYGQ01000107.1 GCA_005799475.1 Planctomycetia bacterium | reverse complement strand
CGTGGCGGTCGCAAGAAGACACTGAGCCTCGACGCGGCGACCACGACGAGTGAGGCAGACACGACCGGACCGCGGCGTCCCGAGGGTCCGATCGCGACTCGGAATGCAGCCACCGACCGCGACGAGCTCATTGCCGCAATGTTGGTTGTTGCGCAGACGCATCCACGAGCGATGGAAGTGGTCACGCTTCACCTCGTCGGCGGCATCGACCTAAGCCGCACGGCAGAACTCATTGGGATCAGCGATCGGACGGCCTACCGCGACCTCGAAATCGGACGGGCGGAACTCGCGCGACACATCGACGCGAAGCACCACGATCATGACGCAGCCTGAGCCCCAGCCCAGACCGCTTCGCATCACCGGCGGTGAGGACGCACGAGGTGACGACGCAGGAGGGGGTGACAACCCAAGCGACCCGCTCTTTGCTTCCGCGAAGGGCCTTCGACTCTCGCGGCTCGATCGCGCTCTCGCTGACATCGGGAAGGATGTACAGCAGGCGATCGACGGCGGTGCGGCGCGGGTCGGCACCGCGACCATCGTCGGTCGTCTGGGCGAGGGTGCGTACGGCGAAGTGTTCGTGGCTATTCAAGATCCGCCGATTTCGCGCAGGATCGCGATCAAGATCCTCAAGCGAGGACTTGAGACGAAGGCGATCATCGCTCGGTTCGCTCGCGAACAGCGTGCGCTCAGCCGCATCGACCATCCCATCGTGGTCCCCATCCTTGACTCTGGTGTGACCGAGGACGGTCGGCCCTGGTTCTCCATGCCGCTCCTCGAGGGAGCCTCTCTCACCACAGCATGCGACGATGCTGCGGTGGGCCTGCGCGAACGGCTGTCCCTGTTCGCTCGAGTGTGCGACGGCGTGCAGGCCGCGCATGTGCAGGGGATCGTGCATCGCGATCTCAAGCCCGGGAACATTCTCGTGGTCAACCGCCCGCCGGAGCCACGAATCATCGACTTCGGGATTGCGTGCGCGCTCGAGCAGGATGGCGGGGACACCCAAACGCTCGACCAAGACCGTCGTCGGCTCGGCACGCGCGCGTACATGGCACCCGAGCAGATTGACTTCGGGGCGGGACCCGATGCACGAAGCGATGTGTACTCGCTTGGAATCATTCTCGACGAGCTTGTGACGGGCATCCGACCCACGCCGAGGGAGAACGGTTCAACCGCGACAGGGATCAGAGCGCTCGCGTCCTGCGCTGTTGCCGCTGCGAATCTTCTCGATCGTGCTCTCGTGTCGCGCCAGCGCGCTGCGCAGGCGCGCGGGTTCGACGGCGTGGCCGCGCACACACGGGCACTGCGTGGCGACATCGACGCGATCATTGCAAAGGCGACAATGCCCGAGCCGAGTCTGCGCTACCAGAGCGCAGAGGCGCTCGCAGTGGACATCCGGCGCTGGCTCAGGCGCGAGCCGGTGTCTGCGCGCGTGGCAAGCCGCACCTATGTCGTCGCGCGCCTCGTTCGACGCAATCCGTGGGCGGCGATCGCCATCGTGCTCGCCATCCTTGCACTTGGCGTCATCACCGCTCTCGCGCAATCCAGAGCGATCCATTCGGAACGCAGTGCGCTGTTGGCGCAGACGGCAATCGATCAAGCCCGCGAGGTCAACACGGTGCTTGCGAATGTGCTGCGTGGCATCAGCCCCGGCGTGGCCCGGGGGCGGGATCGACAACTCATGGTGGAGGCCATCGATGCTGCGGCAGCGGCGTACTTCGCTGACCTCTCCGATCACAGCAACCTCGTCACCGGCGAGATCGCACGCACACTCTCGAAGGCGTATGTTGAACTCGAGCAACCGGCGAAAGCCATCGCACTCCTCGAACCGGCGCTCAATGAACTCGCGCGATCGGGTCAGGGAGACGAGATCCGACTCCTTCGGGCGCGGCTTCTCGTGCAATTGGGTGCTGCGCAGGCGGCCGCGCTGTACCTGAGCTCCCTCATTCAGTCGCAGCAGGAAGTGTTGGCTGCAATAGCGCCCTACGCGGACGCGCTCGACGAGTTCGCGGCGCTTGGAGAACTTGAAGACCCCGCGGCAATCCGCGCCGCCGTCGAGTTGTCGGGTCAGCCCATCGCTTGGCCCGGGCGCGAAGGCAACGATGACCCGACGGCGATGAGGTCGTTCCACCAACTGGTTGCCGAGTTGGTGGCGACGCTCCCGAGGGATGACCCGCTCCGATGGCGCTATCGGTTCCGCAAAGCAGAACTCCAGAACTGGGTCGGAATCCTTGCTGACTATCCGGCGCTCATAGCCGAACTTTCGCTTCAACGCAGCGCCGACGATCCTGACCTGCTTCGTGTGCGGACGCGTTTTCTGCAGTTCGAAGTAGCGGCCGCTGTGGAGGGTCGGGCGAATCAGGATGCGGGAGAGAGCGTCGGGACGCCGAGGCTCCTCGACCGGGAGTTGGCGGCGAAGTGGCGGGCATTGGAGGCCACGGGAGCGGCACTTGTTGCTGACAACACGCGCGCGCTCGGCTCAACGCACACCCTGACGCTCACGGCACGCCTGTGGCACGCGCAGGCTGCTGGATTCAATGCGAGGGCAAGATGGGTCGCGGAAGCGTCCGATGAAGTTGGTCGTGAGGACCGCGCAACGGCACGATTCGACGCGCCGCCGGAAATCTGCGCGCTCTTCGAGGACCTTGAGCGGGAGGTCGAAGCCATCGGGGGCAGCGCGGTGTTCAAGGCGGAGGAAGTGCGGATCGCGCTCACCGCGGTTCGAAACGGCGAGGGCTTGGGAGCGTGGTGGAGGCATTTGCGGGAGTAGTGGCGGCGCCCACATCGGTGGTCGTTACGATTCGTGCCATGACCCACCGATCGATCGCCGCAGTCGTTGCGCTCTCCCTTGGGACTTCGCTCTCTGGGTGCTGCAGTTCACTGCAGTGCGGCGCTGGTGCTGGGGGCGCCGTCTGCTGCCCGCCTTCCGACGCAGACACTGCGGGGGTCCGTGCCGCGAGTGATGCGTTCTACTCCGCGCTCAACCAGATGTTCGTCGGCAATGTCGAGCCGATGAACGCGGTCTGGTCGCACGAGAGTGATGTCTCG
>SYGQ01000106.1 GCA_005799475.1 Planctomycetia bacterium | reverse complement strand
TGGCCGAGCATGATGGAGAGGTCGATCGCATTCACGACGCCGTCGCCGTTGACATCACCCGATGGCGGCGCCGACGCGCAGGTGAACTGCACAGTGCCGGTCGTGCCTGTCCCGAACAGCGATACTCGCGGCATCCACACGAGATAACTCCTGCCGGCCGTGATGGCGAAAGTGACAACTGAGGCGTTCGCCGACCCGCATTGGTCATTGCACGCGATCGACGATGTCGAGGCCGCAGCACATGGATCGGGGTTGCACGGATCGATCGCGAAGACTTCAAGCGCGGTGTCGACGAGCGACAGACCGCAACTTCTCACCGTGGCGGTTCCCGTGCACTGCGGCTCCCAAACATAGAAGAACTGCCGGTCCGCGCGCCAGGTTGGAGCACACGACACTCCCGGGAGATCCACTTGAGGAGCCACGGCGTAGTCGAATGGAACCGCGGCGTCCGAACCGACAATCGTCATTGCGCTTGAGCAACTGCTCGCAGCAACCGCATTGATTCCGCCGGTTCCCATTCCATACTCGCCGCCTGTGACGCCTCCGCCGTTCCAAGTCGTCAAGTGGTACCCAGCGTCCTCGCTTGAGGCCAGGTACTGGCCGAAGCCCGTCGACCCTTGGAAAAATGTCTTGATCGACCCGGCGCCGCAGTCCTCGCGGATGCCCTGCGGATACTCGTTGGCGCCGCAGACGGCCAGGTAGTACTCGGTGTTGGCCGTGAGGTAGTTCCCGAGCCGATTGCCGGAGGTGTCACCAACGCACACCACGGACCCGTCGAGCACCGGATAGGAGGCCGCTGGACTCTTCTTTACTGAGGTAGCGATTGGCCTCGCAAAGTCGTAATAGACGGGTACCCCTGTCGCCGCTTGGCACGCCACCACGACCTTTCTAAACAGGACCAGTCGCGCGCCCCAGCTCGGTGAACCACCGGCAATCATGTTCATGTCCACTTTGAAGGCAAACGGATCCGACCCAATCTTGATGCGGTACAGATCGACCGCATCCGCACCCCCGAGGAGCGCGGTTCCCGTCGTCTTGCCGCGCACCGTCGTGACGCTGGCACCCGAGGAGGACGAAACGGCCTTGGAGGTCGGAGGCGTGTTTCCAGCGTCGGTTCCACCCTCGTCAAACTCTGGACCAGCCCATGCCGCGAAAGCACAAGTACCAACCACGACAGACGCCACGATTCGAATGTTCACGGCCATGACGAGCTCCTTTGTCCTGCTCCACCATACATCTACCGGACTCCGCTGCAAGGAGATTGCGTCCTCAACCGCAGAAAATGGACCGCGCCCACGGTCGACCGAGTGCCACGGGCACCCAAAGGGCCCTGCAGCGCGGTCCAAGCCAACTCCTACCATTCCCCCAATGGCAGTTCCCGACGACGCGGATCGGACGATTCCGCTCGGAAGCGTCGGGGGAGCAACCGAGGGGCCCGGGCTTGAGCCCACGGTGGCCCCCGGGAAGGGTCAGACCCAGCGCACCGCCGAACGCGATGCCGATATGGACTCAAAGTCCTGGGTCGGAGCATCCATCGAAGACGCGGGCGAGCCGGGGCTACCACCGCAGCGCGGTCGCTACAAGATCGTGTCGCAACTCGGCGAAGGGGGCTTCGGCGTTGTCTATCTCGCCGAGCAGACCGAGCCAGTCAAGCGCCGCGTCGCTCTCAAGGTCCTGAAGCTCGCGCTGGCCTCGGCTTCGATGCGCGCGCGATTCGAGGCCGAGCAACAGGCGCTGGCGATGATGGATCATCCGGGGCTGGCGAAAGTCTTCGACGCGGGGACGACGCCCGATGGTCAACCGTACTTCGCGATGGAGTTCGCGCCCGGCGAACCCCTCACTGCGTTCTGCGACAAGCGCAACCTCACCATCCGAGCGCGACTCGACCTCCTCGCGCGCATTTGCGACGCGGTCCACCACGCCCACATGAAGGGTGTCGTGCACCGCGATCTGAAGCCAGGCAACATCGTCGTCGGCGAGACCGATCAGGGGATGACGCCAAAGGTCATCGATTTCGGCATCGCCAAGGCCGTCTCGCGCCAGCAGGCCGAGCGGCCAACCGATACACAGTTCGGTCAGTTCGTCGGCACGCCGGTCTATATGAGCCCCGAGCAGGCCGAGGGCGGCACGATCGACATCGATACGCGCAGCGATGTGTACTCGCTGGGGGTGATTCTCTACGAGTTACTGGTCGGACGAACCCCCATCGACTCTGAAACCATCCGAAAGTCCGGTCTCGCCGCGCTCCACAAGACGCTTCTTGAAACCGAGCCGGCGCGACCGAGCGCGCGGCTTGCTGGGCTCCCCCCAGCTGATCGGACGGCCCTCACAAAGCAGCGAGCGACCGACGAGCGGTCGCTCTCGCGTCAATTGCGACGCGACCTCGACTGGATCGTCATGCACTGCCTTGAGAAGGATCGCGCGCGTCGCTACGAGAGCACAAGCGCGCTCGCGGCTGACCTTCGCCGCTTCCTCGCCGGCGAAGCCGTGCTCGCCGGACCTCCGAGCACGGCCTACCGCATTGAGAAGTTCGTTCGGCGGCACCGGATCGCGGTCGGAGCGGGGTGTGCGCTCGCCATCGGCCTCATCGCCTTCGGCGTCGCGATGACCTATCTCTGGAAGGACGCCCTCCACCAGCAACAGCGCGCTCAGAGCACGCTCGATGTGCTGCATTCATCGCTGCGGGGCTCCGATGTCTCGGGCGAGCAAGCCAACGCGAGCGTGACCATGAAGGACTACCTCGCTGATGTTGAACGGCAAACGACTGACAAACTCGCCGACCAGCCCGACATCGCCAACGACCTGCGCGCGACCGTGGGAGGCGTGATGATTTCGCTCACAGACTTCGAGGGCGCCGTGCGCAATCTCGTTCCGGCGATCGCGTACCGCCGCGCGCGCGCCGACTCGGGAGGCAATGCCGAGCGACTCCACCTCGCCGACTCGCTCTACAACCTCGGGCGCGCGCTCTACTTCCTGCGCCGATACGACGACGCGAAGGCGGCCTACACGGAGTCGCTTCAGATCCGGAAGGCAAGTCTCGATGACACGGACCCCCTCATCGCGCGAACGCTGCTGCATCTGGCCGCGACGCACGCGGGCCTCGGCGACATCGACGGCGCCTGCGTTCACGCCGAGGAATCGATCAAGCGCTTTCGGCTTCTGGGCCCCCCCGCGGAGGAACTTCTCTCTCGCGCGCTCTTCTCCCACGCCGGAACCCTCGTGAAGGCGCAACGCCACGACAAAGCCCGGACCCTAGTCGATGAGTTCATCAAGGTCACGATCCGAGCCCACCCGGAGTCGGCGGGCGAGGGATGGCGAGTTGGCATGGGAGTGAAACTCCTCGCTGAGATCGAGTTCGCGGCTGGGCGGAGCGACCTTGCCATCGCGCAGCTCCGACGAGCGATTGCGCTGCTCACTCCACGCTACGGCGCCAATCACTCCACGGTCACCGGCGCGCAGTTCGAGCTCGCCTCGCTTCTGTGTGCAGCGGCCACCGGCGAGCGCATGCCGGAGATGGACGCCACGATTTCCGACGCCGTGCCGCTCGCCGAAGCACTCGCCACAGCACGCGCAGCGGCGGACGGACTTCGCGTCGACGGCGGGTTTCCACTCCGCCACTCTGACGCACTCGACCTGATCTCCCGCCTCCACGCGCTCCGCGGCGATCCGATTTCGGCGAAGGCGACGGCAGAGCAAGCTCGCGAGGTCCTCATCGAACGCGCGCCGCACGAGGCCGATCGCATCTCAAGACTCAGCGCTCGCATCGAAACACTTGCCCGTCAGTTGCTCTCTGCCCCGTAGGATCTCCCCATGAAGGAACTGTTCCTCGTCGCCATGGGATTCTTTTTTGCGGGAATCGTCACCGCGGCGCATTTCGGCCGCCGCGCGCTTTCCCACCTTGGTACGGAGGATCGAGCAACGCTGGTCGGGATCGCCGCCTCGGGGTCGCTCCTCAATCTCGTGGTGCCGCTGGCCATTGGCCTCATCTTTGTGGGCTGCGTGATGGTGGATCGCTCGCTCATGGTTCCGGCGACACTCGGAGCGCTCGCGGTGCTGTTCTTCCACGCGATCGTCACGACCGCGCGCGCGCATCGCGCGTATTCGCGGGCGGGATTCCCAAGGCAGTTCATGCGCGCCTTTGCGATCTCGCGCGCGTGCCGACTTGCAGGGTTCGTCGTACTGCTGACGGGCGTCGCCGTCTGGCTGATCGACAGCCAAGTGCCGCCGCCGCCACACTCGCATTGATGACAGACCGTCACTGCGCGACTGGAATGCGCGCGAACTCGGCTTAGGATTGGGAACATGCCTTCGCGGATCCCACGACGCTCGTTCCTCGGCGCGGGGCTCGCGGCCGTCGGTGGCCTCCTGGCATCGGGGTCGTTCTCGAAGGCGTGGGGCATGCCTCCCCCACTCTCGCGTCGTCCGCTGTGGATCCCGAACAGCGCGACGAAGCCGATCCTCGCCATCGCGCGCAACGGCCCGGCGATGGTCGTTGACGGCCTCCCCTTCCATCCGTCGTGGCTCGGGGACTCCTTCTCCGGCAACTCCATCCCATTCCACGCACCCGAGTCACCACCAGAGTGGTCGGCGCTCGACGAGCATGTCGATGTCGCGATCATCGGCGGTGGTCTCTCTGGCCTTGCCTGCGCCCACAACTTGCGCGACCGCGACTGGGTGCTCTTCGACCTCCGTGATCGCTTCGGTGGCAACGCGATGGGAGAGTCGTGGGAGCGAGTCCCCTACTCGCTCGGCAGCGCGTACTTCATGGTCACCGACGAGGGCAGCGAACTCGACCGTCTCTACTCGTCGATTGGGGTCTACACAGAGGCACGCATCGACGAGGGGACGGGCTTCCGCGTCGAGTACGACAACCAACTCGTGGACGACCTCTGCAGGGGATGCACGGCCGAAGAGCTCGCAGCGCTTGCGCGGTACCGAGACGCGGTCACTCACTACGCCGAGGTCGAGTACCCGGAAATCCCGTGGACCGACGATGCCTCGCGCGCACTCGTGCGCGCGCTCGACACGATGACCTTCCACGAGTCCATCGCGGGCGTGTGCAAGTCGCCAGTCCCGGCGCTTCTGGCGAAGGCGATCCAGGCCTACTGCTACTCCAGCTTCGGCGTGGGGTGGGACGAACTCTCCGCAGCCGCCGGCTGGAACTTCGTGGCCGCCGAGGAGTACGGACGAATCGTCCTTCCCGGAGGCAACGCGGGACTTGCCACCCTCTTCTGGAACGACCTCAGCCGCGTCGGTTCGCGGTCGAGTGGACAGGATCGGCTGCGGGCCGGTTGCACCGCGACCACAATCCGGTTCGATCCTCAGGGAGTCGCCATCGCCTGGCGCGGCCCCGGAGGAGAGACTCACACCCTGGGCGCCAATCACGCGGTCTACACCGGCAGCAAGCACATCCTGCAGCACATGATCCCGGGCCTCAACGCGCTCGACCCAGTGAAGTACGAGGCCACGCAGCGCGTCCACAGCGTCCCGTATGTCGTCGTGAATGTGCTCCTGACGCGGCGCGTGCACGAGGAGTTCTATGACATCTTCTCCATCCACGACGACTCGTTCCCGATGAACGACGAAGCCTTCGAGATGGACCGCCGCATCACTGACGCGCTCGATGGCGCGTTCGCCGTGGCGACGCCGCATGCGCACGCCGATGTGCTCACGCTGTATTGGCCGCTGCCATGGCACACCGCGCGATTCACCATCATCAACGAGGACTCCCTTCACAACTACGCGACGATCGCGGCTCCACAGATTCGTCGCCTTCTTGCGCTCGTCGGCGTTGGCGAATCGGATGTCGCGTCGATTCGGATGGCTCGCTGGGGTCACGCAATGCCCTGGGCGCCACCGGGCGCGTACTCGGGCGACCTCTGCAGCGATCTGCGTGCGCCGCTGATGAACCGGCTCTGGTTCGCCAATCAGGACAACTGGCTCCTGCCCGCGGTCGAGACCTGCTTGACCGAGGCAGCGTGGGTGGCGAAGCATCTACCCTAGCCTGATGGCGCGGGCAATCTCCTTCGGCCTGTTCGCGCTCGCCTTCGTGGCGATGTGGGTCGAAGCCGGCATCCTCTACCCGCATTTGCCCGCACGATTCCCGGCGCACTTCGACATCCATGGCGCTCCCGACCGCTGGGACCCGACGACCGCGTTCAACTGGTTTCTCATGCCGGCCATCGGCACAGCCCTCGCATTCCTGCTCGCGGGGATCGCTGCGGCCCTTCCCGTGCTGTTTCACCGCTGGCCATCGATCGTCAACATTCCGCGGAAGGCGCAGTTCATGGCCCTGCCACCGCAGGGCCGCGAGCGAGTCGTCACTGAAGTGAGCGTGATGCTCGCCCTGACCGGAGCCGTCATGCTCGGGTTGTTCTGCCAGATCCTCTACGCGACCGCGCAGGTCGCCCAAGGGGCGCGGGCGACGGCCCCGCTGTGGCCGGCCCTCGCGGCCATCGGCGTCATTCTCGTCATCGTGTTCATCGGCCAGTTCCGCATTGGCCAACGGATCACGATCGAGTCCGCGATCGCCTATCGTGAGTAAATGAACCCACGATGGCTGCTCGGCTGCATGCTCGCGGCAGGCCTTGCCGCGCGAGACCTCGATGATGCACTGAAGGCCGCTGGGTCCAATCGGCCACAACTTGAGCGCGCGATTTCGCAGGCACCCGAAGCCGAACGGGCTTCCATGCGCTGGCTCATCGAACACATGCCGCACGAAGACTTGTCGCGAATGAGCGCCGACGCGCTGCTGGCCAACGCTGCGCAGGCGCACGAGGCGTGGCAGAAAGCGCCCTGGCACGCGCAGGTGGACGAGTCGCTCTTCCGAGACGCCATCCTCCCCTACGCCTGCATCGACGAGCCTCGCGACGAGTGGCGCTCACTCCTGCGCGAGAAGTGCCTGAAGATCATTGATGGCGTTTCGTCGCCGGGACTTGCCGCCGCGAAAATCAACCGCGAACTCTTTCCGCTTGTCGGTGTCAAGTACTCCACCAAGCGAAAGCGCGCCGACCAAAGCCCGCGCGAGTCGATCGAGTCGGGGCTCGCCTCGTGTACTGGCCTCTCGATTCTGCTCATCGATGCCTGCCGATCTGTAGGGATTCCGGCTCGTTTCGCTGGGATTCCCATGTGGAACGACGGAAGCGGCAATCACTCGTGGGTCGAAGTCTGGGACGGCTCATGGCACTTCACGGGAGCGGCCGAAGCCACCGGAGACGATCTCGACAAGGGGTGGTTCGCCGAGCGCGCGGCGACGGCCAAGCGCGACGAGCCCATGCACGCGATCTACGCGGTCACATGGAACGACTCGCCGCTCGAGTTCCCGACCGCGTGGCGCGAGCCTGGCGAGCCCGACGACGGCCGTGTGCGGGCGGTCAATGTCACAGACCGCTACACGAACGCGCTCGCCAAGGTCCCCGACGGCATGGCGCCCGTGCGGATTCGCGTCGTGGGATCGTCGGGTCGCGTCGCGAGGCCGATCACGGTCAAGAACGCCAGTGGGACAGTGGTCTTCGAGGGCGTCACGCGCAACGAGGGATTCGACGCCAACGATCACCTCACGGCGATCCTTCCTCTTGGCGCCCAAGTGAGCGTCACGACGCCAGGCGCGGAAGGGGCGAGCGCGACAGTCGCCGCCGACACCCGCGTCATCGAGCTGCGCGTGGCGAGTTCAGGTGACGCCCTCGCCTCGCTCGAGAAGTTCCTCCTGAACCATGCGCCCGTCGAGGCCATTGACCAACCGTTCGCGATGATCCCGCTCACCCGCGAAGATGCGGCGGCCGCGAAGGCGCTCCTGTGGAAACGACTGGTGGTTCTCGAAAGGCCATCTCGGACGAAGGAACTCGAGTCCGGTGCCATCGTTGCCGGCGGTGTCACAATGCCGATCTGGTTCAAGGCATACGGCAAAGAGCCCAAGGGGGGCCACTGCCTCTTCATTTCAATGCACGGCGGCGGTGGCGCGCCCAAGGAAGTCAACGACCGACAGTGGCTCAATCAGCAGAAACTCTACGAACCAGCGGAAGGGATCTATGTGGCACCGCGCGCGCCCACCGATACATGGAACCTCTGGCATCAGGCTCACATCGACGCGCTCTTCTCACGGCTCATCGAAGACATGGTGATCGTGCACGGCGTCGACCCAAACCGTGTGTACCTCCTTGGCTACAGCGCCGGCGGCGACGGCGTCTACCAACTCGCTCCACGCATGGCGGACCGATTCGCCGCTGTTGCAATGATGGCTGGTCATCCCAATGAGACGAAGCCCGACGGCTTGCGAAACCTCCCGTTCGCGCTGCACATGGGTGCCAACGATGCGCCGTTTGATCGCAACAAGGTCGCGCAGCAGTGGAAGGTTCTGCTCGCGGACCTCGCCGCAGCTGACCCTGGTGGCTACCCGCACCTCGTCGACATCCACGAGGGAAAGGGGCACTGGATGGACCGCGAGGATGCTTCTGCGATTGCATGGATGGCGCGGTTCGTGCGTCGAACTCACCCCGACACGATCGTGTGGCTCCAGGACGATGCGACCCATCCGCGCTTCTACTGGCTGCGCGCGGAGTCGCCGACGGAGCGCGTGCGCGTCGTCGCCACTCGCGACGGTCAGCATTTTTCCATTGGGGCCCCACCCGAGGCTGGGCCCTTCACCCTTCTGCTCGATGATTCGCTGTGCGATCTCGACCGGCCGGTCGAGATAACAGCCGGCGATCGCGCGCTGGGGGCCATTCTGGCACCGAGAACGATTGCCGCCATTGCGAGGTCACTGGCTGAACGGGCAGACCCGAGTCTCTCGTACTGCGCCGAACTGAGGTCGCCGTGACCTATTTAAGTCCTATAACTCGAAGATTTTTTGTAATAATCAGGCTGGAAGAATTGCCAAACACTTGACGCGGTATCGATCCGACTCATATTCGCCTTACTGGAGTGCTTGGGAATAGTGGCTGCGGCCGGCAGTTCCGGCTTGTTTGGATCGTGTCCCTTCCCTTGGAGACTCAATCATGAAGTCAGTTGTTCTTGGCGCGTCCCTAACCGCCATCGTTGCCTCGGCCGCTACCGCCGATGTGACCTTCTCGTTCGCCAATCAGACCTGGACCGGTTTCAACTTTACCGAAGCGTTCGCCGCTGGCTCGCTCTCCGGTACGCTCACCGGCGCGTCCATTAATGTCACGCTCAATGCAAGCGTGAATTACACCTACGCCGACGACCTCTCAATCTATGTCGCAGGCAGCCCGCTCGCCGCGGGTGGCGCGCTGCAGTGCGGCGGATACTCGAACCTCCAGGCAGCCCAGCGCTACTTCTGGCCCAACGGCGGTTCAAGCGCTCCTGGCACAACTTCGATCGGCACCGTGAACTTTGCCACGGGTCTCGACATGACTGGCAGCTCGAATAGCGTGTGGGTCGGCAACGGCTACGGCGCTGCGGGCACCTCAGGCACTTTTACGGGCTCGATCACGCTGCACGGCGTGAGCGCAGTTCCAGCCCCAGGCGCCATCGCGCTTCTCGGCCTTGCTGGTCTGACCAGCCGCCGTCGTCGCGCCTGATACACGAAGCGTTGGCCGCAGCGAAGCGGCCGCTTCGAATTCGTCTTCAAGGAGAGGACACCCCTGCGGGTGTCCTCTTTTTTTTGGTCCCCCCTGTGCGCTTGCGCTGCGACCCAACCGACCAATGGAGCGCATCCGCCGGCGGCGCTCCTGACCAAGCGCGCGAGCTCAGTGCGCCCGTCGCGCATCATGCGCGGCCGCCAGCGGCTTCCACGACTCGTCGAACGCCCACTCGTAGTTGCGCCAGCGACCGACTGAGCCGGTGTTGATCGGCTTGCGCACCTGCTCGTGGCTCAGTGTGAGCACCATTCGCGTGTTGTGCTCTGGACTCAGCGTGGCATCGTCCATCGGCAGTCCAAGCCGCGCGAAACACCGCTGCGCGTGCGCGCGAGGGTCGGCGACGAAGTCCTCGTACACCATCGCCTCGTGCGGGAGTTCGAGCCGTGTGAGCGCGTTGGGCAGGATGGTTCGATGTGCCGTGATCGCTCGACGGATGGCGTCGATCGATCCGGTCCAACCCATCGACTGGTGATGGAAGTTCCCGAGGAACATGCTGATCGCGTTGTCGCGCGGGTCACGGTCGATGGCGATGTACACCGCACCGGGAAGGACCACGGAAAGCAGCGGCACCCAGCGCCAAACCTTGAGCGTCTTGTCGAACGCCCAGTCGGTTCCCTCGCGCATCAGGAAGCGCGCTCCCTTCAAGTAGTCGTCCTGCCACGCCTTCAGCGTTTCCGCCGGGACGCGCGAGATCTCTCCTGGCCAGTAGCCCGACTGCAGCGCCGCCTCGCCGATCGCTCGCGATCCTTGGTACTCGCCGATCCCACTGATCTGAGGATGGCGATCGAACATTTGTTCGATGAGCGTGGTGCCACTACGCGGCAGGGCCGCCACGAGGGCAATGCCATGGACTGCCGGCGCGCGGCGAGTGCCTAGCCACGATGGACGATCGAGAAGCCTGCATTGCTCTTCCACCTGTCGCTCGAGCGCACCAATGTCGTAGCGGCTCTTGGTCTTGGCGTGGCACTCCCCTGCGAGATCGAACGCCTCGCGGTATCTGCGCTCGAGGTCAAGGATCTTCACCGCCTCGAAGCCCGCGATGCGCCGCGCGTGCGATGGCGCGTCGCCGCGCAAGAGCCGCGTGAAGAGTTCCACCGCCGCCAGTGGATCGCTCGCGGCGAGCCGTCGTCCGACAAAGAGTTGCGCCCGCGGATCGCTGAGCCACTCGCCACCCTTGGCGAGTTGGGCGTCGAGTTCGTCCTGCCGATTCGCCCTCGAGAGGATGTCGGCATGAGTGACATTGGCCTCACGGCCAACGAGGCCGCTCTCGCCGAGAAGCGGTGCAAGGCGCGCCAATGCGCTGGCCGTTCGCCCGATGCGGTGGTCGATGATCGCCTGTTGGAGCAGGATCGGCGCCTCTCGTGGCAGCAGTCGCGCTGCGTTCGCAATCTCCTCATGCGCCACAGAGAGGTGGCCGATGGCAAAGGCGGCTCGCGCTGAGAGGTACCACCACTGCCCATTGCGGGGTTGTTTCTCGCGAAGCCCCTTCGCCAGACGATGGGCCGCGTCGTACTGCTGCTGATTCATCAGCGCGTCGAACTTGGACTGCGGGGATTCGGAGGGCATGCGAAAGGATGGGCGTGGAACCGCCGCGACTCAAGGGGATTCTGGAGGCACCACGAGCGCCTTCAGGATCTGCAGCGTGAGCAGCCCGTACCCGGTCGCGTACGCCTTGCCATAGCCGTAGAGCGGATAGTCAAACCAACTGCCATCAGGGTTCTGGTCGTGGACCATCACCGTCGCGAGCCACCGCGCGAGTTCTGTGCGCCGCGTCGATGGCGGACACGCCGCGAGCACTCGCGCGGCGTAGAAGTGTCCGAAGTAGTAGTAGTACCCACTGTTTCGGTAGAACGCCTCGTGTGGTCTGACACGACCGCGACCGATCTCAAGGTAGTGATGCGTGTCGCGCATGTGCTCGATCCCGCGCAGGAGGGTCTCGACCGTCACGCCGCCGAGTCCGAGCGAGTGGAGCGCAAGATTGCACGCCTGAAGGCGGCACGCCGACCCACTCACCTTGTTGTAGTCCGCGCGCGGATTGAGCTCCGCGTAGGTGCCGTACGCGAAGGCACCCGAAGGCAGTTGCATGCGGAGAACCGCCCGCGCCGCGTCTTCGACTGTGCCGGGCGCAATCGTAAGTCCGATGCGCTCGGCCTCCTTGAGTGCGATGATCATCGCCGCGGTGTTGAAGCTCGTGGACTGGTGCCCGCTGGGATGGATCCCGGTGAACTCGAAGTCGTAGTAGCCCCATCCACCCTCGGATCCCTGGTCCTTGCGCACGCGGTCGACTTCCCCCTGCGCGATCGCGGCCCAATCGCTCCGGCGTGCGGCTAAACGCTCGTCCTCCACCACGGCGACGCCGAGTTCCATCACATAGGTGTGCGCCCAGACATCGTAAAAGGTGTTGCCAGTGGCCCGGCGGGGCGACGGCCGCTTGGCGAGGACGCCGAGCCCTCGATCGCGCGCCGCGGCTGCGCGTTCGTCGGCATGCGCAGGCGAGAGCATGGCCCACGCCATGAGTGCCGTCGTCGCCGTCTGGAAGGCGATGTGGCTCGCCTGCGTGTCGAGGTAAATCTCGTAGCTGCGCTCGGTGGCGAAGGTTCCCCAGTTGCCGTCGGGTCGCTGATTCGCGAGCGCCCACGAGAGCCCCGCTTCGTGGGCGCGCTGCACATGCGCTGCGATCTCGCCCGGCGCAATGTCGGGCTTCGCGCTTGGTTCAAGGCGCGGGACCGCCTGCGGTTCGTGGCGAGGAATCGCTGCCGTCGCCGGATTGGGCATCGCAGGCATCGCCGCCACGGGCGTCGCCGGCGTCGGGGACTCGATGACACTCGGGGACGCTTGCGGGCGTTCGGGGGTCCGCGCGGCGCAGCCGATGAGTCCTGCGACGAGTACCAGAAGCAGTGTCGCTTGCCTACGCATCGGGCAGGACCACTTGCTCGCCAGCCGTGAGCCCCGTGATCACCTGCGTCATCTTGCCGTCGCTCGCACCCACTCGCACCTCGCGCGAGAGCTTCTTGCCGTCCGACCAAACTTCGACAGTCCAGTGCCCGTTGGTGTTCTTGACGGCCTTGCTCGGCACAAGCGTGCATCCGGGGATCGTCTTGCGCCCAACGACGCGCGCCTCGGCGCCGAGGGGCCACTCGCCGGTCCGATTCTGGATCGAGGCCACGAACGGATAGTTCGCCCCCGTGCCATCGGCGCTCCCCAACGGGCTGAGTTCGGTGATGGTCGCTTGCCCGGACGACTCCGGGCGAGACGGGATCCAGACATCGAGCGTGGCGCCCGGCCCCACGATGCGCAGGGAGTCCACATCGAGGTTGCCGCTGAGTTCGAGCGAGCCTGGATCGACAATCGTCGCCATGAGGGAGCGGCCCCCGACAGGCTCGCCTTCGTCCGGTAGCGAGATCGACATCAGTCCATCGACTGGGGCGGTCACGGTGAGGCGCTTGCCGTCGGCTTCCATGCGCGTGAGCCGAAGTTTGAGGTCCTCGAGGTTCCGTTCCGCGGCGGCCATGCCCAGGCGGGAGTTTGTGACGGCGAGGCGCTGCCGAACTCTGAGTTGATCGAGACCAATCTGCGAGTATCGCAGGTTGTCCTCGGCGTCGCGCACGGAATTGGGATGGTCGAACGCCACGAAGAGGTCGTTGTCCTTCTGGCCGTAACCGAAGTAGACCTGACTGCGCTCCATGCCACGACGCGCCCGGCCGATCACGATGTCCTTTGTCTCGCTTTCGAGCGTCGCATCGGAGTACATGCGCTCCAACTGCGCGAGTTCGTCGCCCTGATCCTTGAGGCCGTCAGCCTGGTCTTTCATTCGGACCTTGGCGAGATCGAGCGCCTTCGGAAAGTAGTAGTCGCGCGAGTGGCGCATCCGCTGCTCAGCGAGTGCGTGGCCGCGCTCCGTCTTCTCCATCGCGATCGCGTCCGACGCGCGCGCAAGCGCGGTCTCTTCCTGCGAAACGGCGAGCCGTTCGGTCGCCTCAGTGAGTTGAATCCTGAGGTCACCCAGCGCCTTGTCGAAGTCTTTGGCCTTGAGCTGCGCGATGACCGTGCCCGCGGTCACCGGCCCCGGCTTCGCGAGAATCTTCTCGACGGTGACAGTGCCGCCGAATGCTTCGGGTTCGAAACGCAGGACGGACCGACTCGCGGACGCGATTCGTGCCGATCGCTCCGTCGTCAGGTTCAGGGGACCCGACTCGACGAGGCCAAGCTTCGGCGTTGTCGGCGCGGATGGCGGTGCCGGCGGATCATCGGCGGCAAGTGCGGCGCATGCGAGGCAGACGGTGGAGGCGATCACTGAGGCGATCATCATGAATCGTTCCTTTCGGGCGAGCCCTTGGTTCGAGTCCTATCGGATGCCGTCCTTCGAGCCCATGAACAGCAGCATGTCAATGCAGCGGTTGGCGTAGCCACACTCATTGTCATACCACGACACCACCTTCAGGAATCGGTCGTTGAGCTCGAGACACGCGCCGGCATCGACAATGGATGAGTGGGGGTCGCCGATGAAGTCGCTCGACACGACTTCTTCCGCGGTCACGGCAAGGACGCCGGCCATGTCGCCCGCGGCTGCGGCCTTCAGCGCCGCGAGGACCGCGGGGATTGAAGTGGGCTTCTCGGGACGGAATGTGAGGTCGATGCACGAGACATTCACAGTGGGTACTCGGAATGCCATCCCGGTGAGTTTGCCTTTCACGGCGGGGAGACAGAGCGCCACAGCCTTGGCCGCACCGGTCGAACTCGGGATGATGTTCGCGTAGCCGTTGCGGCCGCCGCGCCAGTCTTTCTTGCTCGGGCCATCCTGCGTGGGCTGCGTTGCCGTGACGGCGTGGACCGTCGTCATGAGGCCTGCCTCGAGGCCGCACAGGTCGAGGAGCACCTTGACCACGGGTGCGAGGCAGTTCGTCGTGCACGATGCGTTTGAGACAATGCGGTGCTGCTCAGGCGAGTAGCTCGCGTGATTCACCTTGTAGACGAGGGTGGGGACTTCCTTGTCGCTCTTCGTCGGCGCGGAGAGGAGGACACGCTTCGCCCCAGCGTCGAGGTGCTTGCGCGCGTCGTCGGCGCTGGTGAAGAGGCCAGTGGACTCGAGCACATAGTCGACGCGCAGGTCGCGCCAAGGCAACTGTGCCGGATCCTTGATCGCGGTGCACTTCGTACGGCGTGCACCGCAGACGATCTCCTCGCCTTCAACCCGGACATCGTGGCCGAACCGTCCGTGCGTGGAGTCGTGCCGCAGGAGATAGGCCAAGTTGTCAGCGGGGACAAGGTCATTGACCGCCACGATCTCGATGTCTTGCCGATCGGCGGCGATCCGATAGGCAAGGCGACCGATTCTTCCGAACCCGTTGACAGCGACGCGGATGGCCATGACGACTCCTCGATCTCGGTGAAAGTGCGAAGGCGAAGAGTACTCACGCCTAGGACGGTGTGCTACACGCCTCGCGGCGACGGCGCTGCCGCCTGGCTTCGCGCCGAAGGACCGCATCGAGAATCGATGGGCAGAGCGTGAACAGTGCACTCGATGCGCGCACAAGATGGCTCGTCCACACTTCGGATCGCGGGTGATCAAGGCACTTCATGACGGCTCGGGCAACCCGCTCTGGACTCTGAATGAGCCATGCCGGCGCGTGTTCGTGGATCGGCTCGCTCGGCGTCCCGCTGCGGGTCGAGACCTGCTCGAAGAATTCAGATGTTGTCGACACGGGATGAACGCTCGCGACTTCGATGCCCAGTGGTGCCAGTTCGAAGCGCATCGCGCGGCAAACGGACTCCTGCGCGGCCTTCGTCGCGGCGTAGGCACCGAAACTGGGCAGCGCAAACTTCGAGACGCAACTTGAGGTCATCAGGAGGTGGCCTCCTCGGTGCCGCGCGATCATGTGTTGCGCGGCCTCTCTGAGGAGCGCGACCCCCGCGAAGAAGTTGACCTCAAACATGGTCCGAAGTTCGGCATCGGTCATCTCGTGCATGGGTCGTTCGAGCCCGTACCCCGCATTGGAAAAGACGATGTCGAGGCGGCCGAGTTGCTCCTGCGCGAGCGCCGGGAGCCGCTGCGAGAAACCCGGCTCACTGACATCGGCCACCACGACGAGCGCACGACGACCCCGACTCCGGATTTGCGCTGCGATCGACTCAAGCCGCTCGGTTCGACGCGCTGTGAGGAGCAGATCCATCCCTGCGTCCGCCATCGCGAGCGCCGTGGCTGCGCCGATGCCGCTGGATGCACCGGTGATAATGGCGACTTTCCCAGCGTGACGAGAGGACATCCTCACTACCGTAACACACCGCGGCGGACCGCCACCGTATCTTGGCTCGCGATGTCGCTCATCCTGCTCCTCGTCTCGGTTTTTGGTGCCCTTGTGCCGCAGGATGCCCCGTCGACGAGGGCGCTCCGAGTCGGTGTCACGCATCGGCTTCCGTACAGTTGGAAGGACGCGAACGGCGCGTGGTCTGGACCCGCGATCGACCTGTGGAAGCAGGTAGCGACGACCGCGAAACTTGACTACGAACTCGTGGCACGAGCCGAAGATGATTTCGCCCCCCGCCTCCGAGACGGAACCCTCGATGTCGCCGCTTGCGGCGTGCCGATCTCAGCAGAACTTCACAAGAGCATTGACTTCTCAGTGCCCTTTGATTCCGGCGGGTACTCCGTCGTCGTCCACAGGCGCAATGCGGCACAACCATTGAGCATTCTCCGCCGGCTGATGACCTTTGATGTGCTGATCTGGGTGACCTTCATCGGCGCCGCGACCGTGGGAGCGGGCATCGTCATTCGGCTTGTGGAGGGACGCCGGAATGTCGAACACTTCGGACGCAAAAGCCACCCGATCAACGGATTCTGGTGGGCCATCACCACACTCTCCACGGTCGGGTACGGAGACCTCGTCCCCCGGACCGGAGTGGGGAAGGCGGTCGCTGCCGCGTGGATGCTGCTCTCGCTGGTCCTCGTCACGCTCTTTACTTCCAGTGTTGTCGCCACCATCACCGTGGGTCGGTTGGCGCCGATTCTGCTCACGATCAGCGACCTCGATCCCAACCAGATTGGCATCGTCGACCGTTTGAGTTCGCGCGCCGCGGCGCGGCATTTGGGGATCCTCCCGAAGGCATTCCCGACGGTCGATGATGCGTTCGGCGCGCTGGCCGACGGGCGCGTCGAGGCGGTCCTTCACCCGACCAACGAACTTCGCGCGAGCGTTGCCGCGCGTCGCGACCCGCAACTGCAAGTCCTCCCCAAGGAGGCGCTTCGCGGGTTCATCGGATTCGGACTGTCGAAGGCGCTCTCCGCAGCCCTCGAGGATCGGATCAACGCGGCGATCCTCGACGCAACCGAGAGCCCAGCGTGGGTCACGGTCTCACAACAACTGGATCACCCACCGGAGGACCCGTGACCTCACGCGCAACGCCTCTCCGTTTCCTGCCCCGCACGAAGTCGCTCATCGGCATGGTGCACCTAAGGGCCCTTCCCGGATCGCCGCACGCGAGCCAGACAGTTTCTGAGATCGTCCGCGCCGCCGTCGCCGAGGCGCAAGCCCTCGAACGGGCGGGATTCGACGCACTCATCGTCGAGAACATGCACGACCGGCCCTATCTCGCGGATGCGTCGACGGCGTCCACGGTGGCACCGTTTGCCATTGTGTGCGCGGCGGTGG
>SYGQ01000105.1 GCA_005799475.1 Planctomycetia bacterium | reverse complement strand
GGGGCGCCCACGAGTCGGGAGACCGTGTGCTTTTCCATGTACTCGCTCATGTCGAGATAGATCATGGACTCAGGGTCGCCAAACATGAACTCTGCGATCGCCTTCGCCAGGAGCGTCTTGCCGACGCCGGAGGGGCCGACGAACAGGAACGAGCCCATTGGACGCTTCGGGTCCTTGAGGCCCGCGCGCGCCTTGCGGATTGCGCGCGACACGGCCTTGACCGCGTCATCTTGGCTGACGACCTTCTTGTGCAACTCGCCTTCGAGTTGGAGGAGTCGCTGCGACTCGGCCTCAGCCATGCGCGTGAGCGGAACGCCCGTCATCTTGGCGACGACTTCGCGGATGACATCTTCGTCAACAACGGCCTCGACCTCATTGAGCCGGTCGCGCCAGGACTGCTGGAGTCGTTCCTTTTCTTTGCGGAGTTTCTCCGCTTGATCACGGAGTTCGGCGGCGCGCTCGTAGTCGGCACCCTTGACGGCCTCTTCCTTGTCGATGCTGAGCCGTTCGACGCGCTCCTCGAGTTCGGTGAGGTCGGGCGGCTTCGTCATCGATTTGAGGCGAAGGCGCGCGCCGGCTTCGTCAATGACATCGATCGACTTGTCGGGCTGCACCCGACCGGTGATGTAGCGAGCCGAGAGTTCCACCGCGGACCGCAGGGCATCGTCGGTGTAGCGGACTTTGTGGTGCGCCGCGTACTTGTCGCGGAGTCCCTTGAGAATCTCGATGGTTTGCGGCGCGCTCGGCGGTTCGACCGCGATGGATTGGAATCGGCGCTCAAGCGCCGCATCCTTTTCGATGTACGGGCGGTACTCGTCGAAGGTGGTCGCGCCGACGCACTGGATCTCGCCGCGCGAGAGCGCGGGCTTGAGGACATTCGACGCGTCGATCGCACCTTCGGCACCACCAGCACCGACAAGCGTGTGCAGTTCGTCGATGAAGAGGATCACATTCTTCGCCCGGCGCACTTCATTCATGACTGCCTTGATGCGCTCCTCGAATTGCCCGCGGTACTTGGTGCCCGCGACCATCGCCGCGAGGTCGAGCACCACGAGTCGCTTCTCAAACAGGAGGTCGGGGACTTCTTGATTGATGATGGCCTGCGCGAGACCCTCGGCGATGGCAGTCTTGCCGACTCCGGCTTCGCCCAAGAGCACAGGATTGTTCTTCGTCCGGCGGCAGAGCACCTGGATGAGCCGCTCGATTTCCTGCACACGGCCAATCACTGGATCGAGTTCGCCGTTGCGAGCCAGTTCCGTGAGGTCGCGGCCGAACGAGTCGAGCGCGGGCGTCTTGCTCTTGGTTGGACGGCGCTGCGCGCCTTCGCGATCTGGTGGGCCTGCCTCGCCCTGGCCCTCGGGCGGGGTCTGAGGCGGCGCATCGTCTTGATCGACTCCGGCGCCGAGGAGGTTCAAGACTTCTTCGCGGACATCTTCGAGTTTCGTGCCCAGATTGACGAGGACCTGCGCGGCCACGCCGTCGTGTTCGCGCAGGAGGCCGAGAAGGAGGTGCTCGGTGCCGACATAGTTGTGATTGAGGTTGCGCGCTTCCTCGATGGCGTACTCAAGGACCTTCTTCGCGCGCGGGGTTTGCGGCAACTTCCCCATGGTCACCATCTCGGGGCCGCTCTTGACGAGCTTCTCCACTTCGAGGCGGACCTTCCTCAAGTCGATCGAGAGATTCTTGAGCACATTCGCGCCGACCCCTGACCCTTCCTTGACGAGGCCCAGGAGAATGTGCTCGGTGCCGACATACTCGTGGTTGAACCGCTGGGCCTCTTGGTTGGCCAGCGCCATCACTTTCCGTGCACGGTCAGTCAATCGCTCGAACATCGAAGAGAACCTCCTTCAGGTGGAACGATGGATCCTACGGAGCCGACAGGAGTGCCGCTCCAACCCTGCGCACCATGCATGCCACACATGGAGGATCGGATTGTCACTGCCCTGGCTCAAGCGAGCGTCATCATTTGCTAGTGCGTCGGTGCTCTGAGCGATGGTCGCGCTCCGAGCGGAAGTCCTATAACGCCGCTACAAGGTCGATTTTGCGCCGAATTCGACGACACCTGCGTTCAGGTGCACCATCCTCGTTGCCCGGGCGGCCACGGCGTGATCGTGCGTCACCATCACCATTGTGAGACCTGCTCGATGCCGATCGGCAAGAAGATCGAGAATCCCCGACCCTGTTGCCGAGTCGAGGTTGCCGGTGGGCTCGTCTGCCAAGAGCACGCGCGGCCGATTCACGAGGGCACGAGCGATGGCCACACGCTGCCGTTCGCCGCCGGAGAGTTGCGCCGGTCGGTGCCGCAAGCGATGAGAGAGACCGAACGAATCGAGAATCTCGTGCGCCGTCGCCGTGGCCGCCTTCGCGCGAGCGCGCGCTGTGGGGCCAATCCCACCGACGAGTCCCGGCAGCACCGCATTCTCGAGCACCGTCAACTCCGGTAGCAAGTGATAGAACTGGAACACGAATCCGATGGACGAGTTGCGGTAGGCATCGACCCGTCGTCCGCCAGCGAGTTCGAGCCGTTCGCCCGCGAACCAGATTTCGCCGCCATCACGATCGGGTCGGTCAAGGCCGCCCAGGAGATGCAAGAGCGTGCTCTTGCCTGACCCGCTCGACCCGAGCACCGCGAGCCACTCGCCCTCGCGCACGGCGAGGCTCGCGCCAAGGAGTACTGGGACACCGACCGAACCGAACGCGTAGGTCTTCCGCACTGAGCGCGCTTCGAGGATGGATGCACTCTCAGCCATAGTGGAGCGCCTCCACTGGATCAATGTCGGCCGCTTTCGCTGCAGGGATCGCGGCGCCGATCACGCTGAAGAGGACGCCGCCCAACGCGGTCGTCCACGCGGTTGTCCAATCGACCTGGTCGGGAATGACCGAGAAGTAGTAGACGCTCGGATCCCAAATGAGTGTGCCTTTGTGAAAGAAGAGCAGCGCTCCGACAAGTCCGAGCACAAAGGTGGCGAGCAGCCACAGCAGCATCGGCAGGATCCGTCGCCTGAGTGCCGCACGGACGAGCCCGACGAACGAAACGGCCGCGAGCGCGAACGCGCCCATCCACATGATGCTCGGCGCATCACTGCCGATGGCTTGGTGGATCGCATTGATGTTGCGCACGATGATCCACGCGAGGGCGATCCCCACGGCGCTGCCGGCGAGGCCGATCACCAGTCCATAGCGGAGAAAGATCCACATGACGCCCAGCCGAGAGGCGCCCACGGAGCGCAGAATGCCGATGTCGCGCACCTTCTCGACGACGATCGCCCAGAAGATCGAGAGGATGAGCCCAGCGCACACGATGTAGATGAGTGAGAAGAGGACGCGCATCATCTCGCGCTCCTTCTCGACCGGCGTGATGAGGTCGCGCAGTTGCTGTTCCCAGGTGAGCACGCTCACAAACTCGGGCGCGCGTGCTGTGCGCGCGCCGTCCTTCTTGATGCGCGCGGTGAAGGCGTCGTAGACCCGTTCGACTTCGGCGCGCAAGTCGTTCGCGTGAACGCCCGGCGTGCCGCGCACGAGCAACTTCGTGACGCGGGCTGGAGTCCGCCCGATGACGGGATAGTTGCCGTTCTCGTCGGGTGCCGCGGAGAGGTCGTAGAGCGGCGCCTCATCGAGTCGCAACAGACGCTGCCCGTCGGAGAGCGGAATGAAGACGCGGTTGCGGTCGACTTCATACACGCCGGTCTGGACTTCGTTGACAACGGGAAAGATCTGCTCGCGCGGTTCGGAGATGCGCCCTTGGAGCGAGACAGGCACCACAGTCAGCGTGACATCGTGGCCGGGCATGAACCAGCCATAGCGCGGGAGGTAGCTGCCGTCGGCCTGTCGTGCATTGCCGATGGAGACATGCATCCCGAGCGCAATGCCGCTGCGTCCGGTCGCCGATTGCGTGAGGGTTTCCCCATCGCGGACGATCTCGGGGTCGAGCGAGCGCCGCGGGTCATCAGGGTGCAGTGCGTTGGCCGCGTCACCAGACGCCGGTCGCCAGTACAGATCCTCGGCGAAGTCGGTCACCTTCACGAGACTCGCCGGGTCGATCGCCCATACTTGGACTTGTGCCACCTCTTTCGTGGGTCCGTGCGGGTAGGGCATCCGGAGGAGCCCGATCGTGTCGATGAGTGGCGTCGCGCCTTGCACGACGGGAAGCGCGCGAAGGTCCGCGAGGAGTTCTTCGTAGTAGGGAAGACCACCGAGGCCCGTCGAGACAATCACATCACCGACGATGCGCCTCCCGGAGTCCTTGAGCATGTCGAGGAATCCACTCATCACCGACACCACCGTCACGACGAGGGCGACGCAGAGGCCGACCGCACCGATGGCGATGAACGGGATGAGCCGCGAGGTCAGATAGCGATTGGACAGGAGTGCCGCGTACACGGGGGAGGCATTATTCCATGAGGACCGGGGAGCGGGGGTCGGACGGGCCGCCGATGGAAATGACGCTGACGCGGCCGACATACGCCGAGGCGGCGTCGCACAGGAACCCATGCTTGGGGGCGACCATCGTGAGGGTGCGCGAGGCCCGCACGACAGTGTTGGCGGCACCACATGGCACGCCGCGCTCGGCATCGAGGCCGCTGGGGACATCGATCGCGTAGACGGGCGACCCCGACCGACGCATCTCGTTGATCCACTCGATCGCCTCGAGTTCACCGCCACGCGGAGCGCGCGCGATCCCGGTTCCGAAGATCGCGTCGATGAGGACAACCGCGCTCGGCAGAGGGAACGACTCTCGCAGCGAGGCCGGTCCGGGGCGCACGAGCCCCATTCGCCGTGCGCACTCGTACATGACGCGCGCGTCGGAGCCTTCGCGGGGCGTGGCCAGTTCGATCGCTGCGGCGGACAGTCCGTGCGAGGCCAGCGTGCGCACGATGGCGTAGCCGTCCCCTCCGTTGTTGCCTCTCCCACACAGGGCAACGAACGGGCCCGCACCGCACTCGCCTCGAAGAATCGCCGCGCACTCGACAGCCGCATGCGTCATGAGGACGATGCTGGGGATCGCAAGCCGCTCCTCACACGCGCGGTCGTAGTGTCTCGCCTCCGCCAGACGCAGCGAATCGGGCATGTCGCGAGCGTAGCCGCAATCACCGCTACCCTTCGGCGATGACGCTCGTCGTGTCGGTGTGGATCCTCAGCGCCCTCAGCCTCGCGGGTGCGGCGTACTGGCTCGTCGTCGCATGGCGTGTGCATCGTGATGGCCGCAACCGACCCGGCCTCGCGCTCGGTCTCGCGGTTGAAGTGGATCACTGGCCGAGCGTGTCGATCATCATTCCTGCACACAACGAAGAGGCGCACGCGCCAGAACTCCTGCGCTCGCTTCTGGCACAGGACTACGCGGGATCGCTTGAGGCCGTCTTCGTGTTGGACCGTTGCACGGACGGGACGCGACAGGCGCTCGAAACCGTGCATCTTCGCCACGGGTCTCACAGCCGACTGGCGCTCCGGATCGTCGAGAACCATTCCTGTCCGTCGGACTGGGCCGGTAAGTGCAACGCCGCTCGCATCGGCGCGGAGGCGGCGCGTGGCGAACTCCTCCTCTTTACCGACGCGGATACCACCTTCGAGTCCCGCCTCACGCGAGCGGCGGTTGCCCTTCTGCTCGACCGATCGCTTGCACTCCTCTCGGCGCTTCCGGAAGTGAGCGTGCGCCACTCGTTCGAGTCGGTGGTGCAGCCGGTGGCGGCGATCCAGCTGATGAAGCTTTATCCGATCGCGCGGGTCAACGCCGCGGAGCGGCCGCGAGCCTTCGCCAACGGACAGTTCATGCTCTTCACGCGCGAGTCGTACAACGCCCTCGGCGGCCACGAGGCCGTGAAGGACGACCTCCTCGAGGACCTCGCGTTCGCGCGCCGGATGGTCCACGGGCTCAAGCGGCGCGCGGGGCTCTTCGTGGCCGACGGGCTCCTCCATGTGCGCATGTACGAGTCGTATCCACAGTTCCGCGAAGGTTGGCGACGCATCCTCATCGAGGCGTGCCACAGGAATCCGTCGCGGATGCGGCGCTACGCCGTCGAGTGCACCGTGATCGGTGCGGGCGTGGAACTCGTCGCGCTCACATCGATCGGCACCGGGATGGCCGGGCTGTTGTGGGGGGATCCACCGCTTGGCATCGCAGGCGTCACCGCCGGAGTGCTCGCCCTCGTCGCGCAGAAGGTGACGCTGATGCACATCTACTCGCTCATCGGTGTCGGTCGGGGGTGGGTCTGGTCCTACGGCGCGGCCACGCTTGTTCTCGCGCGAATCCTCTGGAAGGGCGCCGACGATCTTCGCCATCGGCGACCCGTTCGCTGGGGAGGTCGCCAGTATGTCCTTGCGCCCCAAACTGACTGAACCCCATGAAGATCCTCCTGACCAACGACGACGGCATCCACGCTCCCGGCATCGCGGCCCTCTTCGACGCCATTTCGTCGATGGGAGAAGTGGTGGTCATCGCACCGGCGACCGTGCAATCGGCGATGAGTCACGGGATCACATTTCATCGGCCGCTCATGGTGCGCGAAGTGGATGTCAATCCGCGCCTGCGCGGGTTCGCCATTGATGGAACACCCGCCGACTGCGTGAAGATTGGCCTCCGAACGATGTGGGGCGAACGGTTCGGCGCCGGGACGAGACCCGATCTCGTCGTGAGTGGCATGAACAGCGGAGCGAATGTCGGCATCAATGTGATCTACTCAGGAACGATTGCGGCGGCGATCGAGGCGGCATTCCTCGGCGTCCCCGCCATTGCTGTGTCGCTGCACATGGGCGACACTTCGCGCACGGCGTGGGCGCGCGCCGCGCAGTTCGCGCGGGCGACAATCGATCGACTCGTGGCGCACCCGATGGACCCCCACCGCGTGCTCTCGATCAACATTCCGAGGACCGAGTCCGACACGGCGCCGATGCCGCAGACCCGCGTCGTGCGCATGAACACCGCCGCGGGAATCGATTCGCACGAGCGACGCGTTTCCCCCGAGGGACGCCCCTACTACTGGCCCTGCGGCAACGGAATGCAGTTTGCGCACACCGCGGAGGGCAGCGATGTCGAGGCGCTTGCGGATCGGTGCATTGCGGTCACGCCGCTCTTTCACGACCTGACCGACGAGGCGTCGCTCGGAGTGTGGGCAAAGCGAATGAGAGAGTCGCACTAGCGGTTCGGGTACTTCGCACATCGGCCGCAGACTCGGGACGCGAGGTGCCGAACCTCACCACACTGGCGGCCAAGAAACTGTGGATTCAGAAGTTCATGGTCGGGGGTTCGATCGTGCCGTTCATTGTCGTCTCATCCGTTGCGCAAGCGCCCGTGGAGGGCTCGCCTGATGTGTCCACGGGGCTCTTCGAGGTGGTGGTCAAACGATTCCAGGATGCGGGATTCGTGGCCAAGGCCGCACAAGAACTCGCCGCCCTCCCTCTGGGTTGTCATGACCTTCGTGACACGACGAAGAGGTGTGAGTTCTACCGCGTCACCTTCGACTCCTGCGATGGGATCACGCGCCGCTCTGAGGAATTGAATGTCGGAACGGTCTGTCTCGAGGCGTTGATTGGGCAATGCTTACTGCCGACCGGCGCGAGCGGCGAGAAGGCTCTCTCCAAGGTCACGACGGCCGCGAGTGGCAAGCCCGCTTCGGCTTGCGCGTTGGTCGAAGTCGAGGGTCCCAGAGTCGCTGATGTCCAAGTCATCTGCGATCAACTCGCCGACTGCAGTTGCTGGCCGACGCTTTCGTGCGCGAGCCTCTCGTGTGTTCCAGTGAGCGCCTCAACGCACTGGCCGACGAAGTGTCCTTCGTGTCCGAGACGCGCTAATTGAGAATGAATCGCACGCGGAAGCGCGCGGTTTTGCCGGGCCCGAGCTTGTCGAGTTGCGAGCCCTTCGCGCGCCATCGATAGAGCGCGTCGAGGACGGGGCCGTCGACATCTTCAGAACCGCTTGAGACGAGGATGCGGCAGGTCACGGGCTTGCCATCCTTGCCGAAAAGGATTTCGCAGATCGGATTCGCTGGAGATGTGGTCAGCCGGGTGAGGATCGGAAGTTCGGGTTTCTTCGTGATGATCTCGAGGCCCTTCGCCGCAAGTGGCTTGCCGTTGCGCCACTTTGACGGCGGTGCGTCGATGATGCTCGTCGCGTCGGACTCCGTTTCTGAGGGTGCGCCGGTGTCTTGGGAGGGCGCGCCCGCACCCGGATTCCCCGGCGCTGGGGCGGCCTGAGCCGCCCCCGAGGATGCTGTCGTGGGCTTCGACGGGGGAAGTTGCGGTTCCACGGGCGCTGCTGCTTGCAGTGGCGGTTGTTCCGGCGCCGGCTTGGGGGTCTCCGCGGGGATGACCGGCAGCGTCCCGCCCAGGCCCTCGGCGACGACTGGGACATTCGGGATCTCGGCTGGAGTGGGCGGCGGCGGTGGTGGTGCCGGCGGCTGCGGAGGTGCAGGTTGGGCGGGTGCGGGCTGCTCGGGCGTGGTCGCAAGCTCCGGGGTCGGTGACGGCGGTGCCGCGGTTGGCGCTCCCACAGCGGGTGCGCCGCCGCCCGAGGGTGCCTTGTCGGTGAACGCCGCCTGGTCGGTCTCGGCGTGGCGCGCGATGTGTTCCTCGAACTCCTCGTAGCCGATCCACGCCATGCCCGCGTCGGAACCCTTTTCGAGTCCGGGCTTCACGAGATCGTCTTCGGGGTTCGCTGCATCCGGATGCGACTGCATCTCCTTGAGCGCCCTCTCCATTCGCTCGCGCTGCTTTCGTTCGGCCGCACTATCGCCGTCGAGTTTGGAGTCGAGGTAGCTCCCGCCGCCGACGCCGAACGATTGACCTAGGCCCGTCACACCGAGCAGGTTGATGATGAGCGCGAGAACCAACCCGACGATGAGCGGCGTGTTCTCCTGGCGGACAGGATTCACGGCGTGGGCGCCGGGGCGGGCGCCGGCGGCGGTGTCGGCGCGGATCCGGGCGTGTCAGCATCGCGCGGCTTGCCGACGAAGTTCACCTGGAGGCCGCTACCGCGCAGGCGGTCCCAGACGCTCTGCATGATCGGCGCACGATCGACCGATCCTTCGCCATCCGCGACAGCGATGTAGACGACGGTCTTTGGGTCTTCCTTCTTCGACTCGGCCACGCGGCCGGCGATGTCATCGATCGAGCAGGGAACCCGGTTGTAAAAGAGCTTCCCGTCGAGGGCGATGGAAATCGTGGCCGCTGGCGCCGGTTTCGCGGCTTGGCTTGACTCGAACTTGCGCAGTTCCATGGGCACCACGCTGATGCGGACCGCCAGCGCCTGCGAGTAGATAAAGAACGACAGCAGAAACATCATCACATCGATGAGTGGGATCAACTCGATGCGTGGTTCGTGAACGGTCCGGCGGATGCGCATGGGTGCGCCTTGTTCTCAGAGTCCCAGCTGGGCCGCGGCGAGTCCGCTCGCGACATCTTCACAGAACTTGAAGAGCCGATCGAGGCCCGTCATCAAGAGGATGCTCCACACTGCATCCACCACCCCGCACAGATGCAACGACCCCCCGGTCGCCATTGCGAACTTTCGAGTCTGGATGAGTTGGGCCAAGTTTGACGAGGTGAGGTAGGTCACCTTGCTCATGTCGAGCACGACATGCCATTGCGTCTTCGCTGTCTCGAGGCGCGCGATGAGCGTGCCGAGGTCTTCACTGAGTAGGGGCTCGTCGGTCAGGTCACCCACGATCACAGTCTCCGACCAGTCCTGCAGTGCCATGGCGAGATCCTATCAGCCGACCGCAGGATCACCCGCCGCGTCGTGTTCCAACTTGTCCCCATTCGTGTCGCCACCCTCGAAGCGGGCAGCGCCCACGAGCGTGTCGTCGTCCTGCAGAGTGACCACCCGGACCCCGAGCGTGTTGCGTCCGACAAGACGCACTTGACTCGCGCGGATCCGCACGATCATGCCGCCCTTGGAGATGAACATGAGGTCGTCGCTTTCGGCCGTCGCATGGACGGCCACAACGGCGCCGTTCCGCGCGTCCGCCCGGATGTCGATGCGTCCCTTGCCACCGCGAGACTGCGCGCGAGTCTGGCCGTCCTCTTGGTGCACGAGGTACTCGCTCATGGGCGTGCGTTTGCCAAACCCGTTGGCTGTGCAGGTGAAAAGCGCGGCGTCGTCGTCACAGCGAACGAGGCCGACCACGCTGTCGCCGTCGGCGAGGTCAATGCCAGCGACGCCGGCCGCGTCGCGTCCCATGACGCGGGCGTCGTTCTCATCGAAACGGATCGACATGCCTGCGGCTGTGGCCAAGAGCACATGGTCGGTGCCACGCGTCTCGACCACATTGACCAGTCGATCGCCGTCGTTCAAGCGGACGGAGATGATGCCGCTTCTGTTCACATTGCGGTAGTCCTTGAGCGACGAGCGTTTCACGCGACCGCTCGACGACGCGAAGAACAGGTAATCCTCACTGGCCTCGAAGTCCTTGATGGGCAAGTACGCGACCATCGACTCGCCGTCCTTGAGGTCGACCACACTGTGGATCGCGCGGCCCTTTGAAGTCCGCGACATCTCAGGGATCTGCCAGACCTTGATGCGATAGACGCGGCCGGTGTTGGTGAAGCACAAAAGATCGTCGTGCGTGGAGGCGATGAAGACCCGTTCGATGTAATCGCCATCCTTGGCATCGGAGCCTTTGACCCCCACGCCACCGCGCCCTTGGGTGCGGAAGGTGTCGACCGGGAGTCGCTTCACGAAGCCTTCATGGCTGACCGTGACGGCGACATCGTGCTCTTGGATCAGCGCGGCGAGGTCAAACTCGCCAGCCTCGTCTTCCTCGATGGTCGTGCGTCGTGTGTCGCCGAAACGCTGGGCGAGATCCTCGAGATCTTCACGGATGACCTTCTTGATGAGTCCGTCGTCGGCGAGGAGTCGTTCGTAGCCCTCGATGAGGGTGAGGACATCCACGAACTCCTGCGCGAGTTTCTCGATCTCGAGTCCGACGAGTTGGATCAGGCGGAGCGCGCCGATGGCTTCGGCCTGGACACGGGTCAGGCGCACCCCGGCGCCCGTCCGGGTGGCCTCCGCGATGCGAGCGGGAACGAGCGATGCCTTCGGGTGGTCTTGGGCGATGCGGAACGCGCGTGCCATGAGTCCTTCAATGGCCTCTTCACGCGTGGCGGAGGCGCGAATGATCGCGATGACGGGGTCGATCTCGCACACCGCATACACAAGTCCCTCAAGGCGATGCGCCTGCTGCCGCGCCTGGCGAAGCAGGAACTCGGTGCGCCGCCGGATGACATCACGGCGATGCGCAATGTACGCGTCGATCATGCCGCGCAGCGGCAGCGTGCGCGGTTGGCCGTTGACGAGCGCGATGTTGATGATGCTGAAGGTCTCTTGCAGGGGGGTGAACTCGTAGAGCTGTCGCTCCACCACCGCGGGATCCGCGCCCTTGCGCAAGACGATGAGGATGCGTGTCTGCGCGTCGCGGCCGGAGTGATTGCGGACATCGATGATGTCTGGGATGCGGTCTTCCTTCTTGGCCTCAACGATCTTCGCGATGAGTTGGCTCTGCACAACTTGGAAGGGGATCTGTTCGATCACGATCGTCGAGCGCGAATCGGTTGTCTCGACCTTCACGCGCCCTCGCACCGTGATCTTGCCGCGGCCGGTCGCGTAAGCCTCCGCAATCCCGCGACGGCCGATGATGGTGCCGCCCGTAGGAAAGTCAGGGCCGGGAAGGTGGGCCATGAGCCCGTCGAGTCCGATCGCAGGATTGTCGAGGGTGGCGATGATCGCGCGCGTGACTTCGCGCAGATTGTGCGGCGGCATGGAGCTCGCCATGCCGACGGCGATGCCGCTGGCTCCGTTGACGAGGAGATTCGGGAACTTGCCCGGCAGGACCGTGGGTTCCTTGAGGCGGTCGTCGTAGTTGGGCTTGAAGTCGACCGTGCCCTTGTCGAGGTCGTCGAGCAATGCGACGGCCGCGCCGGTCATGCGCGCCTCGGTGTATCGCATGGCCGCGGGGGGATCACCCTCGATCGAACCGAAGTTGCCCTGCTTGTCGATGAGGAGGGCGCGCGTCTTCCAGGCCTGTCCCAAGTTGACAAGCGTGGGATAGATCACCGACTCGCCATGCGGGTGGTAGTTGCCGCTCGTGTCGCCGCAAATCTTCGCGCACTTGAGCTGCTTGCGCCCTGGCGTGAGGTTCAGATCGTGCATCGCCACGAGGATGCGTCGCTGCGATGGCTTGAGCCCGTCGCGCACATCTGGAAGCGCACGGTCGGTGATCGTGCTCATCGCGTACACGAGATACGACTCGTGAAGTTCTCGGTCGATCGTCTGGTCGATCACCGTGCCCAGCGTGGACGAGGGGTTCGTTGGAGGGGTCTCGGAGGCACTCACGGGAGATCAAAATCCTATCAGAAAAGGGTGTGTTTCGTGCAGCTCAGGAGCCACTCGGTGAGGCCGAATCAAGCGGCTCAAGAAGCGCAAGATGCTCGGCATTCCCGGCACCGCCCTCGAGGGGGCTCGGCGTCTGTGCGACGACGCGTGCACCGACCGCCACCATCTCCGCAAGGACCCGTGCGACGACCGCCGATGCAACTTCTCCCGGCAAGACCCCCTTGACGAGGGCCTTCTTCTCCGGGCCGATGGCCTCATAGTGCGGCTTGATGAGAGTCACGATGCGTCCCCTTGCCGCGAGCCACGCCAGAGCGGCGGGGATCGACCGCCTCTGCGGCGTCCACGCCATGTCGATGACAACGAGGTCGACGCGCGGCGTGGGAGCGGCCATGTGGAGCGCGTTGGTGCGCTCATGGACATCGACGCGCGGATCGTTGCGGAGGTTCCAGTCGAGCATGCCGTAGCCGGTGTCGACCGCGATCACCTTGACCGCCCCGCGGCGGAGGAGGCAATCGGTGAAACCGCCCGCATTACAGCCAAAATCCGCGCAGATGAGCCCAGTGGGGTCGACCGAAAAAGCGTTGAGCGCGTGCGCGAGTTTGGATCCCGCGCGCGAGACAAATTCGCCGCGGGTCGTCACGGTCAGGCGCCCACGAGGGCGATCCCAAGCGAGTCGGCGGCGGCGATCACCTTCGCCCGTTCCAGCATGATGACGCGGCCAGCGCCAAGGACGAGCGCGGTCGCCCCGGCACGCTTGAGCCGTTCGATCGTGGGCACGCCAACCGCCGGGACATCGGCGCGCATGTCGTGGGCGTCGTGCGCCGTCTTCATCAGCGTCCAGCCGCCCGTGGTGCAAATCGAACCGGCGCGATCGATCGTCGCATCGGTCCCCTCCATCGCTTCGACGGCGATGACATCGCACTCGCGCACCGCGATCGCTTGCCCCACGCCGAGGTTGGCGACACTGCGCAAGATCGGCCAGCCGAAGGTGAGATCCCGTTGCTGTGAGGCCGACAACGAGTGGCGACCCATCACGCCGGCGGTCGCCATCTGGTCGCGGATGTAGGTGGTCGAGTCGATCAGTGTGACTCCGCTTCGCGCGAGTTCGTCCGCGACGGCCGCCAAGAGCACGGGGCTGCGCCGGTCGTGGCGGAGGCGGCGATAGTAGAGGAGTGCCGCGCGCAGGTCGGGGAGTTGTCGCAGCGCGCGGAGCGGTTGATACATCGTCGCCTTGGAGACCCGCCCGACCATCACAGCGTCGGTCACTCCCCACCGGCGCATGGCGCGAATCCAGCGACCAAGTTGAAGCGTGCCCGCGCGCGCGAACTCGTCGCAGTGTGACGCGAGGGTGGGATCGTGTTGGTCGCGCAGTCCGATGCAGGCCACTCGGTGGCCACGGGCGCGAATCCCGTCGGCGACGAGGAGAGGCAGGATCCCGCTGCCGGCGATCAGTCCGATCCGACGCTCACGCTCAAACGCGCTCATCCGTGGGGCCCGTGCATCGGGAGCATGTGCTGCGGGTCGTGGGGTGTGCCCCCCGTCGACGCGATCTTGCCCTCGAGCGCGTCGAGCAGCACCGACGCCTCGCGCGACTCGTGGACGAGAGCGCGCGCGGCTTCGCGCACAAAGCCGGACTCAACCCCGTGATCGAGGAGCCTGACGAGCGGGTCGAAGCATCCCAGGACATTGAGGAGGCCGATGGGCTTGTCGTGTCTCCCGATCACGCGTCCGACGAGCGTCTCGAAGAACTCCTCGTAGGTGCCGAGTCCGCCGGGGAGGATCGCGAACGCCTCGGCTCGCTCTTCCATTTCCTGCTTTCGCTCGCGCATGGACTTGACCACGAGCAACTCATCGCAGCCCTTCCAGCCCTGCTCGAGCGAAAGGAATTGTTCGGTGATCACTCCGGTGACGCGGGCACCGGCCTCTCGCGCACTCCGGGCGAGCGCCCCCATGAGGCCGATCCCGCCGCCGCCGTAGACGAGGTCGAAGCCTCGTTCGCCGAGCGTGCGGCCGAAGTGCACGGCCGACTCGTGGAACGCGCCATCGCGTCCGCGCGCACTGCCGCAGTACACGGTGAGCCGGACGCGCTGAGATCGAAGTGCCATCGCTTCCTACGATAGCGAGCCGATGGAGCCTCGTGAGGCCTCGCTCGTCGATCGGATCGCGCTGGGTGCCGTGCTCGTGGCGGCGAGCGCGCGCGCGCTTGTGGCCTTTGCGCCGCTTGCGGTCTTCGATCTCGACCCAGCACTCGATGCGTCGCCTTTTGTGGGGGCGGCTCCGGGGGAGAGCGTGCTCATCGACTCGCTGGCACTCGCGGGTGCCGGGTGGGTCCTGGGACGGTCACTCGAGGTGCTGTCTTGGGCCGGACGAATCATTGCGTGCGGAGTGCTTGCGGCGGCATTCGCGTTCGGTTGGCACTCGCTGTCGGATGCCGAGCAACTTTGGCGCGGCGCGACATGGATCACCGGCGCAGTGGCCGCGTGCGCGATCGTGATGGCGCTTCGACGAGATCACTCTCGCACACTCGCGGTGGCGGCCGTTGCCGCGCTCGTCGGGGTGGGCGTCATCATGGCGGTTCGCGGTCTGGCGCAGATGCTCACGGAGCACCAATCGATGGTGGCGTACTACGAAACCACGCGCGAGGCATTTCTCCGCGCCCAGGGATGGCTCGTTGATTCGCCGCAAGCACTTGCCTACGAACGGCGGCTCCATCAGAACGAGCCCACGGCGTGGTTCGGATTCGCGAATGTGTTTGCGACCGCGGCGGGCGGGGTCGCGGTGCTGCTCGGAAGCATTGTTCTCCTGCGCGACACTCAGGCCGAGACGCGACGGCAGATCGGGCCCACGGTGGTTCTTGTGCTGGCTGGGCTCGTGTGCGCAGGACTCGTGATCGCCAGCGGCAGCAAGGGCGGCGTCGCCGCGGTGGCGCTCGGTGCCGGCGTGATCGTCGTCGCCCGTCGCCACCGTGCGTGGATGCCCTGGATCCTGGCTGGACTTCCGCTCGTTGTCCTCGTCGCAATCGCCGTGCGTGGCGCGATGGGCTCAGAGTGGGGCGAGCGGAGCCTGCTGTTCCGCTGGCACTATCTCGTCGGCGCGGCGCGCACGCTCGCGGGGAGTCCGGCTTTGGGCGTTGGGCCTGCCGGCTTCCAGAGCGCCTTTCTCTTGACGCGTCCCGAGGCAAGCGTCGAAGAAGTGCAGAGCGCGCATGCCGCGATCCCCGATCTCCTCGTGTCGTTTGGTGTTGTCGGCGTCGGGCTCGTGGCGCTTCAGTTCGTGCTCGCGTGGCGGGCGGGCAGGGGCATCGCCACCACGAGGGACTCTCGCGCGATCGATGAGCGCGCCGCTCGCGAACTCGCGCTCGCGGTCGTGGCGCTCACTGGCGTCGTGTCGATCGCGTTCGAGGCACCGGCGCTCGACGGGGCGGAGGCATTCGCGTGGCGCTTGGGCGGCTTGGGCGCTGGTCTCCTCGTTTCGATCAGCGCGGTGCGGACACTCGCGAGCGCGGACGCGCGGGGCGCAGCGGCGATTGGCCTCGCTGCGCTCGCCGCCGTGATCGTGGTCCACGGCGAAGTCGACATGGCGTTCTTCCTGCCCGGGAGCGCGATGTGGATGTGGGTGGCGCTCGCGATCGCGGCCGGTTTCGCGTGGACTCGTGACCCTTCAAGCGACGGACAGCTCGCGCCGCGGTGGCTCCGAATTGCGATCGCCGCGCCAACTCTGCTCGCCGCGGCGGGGCTTGCTCTCTGGGTGGCGCCCGCACTGCGCCTCCAAGATGCCCTCGCGGTCAAAGCGGCGCGGGCGATCCACGAGCGCGCCGAGTCGGGTTCAGCCGCGGGACTCGCGCAGTCGAGGGCAGATGGTGCGCTCGCTCTCCGCGCCGCCGCCGAGATCTGGCCTGCACGGCACGCCTACGGTGTGCGAGCGGCGGAGCAGTGGCAGGCTGCTGCGGCTCTCGTTGGAGACGACGCGATCACGCACGACTGGCTGTTGCACGCGGCGGAAGCTGCACGCTGGAGTGCGGGGGTTGCTCCCACGGCGTTTGGTGGACGACTCGCGGGATCGCTGATCGCAATCCGCCGCGCCCAACTCGGTCACGCATCATGGGAAGAAGCCGCCGTCGCACTCGAAGCGGTGCTCCTGATCAACGCGCGGCACACCGAGAGTTGGATTCGGCTTTCCGACGCGCTCGCACGGAGTGGCGATGTCTCCGGAGCTCGCGCGGCGGCCGCGATGGCGCTTGTGGCCGACGACTCCTATGCGCTCGATCCGCTTCGGCAGCTTCCCGACTCGCGCCGCGGTCCGCTCATGGAGCGGGCGGTCCGAGCACCCTGAGCACGATCTCTCCGGCGCGCCGCTCATAGGAAACGCCTTCGCCGCCGAAGAGTTCCTGTCCGCGCGCGCGAAGCCGTGGCGCGTGGAGGCTCAGGTATCTCTCGTACGACTCGCGATGAGCAAACTCGTAACGCGCCTCTGCGCGTGGCGGATCGCCGTCGATGAGGAGCACCTCCGCGCGCAGCGCTCCCGACTCGAGCACATCCGCGATGTGTTCGCGATCCATCCACGCGATCCACTGCGTGGCGACTTCTCGGCGGTCGAAGCACGCGGTCACCGAGTACAGAAAGGCCATCGAATTCACGGGGCAGGTGCGGTCGGCGGCGCCGCCGCTTCATCGAGCGCGCGTTCGACTTGCGACGGGGTGTAGGCATCGCTCTTAAAGATCACCCGGCCATCAGGCGACATGACGACGAGAAGCGGGATCGTCAGTCGGTCGAATCGCTTGAGGAGCGCGCGGCCGGCTTCGTTGTTTCCAGTGAGGTCGACCTTGATCGGCGTGATGCCCCCTCGCTCGATTCGTCCAGCGACCGCGTCACTCTCGAGCACCGTGGCTTCGAGCGTCTTGCAATTGAGG
>SYGQ01000104.1 GCA_005799475.1 Planctomycetia bacterium | reverse complement strand
TCGCTTCGTGAGCGATTTCAAGTGCGCGCGCGAAGTAGAGGACGCCAGCTGCATCGGTCTGG
This sequence comes from Planctomycetia bacterium, assembly GCA_005799475.1. GTDB lineage: Bacteria > Planctomycetota > Phycisphaerae > Phycisphaerales > SM1A02 > F1-60-MAGs104. The sequence goes on along the minus strand of SYGQ01000104.1, from coordinate 7,899 downwards.
CCTAGCCGCAGCACGCCAGTCAGGCTTGAAGTGGTGGGAGCTGCCACGCGCGCAGGATAGGGGCAAGTGCCCGTCGCTACGCTTTGGGGGCGATGTTCCTGCCCTTGATCCTGACTCTTTTCCTGCAGAGCCTCGGGGCGGAACCCCAAGCGCCGCCCGGGCAGGCTGCCTCACCGAACTCCGTCCCGGGGTCGGTCGTGCCGCCGTGCGTCGAGGGGGATCTTCTGCCTCTGGTCGCGGCGTGCCCACGGACAGTGCGCGAGTATCTGGGCGGGCCCTCTTGGATGCCCAGTGAGAGCGCGATCGCCGAGCTCGATGCCGCAACGCCCATGATCGAGTCGCTCAGCGCCGTGATTTCTCGCGATTGCGAGTGGGCGATGGACTGGTACGGCACGCTGCCCGCGGTCGCACCGTTGCGCACGGTCGCCTCGATCCTCGATGCCGACAGTCGGCGACTCGAGCGGTTCGGCCGCCGCGATGAGTCGGCCGCACGCATCGTCGGCATGTTCGGCCTCGCCCGTGTCCTCGCGCGGATTCCGCGACTCGACGCACAACGAGAGGCCTCGCGTCTTTCGTGGCAGGCCGCACAGCGCGCGGGGCAGTTTTTCGTGGCACCTCCGGGCGCGAAGCCCGCAGCGCAGGTGCGCGCGGCGATCGATGCGTTTCTGATGCAGCAGGACGAGTCGCTCGCCAAAGTGGTGATCACGGAGCGCATTCGGTGGGTGAGTCGCCCAGTCGATCGCATTCGACTCGGGCAAGATGGCGCGGCGCTCTATCAGGCGGCCGCGCTCGAGTCGGCCGCAGATGTCACGAAGTCGAATGAGTACCCGCTGTCGCGGCTCTCAGGCGAACCCCTGATGGCCGAGATGCGACTCGCCGAGGCGTACTTCGATGCGGCGGCACTTGCGTGGGCAGCACCCGATGCCTCGGCGCAATTGGCCGCACTCGCGCGGCGGGCCGAGCGCGCCGAACTCGGTGCGTGGGTCGCCGCGGCGCGCCCGAGCTTCGTGCGCGTGCGAAGCGACCTCGACCGGACGCGCTCCGCCCTGCGCTCCTTGCGCGATGTGGCGCGGGCCGCCGAGCGGCCCGGCGCACCATCGTCAGAGGGCGACGAGGTCGGTCCCCCGTTCGCGCAGTGACGCGCGCGCCGCCCATCCATAGGTCAGGTACTGATGATCAAAAGTCCCGTCGTCGTAGAGGTCGACGCAGCCAAAGCCCTCGTCGAGCCCTTGGTGCTTCCCCTTCCACCATGCGCCGCTCACGGCACCATCACAGATGTAGCTCACTCCGTCGGTAGCACAGCGATCCAGAAGGTGTTGGTGGCCTGACAGACACAGGCGCACGCCCTGCGCCTTGAACAGGTTGTGCAGGGCATGGCCGTCGGTGTGCATGCTGGCCGCGCTGATCACCGTGTCCTTGCCGAGCATCTCGCGACCGCGTGCGTTGCCGTAGGTGATGCTGGTCAGGCTCAAGATCGGGATGTGAGAGAGGACAAGCGTCGGAGCGCCACTCGGGCGTGAGGCGAGGTCCCTCGTGAGCCACTCGGTTTGCTCGTCATCGCAGAACGCGACATAGTCTTCCTTGCCCTCGTTCGTGTGGGGCTGCACACTGTCGAGGACGACGAAGTGCCAACCGCCCATGTCGAACGAGTAGTAGCGGTGGGGCAATCCGAACATGTCGACGGCGAACTGCTTGCCCGCCGCGGGAGCATCTGCGCCCGAGTCGTGCTTCGCCCATCCGAAGATGTCGTGGTTGCCGATGGCGTGGCGCGTGGGGATGGCGCAGTGCTTTGGATATGTCGTCGTGAAGAGCGTGCGCAATTGCCGCGCCCGGGTCGTCGATGCCTCAAAAACATCCATGACGCTGTCGCCACCGGTCAGAATGAGGTCGGGCTTCGGTTCGAGCATGTTCACACGGTTGAGGCACGCGGCAAGACCGGCGTCGGCGTCGAGTTCGGGCTGAACATGAATGTCGGTCAAGTGGGCGACGCGCAGGACTCGCTGCCGCGGCGCAGGCGCGCGCGCTACGGTGGCGACGGGCGACTGGGCGCTCGCAAGTGGGCGCGCCGCGCACGCCGCGACGAATCCGGTGGTGGAGGCGAGGAAGGTACGGCGATTCACATCACGCATGGCGGTTTCTCCGTGGAGGGTGTCCCAAGACGAGTGCGGCGATTGTCTCTGCGAGGAGGCGCACCGACCTCGGGGCAGAGCCCTCGGCCTTGTTGTTGATGATCACGAACGAATGCTTGTGTGCCTGCGCGGCCATCTCGCACAACCGCGCGAAGCCGTCGCGGCTCGTGGGATCTGGGTCGACGATTCGATCGAAGGGCTGGTAGCGGTCGACCGCCTGGTTGTAGGAGAGACCTGAATGGAGCATCCACCGACAGACGATCGCCCGCTGCACATTGGGGTCGGCGATCTTCGCCTGCATGAGTGGCCCTCCCTGCTTGGGGTGGACGCTGTAGCAGTGCACGGCTCCGGTGTCGGCGAGCATGGCTCCCCACGAGGGCCGAAGGAGTGCGCGGTCTCGAACTTCGACCGCGTAAAGCGGTCCCTGCGGGAGCGCGGCAAGGAACGCGCCCACTTCACGGATGAACCCCTCGGCGCTGGGCGCGGCGTGGATCCCCATCGGCGAGAATTGGAAGAGGATCGGTCCCGCGGACGCGCCGAGCCCATCGACCGCTGGCTGAATCACTTGGTCGGTGGCGTACTTCGGGTCGAGCCACAGCGACGCGCCCTGAGCGTTCGCCGACATGGGTTCACGATGGGTGATCGCTTCGTGGGCCTTCACGAGGAAGGAGAACCCGTCGGGAACTTGTGATCGGAGCCGTTCGAACTCTTCGCGCGGCGCGGGACGGTAGTAGGTCTTGTCGATGCCCACCGTGCGAAGGAGCGGGTGCGCGCCGTACGCGCGCAGACCATGGCGTGCCAGCGACGCTTCGGTGGTGTCGCGATCCCAAACGATCCCGCGCCATCCGGGGAAACTCCACGAACTCGTTCCAAGACGAATCGAGGCGGGAATCGCGCGGGCGAGCGCGGCCGTGGGCTCGTCGATGGCAACGCACTCGGGAGCACGCGAGGACTTCCCCCGCGCAGTGCTCGGAGCCGCTTCGCGGTGGGCTTCGGGCGAGTCGCCGAAGAGCATCTGTTGATGGGGGTCCTCGCGCCTGGGCACGGCGCATCAGACTATCCCGCGTGGAGCTCGGATCGGCAGCCGTTACCGACCGACTTCGACGATCGAGACATCGTCGTCGTATTGGTCCGTCCCCTGCAGTCCCCGCGTGAATTCGAGCATGCGCGCCACAGGGTCGGAGCACTTGAGCGCATCGGTCTGCGCAAAGGCTCGGAACTCAGAGTGGGACCAGACTGATCCATCCGGCAGGGGGATCTCCACGATGCCGTCGCTGTAGATAAAGAGCCGGTCGCCCTGCTCCATCGTGACCGTGGCTGTCTCGTATTCGATGCCCGCCGCGATCCCGACGGGCGCGCCCTGCGACTCAAGTTCGGTCCACTCGCCAGAGGCTCGCACAAGGATGGCGGGGGGATGGCCAGCCCCGGCATAGTCGAGGCGCCCCGTCGCTCTCTGGAGCACGCCGTACCAACCAGTGAAATACATTCCGTGATTGGCCGACATCGGGAAGGCGTCATTGAGCTTGGTGAGAACGGTGGCGGGCGAGCGAAGATCGATCGTCGCGTAACCGCCGGCACTGAGCGCGCGGCTCACGCTCACAGAAAGGAGCGCGGGACCCACGCCGTGGCCACAGACATCGATGAGATAGAGGGCGACGAACCCATCACCGAGATCGTGCCAGCCGAAGAAGTCCCCGCCGAGTTGCGCGCTGGGGATGAATGCCCCGCGCACGCGCAGGTCGGCATCCCGGATCGGTTCCGGCAGCAGCGAACGAACATACTCGCCGGCGCGGTCGAGTTCTTCCTTGATGTGGCGGTAGGCCGCGTTCCGTTCGAGGAGCGCGCGGTATCCGCGCGAGTGGTAGCGCAGTCGCGCGATGATCTCGAGGGGATCCGGAAGTTTGACCATATAGTCATTCGCCCCGCGCGCGAACGCCTCGGCCTTGGTGATGCCCTCTTCTTTCGACGACAGCACAACGAGGGGAATGAGACGGGTTTGCTCCTCGCGCCGGTACTCGAGCACGAGGTCGAGCCCGTCGATCCCGGGCATAACGAGATCCTGCAGGATGACGGTAGGCGCAAGCTGGCACGCCATCGCGACGGCCTTCGTGGGATCCTGACAGAAGTGGTAGTCAAAGTCAGGCTGCGTCGCGCAGACTCGTCGCATCGCTTCGCCAATCATGGCCTGATCGTCCACGAGCATGACAATCACACGGTCGGAGTCGCCGCGAGCACTCAAGGATGACACGGTCACTTGGTCCGTGAGGGTACGGGAGTCACGCCTTGCGTGGCGCGGCGGCGGACGATGCGACGATCCGTGCCGCCGCGGCCCCGATCGACTCGAGCGCGAGCACCTCGCACGCGGCGCCGAATGCAACGGCGGCACCTGGCATGCCCCAGACCACGCTCGTGGCTTCGTCTTGGGCGATGGTGTGCCATCCCGCGTCGCGCATGGACCGAAGCCCGGAGGCACCGTCGCGGCCCATGCCGGTGAGGAGGATGGCGACGCCGAGAACGGTGTCATCGCGCGCGAGACTCTCGAAGAACACATCGATACTTGGTCGGTGCAGCGCATCGTCAGGGGCGGTGCGGTAGCGCACGAGTCCCCGTTCAGCGACCAGATGCTCGCGCGTTGACGCCAACACGGTGTCGCCGAGGGTGAAGGATTCGCCGTCGCGCGCCGTACGAACGCGACGCCCGGTTTCGTGGGTCAGCCACTGCGCGAGCCCTTCGGTGTACGCGACATCAATGTGCTGCACGATGGCGCACGCCACATGGGGCGATGCGTCCGTGAGCCCACGCAGTACGGTCGCGACCGCGTGGGGTCCGCCAGTCGAGGCGCCGATGGCCACCACAGGGAGTGTGCCTCGCCGCACTTCCCGAGTGGCCTGCACGACCGTCTGCGGCCTGACGCTCGGCGCCGGCGCGTGGGCACTCGCGGCGACGGCGACGCGTGCCTTGGACGCCAGCGCGTCGGCTCCTGAGATGGCGCCTGCGACACCGAGGGTCGGCGTGTGGACCGCATCGATGGCCCCAGCACTGAGTGCTTCGTAGACAAGTCCAAGATGGCCCTCGATGGTGCTTGTCACGACCAGGATCGGGCACGGGCACTCGTGCATGATCGCGCGTGTGGCCACGGCACCATCCATGACCGGCATCACCATGTCCATCAGGATCAGATCCGGCCGGTCCACACGACAGCGGGCGAGCGCCTGTGCGCCGTCGGCGGCCACCCACGCCACCACCGCGCCCGGCATCTGAGCGATCGCGCGTCGCAAGATTTCCTGCGCGATCGAGAGGTCGTTGACAATCGCCACTCTCATGCGGGAGAGCCTCCAACAAGGTCGGCCACCGTGTCGAGGAACGACCGATCTTGAAATGATCCCTTGGTGAGGTAGGCCGACGCTCCCGCGTCGAGACCTGCGAGGCGATCCTCTTCGCGATCCTTGTAGCTCACGATCACGACCGGGACCCGCGCGAGCCGCGCGTCGGCGCGGATCCGCCGTGTCAGTTCGATGCCATTCATTCGTGGCATGTCCACATCACTGACGACGAGGTCGTACGCGGATTTCTGAAGGGCGTTCCAACCATCGATTCCGTCGACGGCCGTGTCGACCGCGTACCCGGCCCGCAGAAGCATCTGCCTCTCGACCTCGCGCACGGTGATGGAGTCTTCGACGACGAGGATCCGCCGCTTCACGGTCGTGGCGCTTCGCACCGCCGCCGCATCGCCACGCAGGCGGCCTTCCTGCAGGAGTTGCAGCGCCGACTGCACCATGTCATCGACATCGAGGATCAGGAGCAGGTCGCCGTTCTCCCGGATGCTGGCGGAATCGACATGTGGGACATCGCCAAGTCGCGCGTCAAGTCGGCGGACCACGAGGTCTTCCTCGCCGAGGAACTCATCGACATGGAAGCCGACAAGCCGCGAGCCCGCCATCGCACAAACGATCGGGAGCGGCGCATCGGTGGCGGAGGATTCCGGCGTCCGAGTGAGGCCGAGGACCTCGGCGGCGGCAACGAGGCCGACCGATTCGCCGCGAATCGTGCAGGTAGGGCGACCGTGGACTGGTTGCACGAGATTGCGGTCGATGCGATCGATCCGTTCGAGGCGCGCCAATGGCAGCGCATAGGTCTCGCCGGCGATCGCCACCACCGCGGCGCGCACCACAGAGAGTGTGACCGGTAGCCGGAGTGCGAAGCTTGTCCCCATCGCATCGGATCGCACTTCGACAGATCCGCCGACGGCGTGCGCCATGGTCTGGACGACATCGAGACCCACGCCACGGCCGGAGATGTCAGTGACCTTGGTGGCGGTGGAGAACCCCGGAAGAAAGAGAAAGGCGAAGAGTTCCGTGTCCGTAAGCGAGTCAACGATCGCCTCCTGTGCGAGGTCCCTTTGCACGATGCGTGACCGAAGCGACACCCGGTCGATCCCGCTGCCATCGTCGCGCACTTCGATGACGAGTCCACCGGCATGATGGCGCGCCTCCACTCGCAGCGTGGCTTGCGGGGGTTTGCCCTTCGCGGCACGCGCTTCACGGGGCTCCACGCCATGGTCGAGCGCGTTGCGGATCAGGTGCCCCAGCGGCGCCTCGAGCTGGCGGAGAATCTCTCGATCGACCGGCACCTGCTCGCCCGCTACGACGAGCCTGACATCCTTGCCAAGGGACCGAGCGATGTCTCGCACCGACCTCGGCAGCGAACCGCAGGCGTCGCCGAAGGGGCGCATCCGGCTCGCCACCGCCTCATTGTGCAACGCGCTCGCGAGCGTTTCGCCGCGGCGAAGGTGGTCTTCGACAAGTTCGAGCGCCTCATCAAGCGCCTTCTGAGTCGCCTGCGCGGAGGCGCCGAGTTCGCTGGGGTGGCGGTGGTCCGCATCAAGGATGTCGATGGCATCGGCGAGTCGTCGCTGCGACGCCCGGGCCCGCGAGAGCGATCGCCGGATCGACTCAAGGCGACGGGCTTCGACGAGCGCCTCGCCGGAGAGTTCGAGGATGCGGTCGAGGTTGCTGGTCGAGAGGAGGATGCCTTCGCTGCGCGGTGCAGTTGGCGCGGTCGACGGCGCGGCCGTGTGGATTGGCGTTGACACGACGGTCGGGACCTCGCGGGCAACTCCAGTCGGAGGCCGCTCTGACTGCGCGGCCGCGACGGGTGGCACCGAGGGGGCCGGTGGCGGCTGGCCGAATCCGTCGGCCTGTTTCGCAATCTTCTCGCGCTCACCGTCGAGCCAGGCGCGCGCCTCGTCCTCAGTCGACTTCCCTGCAATGGCCGCAAGCGAGTCGGATCCGGCGAGCAATTGATCGATGCGTGCGGGTGACGGAATCTCCTTGCCGGTCTGAATGCGGATCAGGCACTCTTCCATCGCGTGGGCAAGCTGCACAGCGATATCAAGGTTGATGATTCGAGCCGCCCCCTTGACCGAGTGGGCCGCACGCATGAGAGGCTCAACGAGCTTCGCATCTCCGGCGTGCTGCTCGAGCGTGACGAGTCCGTCCGCGAGCGTTGCCGTGTGCTGCCGGACCTCGGTCTGGAAGAGATCGAACATGGAGAAACCGCCCAGATCCATCACGCCCCCATCGCCCGCGAGAACTCGGCCAGCATGAGCGCAGAATCCACGAGCGTCACCGACCCGTGGGTCGTCGTGACGAGACCGGTGCCGATCCGCCTCGGTGCTTTCTCAACCGTCATCGGGAGTTCGCGCACGCTGGACAGCAGGATCGAGAGCACGCCAGGGACTTCGTCGGCCTCGAAGGCGAATGAGGCGGCG
>SYGQ01000103.1 GCA_005799475.1 Planctomycetia bacterium | reverse complement strand
GAACTGGTTCATCCCCGCATTCGTGAACAGCAGCGTCGGGTCGTCATACGGAACCACCGGGCTGCTCGGCGCCAGCGTGTGGCCAGCACGGGATTGGAAGAAGTCGATGAAAGCTCGGCGAATATCTCCGGCACGCATGGGGCAGGGAGTCTACGGCGCACACCTCGTAGGATCGCGCGCATGGCGATGCGCCCATTCGTCGGCGGGAACTGGAAGATGAATCTCGACGCCAACGGCGCGACGGCGTTGGCGAGCGCGGTCGCGCTCGGTGCGCCGGCGTGCCAGGGCGCCGTCGACATCGTCGTGTTCCCGCCGTTCCCATTCCTCGAGCGAGTGGCGCGCGCGCTCGGCGACTCTGGGGTCGAGCTCGGCGCCCAAGACCTCTCGAGCGAGGCCAATGGTGCGCGAACCGGCGAGGTCAGCGCAGAGATGCTTCGTGATGTCGGGGCGTCGTGGGTGATCGTCGGTCACTCTGAGCGCCGACAGCATCTTGGTGAGACGGACGCGCGCGTGGCGGACAAGTTGTTGATGGCGCTCGAGAGCGGACTCAGGTGTGTGCTCTGCGTGGGGGAGTCATTGGAGCAACGGAAGGCGAACCGCGAAGCGGAGGTGGTTGGATCGCAAGTTGCGGCGGCACTCGCGGCGATCCCTGCAGCTCAGGTGCACAGCGTGGTCGTCGCGTACGAGCCGATCTGGGCCATCGGAACGGGCGTGGTGGCGACGCCCCAGGACGCCGAGGCCGCTCACGGTGCAATCCGTGAGGCGCTGACTTCACGCTATGATTCCGCGCTCGCCCGAGAGACCCGCGTTGTGTACGGCGGTTCCTTGGCCCCCGGTAACGCGAAGGCGCTCTTCGCTCGGCCGGGAGTGGACGGCGGGCTAGTTGGCGGCGCGTCACTCAAGGCGCCCGACTTTCTCGCCATCTGTTCAGCGGCCGCCCATCGACTGATCGCCCACTAGCGGCGCAGATTGGAATCAACCCATGCTGTTTCAGATCCTCACCGTCCTCTTCATCGCCGCAAGCATTGCCTTGGTGCTCGTCATTCTGGTCCAGCGCCCCCAAGGCGGGGGACTCGCGCAGGCTTTCGGCGGTGCGTCGGGTGGTGGGTCTGACACCGCGTTCGGCGGTCGGACAGGCGATGTGTTGACCTACCTCACGATGGGAGCGTTTGCGGTCTATCTCGCGATCGCGGTCGCCCTCAACATCGTTGATCCGACGGGTGCGCCGGCGACTCCCGCGACCGAGGAGCAAGTCATCGAGCCCGGCATTGTGCCCGATGGCGGTGCAACTCCGGTGGCGCCGAGTCCCGCCCCTGCGCCTGCCGGCGCGACTGACGCGAACACGACACGCGCGGTCGACCAGCCGCTTACGGCACCTGCTCCCGCACCTTCGCCCGATCCGGCTCCCGCTCCCACCCCCGCGCCTGCCCCAGCTCCCGTTGGCGGGACTCTCTGACATCCATGATCCGATCGATGACTGGCTTCGGGATCGCACAGGCCGAACTTGAGGGAGTTCAGGTCGCGGTGGAGGTCCGATCCGTCAACAACCGTCACCTCAAGACGACGCTGCGGGTTTCCGACAGTTTCATGTCGCTCGAACCCGAGGTCGATGCGATCGTTTCGAAGCGGCTCGTGCGCGGCAGCGTGATGGTGTCGCTGCGTGTGTCCAATGCCGCGTCGAGGATCCGCTCTCGAATCGACGGGGATCGTCTCAAGGACTACATCGGCCAGATCGAGTCCACGCTGGGCCATGAGGCGGCCGCAAAGATCGATACCGGCGAACTCTTGACGCTGCCAGGCGTGGTCGTTGAGGACGGTGGCGAGACATTCCTCGAGCAACTTCGCCCCGTCGTCTCGCGCCTCGCGAAGGAGGCATGCGAAAAGGTCATGACCATGCGCGCGCAAGAGGGCGACGCGCTGCGCCTTCAGCTCGTCGGCTTCGCGCGCACGATTCGGGAGCGGCTCGGCGCCGTGGGCCAGCGAGTGCCCAGTGTGGTCGCTCAGTACCAAGTCCGCCTGCGCCAGCGAATCGATGCGCTGCTCAAGGAAATCGGCATGACCTCGAAGCCCGAAGATGTGTTGCGCGAGGTAGCGGTCTTCGCCGAGCGCGCCGACATTGCAGAGGAACTTGCCCGCCTCGAAGGTCACCTCGAACAGTTCGAGTCGCTCATTGACCCTGCCGAGCCGGCCGCCGTGGGGCGCACGCTCGACTTCGTGGCGCAAGAAATGCTTCGCGAGGCCAACACCATCGCGAGTAAGTCCGGCGATGTGGAAATCAGCCGACTCGTCGTCGAAATGAAGACGGCGATTGATCGCATCAAGGAGCAAGTCCAGAATGCCGAGTAGGGGAGTGGCCCCCGCGCGGGCCACGATGTCCGGGGACGAAGTGAAGGCGGTGCTTGCGCGATTTCTGATCCCGCATGCACGGACCGTCCACGACTTCCGACGCGGGTCCACACGATTCGCCAAGGCAATCGTCGGGGTCGACGGCGGGAGGCGATACCTGCTCAAGCGGCGAGCGGCCACACCCGATGATCGCGCGCGACTGGCGTTCTCGCACGATGTGCAGCGCGCCCTCATGGGGTTTCACTTTCCCGTGCCCGAGCTGCAACTCACCACTGAAGGCGGCACCATCCTTGAGCGCGAGGGTCACCTCTACGAGTTGTTTCTGTTCGTCGAGGGAGACCGCTTCCGACGATCCGGCGGCGAGACCCGAGAGAGCGGGCTGTTTCTCGCTCGCCTCCACAAGACGATGAGCGGGTGGAGTCCCAACGAGGCAGCGCCGCATCCGGGCGGGTATCACGGCAGCCGCACGGTGGCCGCATCGTGGAGCAGGGTCTGGTCGGGGATTCACCGTGCCGATGCGGCTGCCGACGAGGTTGGGGCGCGTGAGTTGATCCAAACACTGCGCGAGCGGTACGCGACGGCGCACTCGCACGCCTCCGCCGAGATCGGTGGCCAGGGACAGGGCACGCGCACGACCGTCATTCACGGAGACTTCCATCCCGGCAACCTTCTGTTCGTGGCGGGCAGTCCCGTTGTGATGATCGACTTTGATGCGGTGCGACAGGACCACCCAGTGATCGATGTCGCCAACGGCTGCCTTCAATTCGGAATGCACCCGGTGGGCGACAAGCCCGTCGGTGAGTGGATCCCGACGCTCAACCTCATGTGCGTCGAGGGGTTCTTGCGGGGCTATTCGCTGTCGCACGCGCTGCGCCTAGGTGTCAAGGAGTCAAGCATCGTGGCATCGCTCATGGTTGAGGCTTCCATCGCCGAGAGCATCCCGCGCATCGCGATCAACGGGACCTTCGCCGGTCGACCGGGCATCGAGATGCTCAGGTTTGTGGAGGCGAAAACGCGGTGGCTGTGGGATGAGCGCGACCGGATCGCTACGCTCTGTGCGTCATGCATGAAGGGATGAGTCCCAATCGACACCGGCGGTGGACCTGCGTCGTCGCATCCCTCGCCCTCGCAGCGAGTGCGCAGACCGCGACGGGACAGGACCAGCGTCTCAGGGCCAACCAGGAGCTGCCAGCGCAAGCGCCAGCGGGTGCGCTGCCGCCCGCTCGTCTTCAGGCGGCACCTCTCATGCCAGCGCCGGAAGTTGTTCGGCTTTGGTCGCCCGAAGTTTGTTCGCAGGTGCGGCTGTCGGGCACGCTGCTGCAAACCGTCGCGGACCTCGACTCGCGCGACTACGAAAGGCGGCAGGCCGCGTCCGTCATGCTCGGTGGCCCAACCGTGACGGCAGAGGAGATTTTCGCGCTCCTTGTGCGAGGCGAACTCACCAACGAGCAGGTGGAGCGGCTCCTCGCGGTCGCGCAGGCCAAGGTGCTTGCACTGCCGCGTGGTGCGCTTGGGTTGCGCATGCAGCCCAGTGGCGACCTTGAGCACCCTGGCGTCGAGGTGATCCTCCTCATCCCAAGGATGCCCGCTGAGACAGTGCTCAAGCTCGGCGACCGGATCGAACGGATCGACGGCAAGCCGATCGCGACCTCCACTGACCTCGTCGAGATCATTCAGTCGAAACTGCCGGGCGAGTCGGTGCGATTGAGTGTCGCGCGGCCGTTGCGGGACGAACGGGGGAAGACGAAGCTCGACGCGAACCGTCAGGTCATCGAGGAGCAGCTCACACTCGATGTTCCACTGGCATCCGCGACTGACCTCGAGCAGTACGAAGATCGGCTCGCGCCGCAGACACGCAGCGTCATCCTCGAGCGCCGCCTTCTTGCCCTGCGTGAGGCTCACGAGCGATTCGCGCCCAAGTCGATCAAGTTTCCCACGATTCGCGTGGCTGACCGCGATCTTCGGGCGAAGCCAAAGCCTGCGCCGGACACCACGCCGTAGCCGACAACCGACCGGCTTCTGCACCCACGCGCGAGGGCTTGCGGGTTCACACTTTCGCGACGAAGTGCCGTGGACGCCCGTGTCCCGCGGCTACGCGACTCTGGGATGGTCGGCGGCCTGGATCGGTGCGAGCGCATCGAGAATGCGCTGCAAGACGCGTACCGGTGCTCCCATCGCATCGACATTCACGAGGAGCGAGCGTGGGTAGTGCGCAAGCACGGGCGCGGTTTCCTTGTGGTAGACCGCGAATCGGTTGCGGATGACACGCTCATCGGCATCGTCAGGTCGGCCTTCCTTGATGGCGCGCCGTTTCATCCGCTGCACCATCTCGGATTCATCCGCACACACGAGGTGGATGATTCTCCGGACATCGATCGATGCGTCGAGCGCCCTCGCCTGCGCCACATTGCGAGGGATGCCGTCGAGGACAAGGATCTCGTCGCCGGGCTTGAACCTTCCGTCGGCCAAGCGTGAGCGCACGTTGTCCTGCCACATTGCGATCGTGAGGTCGTCGGGGACGAGTTCACCGCGCGTGGAGTGTTTCATGAACTCCTTGCCGAGTGCGCTCGAACGATCGAGCGCCCTGAAGGCATCACCGCAGGCAAGATGGTGGAATCCCGGAATGACCGAGAGGCACTTGCCTTGGGTGCCCTTGCCCACACCGGGCGGGCCGAACAGGAGGACTGATTGGTACTTCGTGGACATCGCGGGCTCTTGAGCGCAGGCATGGTAGGGAGGCGCCGTCGCCCGTGGCGTGCCGCGTAGGCTCAGCGCATGCAAGGATGGACACGACGCTGGACGGATCCGGCCGACGAGTCGACGGAGGGCCCGCTGCACGAGCGCGTGGCACGGGCTCGGGGGATCAAACTCGAAAACCTTAAGCGGTTTTGTTCACCGACCGTGGACGACATTGTCTCGCCGAGTGCGCTCCCGGGAGCGCGGGAAGTCGCCACGGGGCTCGTCTGCGCCATCCGCGCTGGCCGCGAGATTGCCATCTACGGCGACTACGACGCCGACGGCATGTGCGCGGCAGCGATTCTGGTGCAGGCGATTCGCGCTGTGAGGCCTGAGGCACATCCCCATGTCCAGATTCCCGAACGAAGGTCCGAGGGCTACGGGCTGTCGATCGCATCGCTCGAGGCGCTCGCCCAGCGCGGCGTGAAGACGGTGGTGACCGTCGACTGCGGCATCACGGGCTTCGCCGAAGCCGCCCGCGCGAAAGCACTCGGTCTCGAACTTCTCATCACGGATCACCACGCGCTCGACCCGACCGGGGCGCTCCCAGCGGCCGCGGCCATCGCGCATCCATCGTTCAACGCCGAACTCGGCGAGGTGTGCGGCGCGGCTGTGGCGTGGCTGGTCGCCTGCGCCCTCATGGAGGAATGGTGCGCCGGAGCGCCGATGCCGCTGCGGATGTCCACCACGCTCGCGGAGATGGTCGGGCTCGCGGCGCTCGGCACGGTGGCCGATGTGATGCCGCTCGTCGGCCTGAGCCGATCGATTGCCGCCGTGGGTCTCGCGCAACTCAATCGCACGCGTCTGCCAGGGATCGTCGCGCTTCGCTCGGGAGGTGGAGTGCGCGCGCACGAGCGCGTTGACGCGGAGGCGGTGAGCTTCCGGTTGGCACCGCTCTTGAACGCCTGCGGGCGACTCGGCGCGCCGGCCGATGCCGTCGAGCTCCTCAGCTTCCCGAGTTCAACTGACCGAACCAGCGCCTCGGCGGCGCACACGACGCGCGCAGGAAAACTCGTGAGCCAGTTCGCCGCACTCAACGCGAAGCGCAAGGAAATGGAACGACAGATCGTGCAGGACGCCACGAGGCGGATTGACGAGGGATTCGGTGCCGCGCGGGGCGCGCTTGTGCTCTCGTCGGGCGACTGGTCGCGTGGGGTGGTCGGCATCGCCTGCGCGAGGCTTGCCGAGACGGTCGGTGCGCCGGTCGTCCTCCTGGAGGTGATCGACGGCGTCGCGCACGGTTCTGGCCGGAGTGTGCCCGGGTACTCGATCCTGGAGGGGCTCCGTTCCTGCGCGGGCCTTCTGGAACGATTCGGCGGGCACGCCAGTGCGGCCGGCGTGAGCGTGAAGGTCGAAAATGTCGGGGCGTTTCGCGAGGCGCTTTCCAGCCATGCGGCGGCGAACGCGTCTCAGCGCGGGCTCGCGCCCATTGGCGCTGACGCCGTGGTCCGCGCCCTCGACATCGATGTGCGCGCCCTTGAGTCGCTCGATGCGCTCGGGCCTTTCGGGCACGGATTCCCGCATCCGACTCTCCTGCTTCGCGGTGCGATCATCCGGAGCGAGCCCGAGGCGTTCGGCGCGGCCGGAGACCACCTTCGGTTCTTCGCGGCTCATCCTGATCGACCCGACCGCGAGTTCCGCTGCATCTGGTGGCGGCAGTCGGCGATGAAGCGGCGCATGCACCGCGGAGCGCGCGTGCATCTGGTTGGGTGCGCCCAAGTCGATCGCTACGGATCACAACCCAAGCCCGCATTCCGCGTGCTCGATATCGCCGATGCCCAGTAGCAATCCGATTGCGCCGCGGGCCGCCCGTCGCCATTCGTCTGAAGAGCAACGAGAATCGGCGCTGGCCGAGTCCAAGGGTCATCGAGGCCCTCAGGCAGCGCCCGCCAAAGGGAACGAGGTGTCGGCGATCCGCCGCTGACGGATCGCTACAGCACGATCGTCGATCCCGGCAGGATGGTGCCGAGGCACGATGCCGGAGCCCCAAGATCCTCGGGGCACAGGGCCGTGAGTGGAGAAATCTCAATGCGTGCTTCGGCGGCGCCGTCGCGGGCACGCCGCGGGACGGGCACGCCGCACTGCTCAAGCCATCGCGCGCCCCGCTCAGACTGCGCGGTCCGGCTCGTTGCGGGGGAGTCGTCGCCATCTGCGTTCTTGATCGGCGCGAACTCTTCGTCGCGCGTCGTTTCGTAGACCAGCGGCTTCGAGGCAAGCGGCACCGCGTCGAAGATGAAGGCCTCGAGCTTGATGGCGTTGGGTGTGGCGGGCTCGATCACCGCTCCCGTCGAGAGATCGACACACGGCACCCTCTTGAGGGCGCGGTGGAGCGGGAGTTGCCCCGCACCGTCGGCGAGTCCCTCGAGGAATCTCCGTGAAAACGCGTGGATCGCGATCGAGCCCGCCCAGTGCAGGAGGCCGCCGTCTGGGCGCGTGGCCTCCGCGAGTTCGGGCGGCAAGTCGCTGTACTCGACAACTTCCGTGCGCGCGCCGCGGCGGCAGAACACACCGACTTTCTCGCTCGCGTTGCGCTTGGGAACCACCTTGCTCGACACTTCGGCCGAACTCTCCGGGTGGATCGCGTGCAACCCGAGGAAGAGCGGATCCACGGCTCTCGCGAGCGGGTTGTCGACCTGAAAGTACGACAGCGTCTCGATGCCATGCGTGCGCATCTCCTCGAGCGCACCACTTCCGGCAAGCGCACGAATCGCACCGCCGTGGCCGTCGGGGCTGAGCGCGATCGAGCCCGGCGTCGCGAGGAGGATCTTGCCATCGTGTGCGAGGGATGGCAAGGTCCCCTGCATGAAGAGTCGCACCGTGGACTCGCCGAGTTCAAACCAGTCGTGCGAGTCGAAGTAGCGCATCGTCTCGTCGTGATTGAGCGGGCTCGTCATGATGTACCAGCGCACCATGCCGCCAAACTTCCGACGCGTCGCGAGTATCGACTCTGCGAAGAGATGGAAGAGCGACTTTCCGGTGACGGGCGTGGCGGCAAATGTGCCCTTGGGGCCCTCCCATCCGAGGCGCGTTCCCTGTCCTCCCGCAACCGTGAAGCACGCGACCTGACCCGCAGCAATCATCGTCGCGCCGTGTGCCCGGTACCTCTCTGAGCCAAGGGGCGTGTGCGGCACGATCTCGGCGGGCGCGAGGTCAGTACTCGTTCGGTGCGAGGCCATCGAGACTTCGGTGGCGCGCGGCAGGGCCTCCAGCGGAAGCGCCTCGCACTGCTGAAGGAGTGCGAGCTGCTCGGGGCGCGACAGCTGGTTCCAGAATGTCAACAGATGCCCCTGCCCGAACCCCTCGAGGCGCGCGCGGGCACGGATGATGCGCGACTCAAGTGCGGCGGGAGTGTCCGCAGTCATCGAATGGCGGGGGCGGTTGGGTCCGACCAGCCCTCGGGGCGATGCCTGACGATCTTTCCGGTCAAGAGATAGATCGTCTGTTCGCAGATGTTCGTCGAGTGGTCGGCAATCCGCTCCATGCTTCGCGTGGCTCCGGTGATGCGGAACGCGAACCGCACGCTGATGGCGCCGAGCGCGACCTGCTCTTGAGCCTGCATCGTGAGTTCGTTGCGGAAGCGGTCCACCGTGTCGTCAAACAGCAGGACCTGCCGAGCGAGGTCCGCATTCGAGGTCGCAAGCGCCCGATTGGAGTCGCGCAGCATGCCGAGCACGCTGTTGGCCATCACGCGGAAGGTCGATGGCATCGGATCGGGGAGCCTTTGGTGACCGATGACTTGCTCGGCAATCGTCACGCCGCAGTCAGCGATGCGCTCAAGCTCGTTGTTCACTTTCACAATGGTGAGCACCTTGCGGATCGCCGACTCGTCGGTCTGACCCATCGCCAACAGCGGGATGGACGCGCGCTCGATCGCGACATCGACCGCATCGATCGCATCGTCAAGCTTGACCACATCCTGCGCCTTGGCTTCGTCGTGGTCGAAATACGCCTCGACGGCCTTCGACACCATCGTCAGGACCCGGTCGCCCTGCGTGCCGAGATCACTCTGGAGCTGGAGCAGGCTCGCGGCGAAGGTCGGCACGGGTCTAGCATAGTCCCGTGCCGAGGCTGAGCGTGAACATCGACCATGTGGCCACGGTCAGGCAGGCTCGGCGCGGCCGCGATCCCGATCCACTGGTCGCCGCGCATGAGGCCGAGTGCGGCGGCGCCGACGGGATCACCGTCCACTTGAGGGAAGACCGACGCCACATCCAGGATGCGGATGTCGTGAGACTTCGCCACGAACTCCGCGTGCCGCTGAACTTTGAGATGGCTCCGACCTCGGAAATGCTCGCGTTCGCCTGCGCCCTTTGCCCCTCGTCGGCCATGCTCGTCCCCGAAGGGCGCCATGAACTCACGACCGAGGGCGGCCTTGATGTGGTGCGAGATCCCTCCTCAATCGCCCGCACGATTTCCCTCCTTGCGTCCGCGGGCATCGAGGCGAGCGTGTTCGTCGACGCGGACACGGCGCAAGTTCGAGCGGCGGCGGCCCTCGGGGCGGCCATTTGCGAGATCCATACTGGCGCCTATGCGCACGCCGTCGAGGCTGAGGGGGGGCTCGGTCCGGCCGCGCGCGCGGAACTCGCAAGGGTGCAGGAAGCGGGCGTGCTCGCCGAGGCACTGGGGATGCGGTTCAACGCCGGACACGCTCTCAATGAGGCCAATGTGGGGGCGGTCGCGGCGCTGCGCGGCGTGCACGAACTTCACATCGGGCACGCCATCGTGAGTCAGGCGGTGTTCTTTGGCATTCGGGAAGCGGTCGCGCGAGTGAAGCGCATCATCCAGACCTAGCGGGGCCCTGAGAGTTTCGGGGATCGCGCGACCAAAGTCCGCGGCGACACGGGCGCCGGATCGGGGACGACATCATCGTCCACCTAGCGCGCTGCGCGTGGTTCGCTCTCGACGATCCGATGCTCGAACGGGTCCACGGTGCAATCGATCTGCACCATGAAGAACCCGCCTCGGTGGGCGCGAACGGCCTCCCACATGACGCGGCGGTCGGTCTCGGGCAGCGGACGCGACGCCACCTCATCGACGGCGACCCACTCGAGCCGTCCTTCGTCGAATGTCATGGGTCCCACCAGCGCGGGATCGATCGCTCGG
>SYGQ01000102.1 GCA_005799475.1 Planctomycetia bacterium | reverse complement strand
CGCGCCGCTGGTGGGCGGACCGTCCAAGCGCCGACGACGCGGGCTCGCCCTCGTGCCCGAGGACCGGGCGAGAAACGGTCTGTTTCCGCTCGATTCGGTGTCGGTGAATCTGTCGCTGGCGTGGCTGGGTCGCGGATGGCGCGGAGCGTTCGTGGATCGAAGGGCCGAGCGGGAGGTCGTGCGCGACTGCATCGTGGGAATGGGTGTACGACCAGCCGATCCATCACGCGCCGTCTCCACACTCTCGGGCGGCAACCAGCAGAAGACGCTCTTTGGACGGTCGCTTCTCATGGCACCGCGCGCGTTCCTCCTGGACGAACCCACCCGCGGCGTTGATGTCGGTGCACGCGAGGAGATCCATGCTGCCATCCGCGCCGCGGCAGCCTCGGGTGCGGCGGTGCTCTTTGCGTCGAGCGAACTGGAGGAGGTCTTGTTCCTCTCGGATCGGATCGTCGTCATGCACCAAGGTGCGGTGGCGGGCGAACTTCCCGGACCTGATGCCACCGAGGAGCAGGTGATGCATCTGGCGACGGGCGGGGCAGCCGCATGAGAAAGCACTGGGGACTGCTCGGTGTGTTCGTCACCGTGTGCGTGGTCGCAGCCATCTTTGGCAGCAACTTCCTCACGGCCTACAACCTGATGAACCTGACGCAGCGCACGGCGCTGTTTTCGATTCTGGCGCTCGGTGTCGGGATGGTGATCGTGACAGGCGGCATCGACCTCTCGATCGGCTCGGTCGTTTGTCTCGCGGGGATCGCAACGCCGTGGCTGCTCGTGGAACACGGGTGGTCTCCTGTCGAAGTTGTGCCGACGGTTCTCTTGGGATCGGCGCTGATCGGGCTCGCACACGGACTCCTCATTACGCGGCTCCGGCTCCAACCATTCCTCGTCACGCTGTGCGGACTGCTCCTCTACCGCGGCATCGCTCGTTGGATGACCAGCGACCAGTCGCAGGGTTTTCAGGGCGGCTTCGATGGACTGCGGGCCATCGCGCTGGAGCGATTCGCGCTTCCCGGGTTCGGCGACTTCCGGATTCCGGCCACGGTGATTCCTCTCGCCGTGCTGGGAACGCTGAGCGCGCTGTTTCTGACGCGCACGGTGTGGGGGCGATGGCTCGTCGCGACAGGCAGCAACGAGGCCGCGGCACGCTATAGCGGCGTGCCGACGACATGGCTCGTGACCGGCGCGTATGTGGCATGCAGTCTGCTCGCTGGCTTCGGCGGCATGCTCTTCATCTTCGACATCGGTAGCGGCCAGCCCAGCGACTTCGGCAACTTCTACGAGCTCTATGCCATCGCCGCCGTCGTGCTCGGCGGATGCAGCCTTCGTGGGGGCACGGCAAGCGTTGGCGGCATCGTCTTGGGCACCGCGACGCTTCAAGTGCTGCGGAATGCCATCATCCTCTTGGGGCTGGGATCGCAACTGGAGTTTGCGGTGATCGGTGCCGTACTCCTCGTCGGCGTGGCGGCCGATGAACTGCTTCGACGGGCGCACCGTCGGCGGCAGGAATCGCGTCAGAGTGCCTAGCGCGCGATGTGCGCTGCGCCCACGCAGCGCGTGACGAACGCGGTCGCGCGATCCTTCGCGTCGGCGGCCATCCGGCCAAAGCCCATGTGCTCATGCGGCGCGCCGGTTTCGGAGTAGGCGTGCAGCTCGATCGCTGCCGGGTGCGTCGCTCGAGTGCGCAGGGCATCGACGAAGCGCCGCTGACCGTCGATGGCGACCCATTCGTCGCGCTCAGAGTGCAGCGCAAGCACTGGAATCTCGCGCCACGCAGCGAGATGGTCGATCGGGTTCATGCGATCGACGAGTTCAGGCCGAAACATCGGCCGACCGCGCTGGCCGGTCCAGTCGCCAGTTGTCGCTTCAAGGAGCATGCCGACGAACGAATGCGGCGAACACCCGCGCACCATGGCGACCATGCCGCCCGCGCTCATGCCGCCGATCACGATGCGCCGCGTATCGAGCCCGCCGAGCGCATCGACATCGGCGACGATTCGGTCGATTTCTGACGCGGCGTGTTCAACGACTTCAAGCGTGCGCGCGCCCTCGTGCATGGCGCGGTCGAGGCGCTCGCCGTGGCCCGGAAGATCGACCGCGACGCACGCGACCCCCGCACGCACGAGACGCAGGTAGCGACCTGCATCGAGTTCCTTGGTGACCGTCCGACCGTGGAACCAGAGGAGGGCAGGCGCGTTCGCGTCGCGCGGCGCAATCGGACGCATCACGACGACGGGGACCGTGCCGCCCGCGAGCCGCATCCACTTGCTGACTCGTCGGAGGCTCGACGGAAAGTGCTCGGCGAGATCAGGCATGCTGCGGGGCGTAGAGGAGAACATGCTGCTCTGCGCCGTAGTCGTGCGTCTCTGGACCGTCGAATCCCGCGACGCGGTCCGCCACCGGGTTGGGCTTCTCCGGGGAGCGGAGCACCACAAAACTCTTCGGCGCCATCGCGGCGTGCAGCGCGCGAATCTGGGCGAGCACTCGCGCGCGACCCTCTTCGCTGCGCATGAGTTCGAAGGGCG
>SYGQ01000101.1 GCA_005799475.1 Planctomycetia bacterium | reverse complement strand
GTCTTGGTGGAAGTGAACATCTCGGGCGAAGCGTCCAAGCACGGCGTCACCGCTGCGGCCGTTCGGCATCTCGTGCAGCAGATGGACACGATGGTGAACTTGCGCGTGCGCGGTCTCATGGGGATGGCGCCGCTTGGGACTGGGCGCGACGACGCACGGCGCGCCTTCATGCGCGGTCAGGAGGTGTTCGATGACATCCGCGGTAGCGGGATTGGCGGCGAGTCATTCGATCTTCTCTCGATGGGCATGTCCGGGGACTTCGAGGAGGCCATCGCGGCCGGCGCCAATGTGGTGCGCGTCGGAAGCGCGATCATCGGAGCGCCGGCGCCGGGCAGCGAGCCGCATGCCGAAGACGCGCGGGGCGAGCCGTGACGGCGGCACCGATGTCGATCAATGCACGACTAGCATCGGCGGCGATGGCTCAGTCGCAGGACTGGAAGGCGCTTCTTCCGGGGAAGTTCATCGTGTTCGATGGTCCCGATGGAAGCGGCAAGAGCACCCAGTTTGCGCAGTTTTCGGCGAGTGTTCGTGGGTCGGGTCTCGAAGTGACCGAGGTTCGTGAGCCCGGCGGCACAGTGATCGGTGAGCGCATCCGGGACATTCTGCTCGACCCGGTCCATGCGGAGATGATGCCTCGCGCTGAGATGCTCCTCTACATGGCCAGCCGCGCGCAGCTCGTCGAGGAGCGGATCAGGCCCGCGCTGGACAGGGGCGGGTGCGTGCTCGCCGATCGGTTCATTTCTTCGACGCTCGCGTACCAAGGAACCGCGGGAGGCGTCCCGCGCGCGGACATCCTCGCGGTTGGCGGCATCGCGCTTGGCGGATGTTGGCCGGACCTCGTCGTCGTATTCGATGTGGACTCATCGACCGCGGACCGCCGCATGGCGCGCACACGCGATCGCATCGAGCAGCGCGACAGTGGGTACCACGCGCGCGTTCGTCAGGGCTATCTCGATCAGGCCGCCGCCGAACCGAGACGGCACCTCGTCATCGACTCGACGCGCGATCCTGAGGTCGTGTTCAGCGAACTGGCGCTGGGCGTGGCGCGTCGGTTCGCGCCCGGACGATGATGCCTCAGGAGGCGACCCGCCTCGCACCAAGCCCAACCGGTCGTATGCACCTTGGTCACGCGTGGAGCTTTCTCTGCGCGTGGGGACTCGCGCGCGAGCATGGCTGGCGCATTGTGCTTCGCATGGAGGACCTCGACGCCTCCCGAGTGAGTGCCGAGGCCGAACGCGACACGCTTTGGATGCTCCAGTGGCTCGGGATCGACTGGGATGGACCCATCGAGCGACAGTCCCAGAGGCGCCAGGACTACCGATCGCGCATGCAAGAACTCGCGGCGAGTGGATGCGTCTTCGAAGCGCCGCACTCGCGCGCGCAACTTCGCGCGGCGCAGAACCCGACGAGCGCAGAGGACGCGAGGGCTCCGAATGAGGGGGATGCCGTTGTGTGCTTTCCCGCCGCCCTGCGCCCGGCGGCGGACGCATGGCGCTTCACCGATGAGCAGACCAACCACCGACTTGCGCTCGCCGACGAACGCGTCGAAGTCGTCGATGAACTCTGCGGCACACGCTCGTTCAATCCATCGTCGACATGGGGCGATCCACTCGTTTGGCTGAAGAGCGGGGTGCCCAGTTACCAACTGGCGGTCGTTGTCGATGACATCGCCATGGGCATCACTGATGTCGTCCGGGGCGAGGATCTCCATGAGAGTGCCGGGCTCCAGCAAGTGATTCGCACACGGCTAGGCGCGACGCGACCGCCTCGCTGGTGGCATCTTCCGCTCGTGCGCGACGAGAACGGGAAGAGACTGGCGAAGCGGCACGACGCGCTCGCCCTCGCAACGCTCGCCGCCCAAGGCGCAACACCCGAGCGTGTGCGCGGGCTCGTCGCGTTCTGGGCTGGGGCGACCCCCTCGTGCGAGCCGATGTCCATCGACTCGATGCGGCGCTTGAACTGGTCGGTGCTCCTGAAGACTCGCGCGGCGCGACCGCTGACGGTGTCGGGCCTCTTGCTGCGATGGACTACCGACCGTTGACCGGAGGTCACGCCGGAGCGGTCGCACGCCGCGAGTGCAGTCGTTCGTCGACGAGCGCGCACACGCGATCTGTGCATGCGTCGAGGTCATCATTGACGACGAATGCGTCGTAGGTGTTCGACGCTCGCGCTCGCGAGATCTCTTGCTGACTCTCGGCGAATCGCCGAGCGATTGCCGCTTCGTCATCTCGGGCACGGCCGCGCAGGCGCGCAAGGAGTGCGTCGTTGGAGGGGGGCAGCACGAAGATGCCCAGCATGTCCGGTCGTCGCGATCGCACCTGTTCTGCCCCCTGCACATCGATGTCGAGGACGACGACCTGGCCGCGCACGATCGCGGCGTCGACGGGTCCCCGTGGCGTGCCGTACCACGAACGACCGAAGACTCGTGCATACTCGAGGAAGTCTCCCCCCTCGAGCATCGACTGGAAGTGCGTCTCGTCGACGAAGCAGTAGTCCTTGCCATCGACTTCGCCTGGTCCGGCCTCGCGTGTCGTCGCGGACACGCTGAACACGCCGTCGAATCGGCGCAGCACCGCGTGCGCGATGGAAGTCTTGCCAACGCCGGATGGTCCGCTGAGAACGACCAGAAGTCCGGACATGGGCGCCGACACCATTGTGCGAGTGTAAGCCTCGCAGCGAAACCGACTTGGCGATTCGTCCAGAAGAACCGTGGAAGATGCCGTAATGGACGGTCGCTCGGTGGCCTCATTGGCATGCATGGGCGGCGGTTTCGGATCCGGATTCCGAAAGAGAGTGGGGCTCGTATGAATCGAGATGAACTCCGACGCGAACGACTGACGCAGATCGTCGATCTGGCGCGCGTTTACCGGAAGTGGACGCGGATCCAGTTGGCGCAGGCGCTCGGCCGTGAACCGGCCAAGATCGTCCCGGAGAGCGGGAATCCCAAGTTGGATCTTCTAGGCAGCCTGGCTGACGCGCTGGACTGGGACATCGGCGATGTGGCCGAGGGCATCTGGCGCGATGAGTCAGCGCGCCACGGTGAGTTCGTCACGCTCGCCGAGCGCGGATTCGCGCAACTCGATCGCGAGGCGATCGAGGCCCATCGCGCCGGGGAGTACGCGCGCATGTCGGATCTCGCACAGGCGCTGTTTATCGCGGCGCAGACTGGTGTCGAACGGGCGACTGCCGCCAATCGTCTCGCCGGCGCCTACGACGGTCTCGGCCGCTACACCAAGAGTCTCGCGGCGATTCAGCGCGGGCTTGCGGAACCAGGAGTTCCTGCGCAGGCGCGGCTCTCACTCGAGGCCAATCTCGCGAACGCGCACTACACGCTCTGGCACCTCGTGGAGTCGAGGTCGGTCGCTAATGGTCTCATTGAGCGGCTGGGAGCTCGTTCGTGTACGAGTCGGGCCGAACGCGTGACCTTCGCATTCGGCCACTATGTGCGCGGGCAATCGGAGCGCCGTCTCATCGAGACGGATCCGATGAGCGCCACGGAGCACGCCACGCACGCGCGCGCGGACTTGGGCGCCACGATCGCGCTCTATAACGGGCTCGCGAAGGAGTTCGACGATGCGTCGTACGCGGGTATCGCCAACACATGTGCGGGCGCGCTCATCGAATGCGAGGCCGCGCTCGGTGAGACCGAGCCGCTCGCGGCGGTCGAGTCCCTCGCGCGGGGGCTCGATCAGGTTGTGGACGCGTCGGCGTATCCGCCGGGCGACTGGTTGGAGAGTTACGGTTGGTGGGCTGTGTTCGGATGCAATGTCGCGCTCCGCGGCCTCAGCGGTCCCGAACTCCATCGGTTCATGGCCATCTTCTCCAACAAGGCCTCGGAGATTGCCGAGCGGACCGAGAACTGGTCGATGCGAGAGCGCGCGTTCACCTTTGAGTACCTGCGCCGTCAGCGCATGAACGAGGCATCGCCCATCGGGCAGGGATGGACTCTCGACGACGAGGATGTGAGGACTGTGGCCGGGACGATGGGGCGTTTCCCATCGTTCCGGGAGACCGGGTGGCAGATCCTTGAGTCTGCCCGAACGCTGCAGAACGCCTGACCGGGCAGAAGGAGAGCAACATGAACACGACCAAGTTGACGATCCGACGCCTTGCGATTGCCGTGTGCGTGCTCGTGGCGCCGTTGGCACTCTCGATCGCCATTCCGACGGCGCTCGCGGCTGATCGATCGTCCGTGCCACCCACGGGCGGTCAGCGCTATCCGCTCGCGTTCCACGCCTACATGGGCGTGAACTACGGACCGCAGTGGATGCACACCGTGCAAGAAGAAATGGTCCGTCGCATCTACCGGTCCTGGCTCATCAAGGAGTACGGGAAGTCCGACAAGGAGCGTCGATAGAGAACCCCCGGATGGTGGCAGCGCGATCGTTGTCACTGACTCGCAACCTCGCCGAATCACCGCCCGTGATGGCGAGGTGCTTGGGCGCCCCTCGCGTTCCAGAGTGCACGCGTGGGGCGCCTTTTCTTTCGCCACACCACGGCGACGCCGCGACCGCGTGGGGGTGACGGTTAGGCGTGGATCGCGCGCCCTTCGGTCGCGAGGGCCGCTTCCTTCAGGGCTTCGTGCATCGTCGGATGTGCATGCACGGTCGAGATGACATCTTCGATGGTGGCCTCGAGGCGCTTCGCGAGACCCATTTCTCCGATGAGTTCGCTCGCGTCTTCGCCGATGATGTGGGCGCCGAGGATCTCGCCGTGGGGATCGCTGGTGACCACCTTGATGAGGCCGGTCGTTGCTCCAACGGCGATCGCCTTCCCGTGCGACTTGAGCGCGTACTTGCCCACCTTGAACTTGATTCCCTTGGCCTTCGCTTCGCGCTCGGTGAGTCCGATCGAGGCAATCTGCGGGTTGCAGTAGGTGCAGCCTGGGATCGACGCATAGTCAACGCCGAGCGTGGCGTGGCCCTTCATGCGCTCGACGCACGCGATCGCTTCCTCGCTCGAAACATGCGCGAGCCACGGCGGCCCAATGACATCGCCAATGGCGTAGATACCCGGAACACTTGTCTTGTAGGTCGGGTCGGGGCGATCGCGGTAGTCAGTCCAGATATGGCCCTTGTTGATGCCCGAGTCGCTGATGCGCACGCCGAGCGACGGATCGAACAGCCCATCATGCCGAGCGCCCACGCCGATGGCCACGAGCACGGTGTCGACCTCAAGCGTCTGCGTTTCCTTCTCGTTGGCGACGCTGTAGAGCGTGACCTTCGCCCCTTTGGCCGTCTTCTCAATGGCCTTGACGCTCGTCGCGACTCGAATGTCCATGCCCTGGGCGACGAATGCTTTCTGCGCCGCGGCGGAAATGTCATCATCCTCGATCGGAAGGATCCTGTCGAGCATTTCGACGACAGTCACCTTCGTGCCGAATGCGTTGTAGAAGTAGGCGAACTCCATTCCGATGGCACCTGACCCGATCACCAGCATCGACGCGGGACGCGTGGGCAGGTTCATCGCTTCGTAACTCGAGATCACCGTCTTGCCGTCGCAGGGCGCGAACGGCAAGTGCCTAGGTGCGGCACCGGTGGCGATCATCACCTTGTCGGCCGTCAAGACCTTGACATCGCCCTCGCCCACACCCTTGTAATAGGTTCCATTGGGCGTGCGGACTTCGACGCGACAGGGACCACTCGCCGTGTGCCCAGCGACAATCTTCGCGTGACCGCTCACATGGTCGATCTTGTTCTTCTTGAAGAGGTAAGCAATGCCAGCGTTCAGTTGGCCGGTGATCGAGCGGCTGCGTCCGATGACCTTCTCCCAGTTCACCTTGACCGCCTCGGGCTTGATCTCGAAGCCCCACTGCTCGCCGTGGCGGATCGCCTCGGCGTAGAGCTCTGCGTTATGGAGCAGTGCTTTCGTCGGAATGCAACCCCAATTCAAGCAGACACCGCCGAGCTTGTCGCGCTCGACGCAGCAGACGTTCATGCCAAGTTGTGCGGCGCGAATCGCTCCCACATAACCGCCGGGCCCGGAGCCAATCACGATGAGGTCGTAGTGTGCGCTGTCTGCCATTGGGGGGAGGCATTCTAACGATGCACTGCGGGGGGGTTGCTAGCATCCCGCGTCCGCCGCAGCACGGCTTGGGTCCATGCGCACTGCACTCATTAGCGACATTCACTCGAACCTCTCGGCGCTCGAGACGGTCCTCGCCGACATCGACACGAAGAAGGTCGATCGCATCATCTCCTTGGGGGACATCATCGGCTACGGACCTGATCCGAAGGAGTGCGTGGACCTTGTCGCGAAGCGCTGCGAGTGGAGCCTGATGGGCAACCACGACTTCGGCGTGCTCTACGAACCGACAAACTTCAACGCCTCCGCCGAAGCTGCCGCATACTGGACGAGACGGCAACTCGAACCGCCGCCAGAGGGCAGCGCAGGGCAAGCGGGCTACGACCGAGACGAGGCCGTGCGGCGTTGGAGTTTTCTCGGGGGATTGCGCGTGCGCGTGGCGTTCGGCCCGTTCCTGTGCGTGCACGGCTCGCCACGACGGCCGATCAACGAGTACATCTTCCCGGAAGATCCGCTCAATAGCGCCAAGAAGTTGAAGGACATCTTCGCACGCATCGCGCCAGCTCGTGTGTGTCTTGTGGGTCACACCCATGTGCCCGGTGTCTTCACAGATGACCCCGACTTTCTTCCGGCGGCTGAGATGGCCGAAGGCACCTACACATTCTCTGAAAGGGAGACCGTGATTGTGAATCCTGGCTCCGTCGGGCAGCCGCGCGACCTTGATCCGCGCGCGTCGTACGCGATCCTTGAGACTGGTGACGACGAGAAGCCAATCAGCGTGACGTTCTCGCGGCTGGACTATGACATCGAGCGCACTGTCCAGAAGATTAAAGAAACAAACGAACTCAGCGATTGGCTCGGCGATCGACTGCTGCAGGGCCGGTAGGTAGGGAGCGACATGGATAAGCGACTCAAGAGATTTCTCCTCACGCTGTTGATCGTTGCCTTCGCCGGCGGACTGGTCGCGATCGTGATGACCGGCAAGGGGACGAGCAAGCCGCAGCCACCGGCGGTGGCCGTTCCGACTGCCCCTGCGTCAGCCTCGCCATCAGCGACGACTGCGCCGGCGCCTCCGTTCTCAGGGACGCCCTCAGCAGCGCCGGCCGTTCCGTTGGTCGCACCCACGCCACCGACAGGGAAGTTGACCGCGAAGGCACCGAGCGCGCCGATCACCTCAGCGCAACCCATCGGCTCCATCGATCCATCGAAGGACCGAATGCGCATTGACTTTGCCCCCAATGCTGCGGGCATCAGTAGGGTCACTTTCGCGGATTTTTGGATCAGCGCCGCCGACCGCACCGCGGCGATCCGCCACGCCACCGGCGTGGTCACGGGGGCGTCGCCCGTCCCGCCGATTCCCGCCGATTCGCAGCGCTACACGCTCACCGCGCAGGGGACGATTGCACGCATCGTCGTCCCGATGCTGGCGATGCACTCGATCGAAGTTGATGGCACGCGAGTGTCGCTCTTCGGTTCGGTGTGGAGCGAGACGGCACCGGGCGCGTTCGAAACAACCATCGTGGACGAGTCAAGCGCCGCGCAGTTGCGCATCCGGCGAGCCTTCGCCATTCGGCAGGGTTCAGGTGACGGGTACGACTTGGTGCTGACACAGTCCGTCGAAAACCTCGGTCCAGCATCGCGCACGATCCGCGTTGTGCAGTACGGCCCCGGCGACCTCGCGAAGGCTGCCGACGAGATGATGGATATTCGCCGGTTCCAACTTGGATACCTCTTCAGCGCCGCCCGCGATCCGACGCAATCGTCGGTGATCACGCACGACGGAATGAAGTACCGGTCGGATGTGCTCTCAGCGGCGACGGAAGGCGACTTCACGCTTTGGCCAGGCGCCGAGCAGAAGGCACAACAACAGTCGCTGAGCTGGTTCGGCTCGACGAACAGGTACTTCTCGGTGGCCGTGCACGCGGCAATGAAGCCGTCGCAGGCGAACCCGTCGAGGTCGGCGCTGCCGGCGGTTCAGGAAGTGCGCGCGGCGATCGGTGATCCAGATGCGTTCGACCCATCCGGGGCACCGACCGTGTTCACTGAACTGCATTCCGAACCCGTGGTCGTCGCGTCCGGCGCGAGCGCGGATCTCTCGCTCGGCGTCTTCATCGGTCCCTTGGACCGAGCCGTGCTCGCGGGCGATCCGCCGTACAGCCTCCTCGAGATGGCGGGGTTGATCGTCTACCAGATGGGCGGATGCTGCTCGTGGTGCACCTTCGCGTGGCTCGCGAACCTGATGGTCGGATTCCTCGACATCCTCCATGACTATGTCGTCTTCGATTGGGCGTTGGCGATCGTCGTGCTCGTCCTCGTTGTGCGCCTCCTCCTGCATCCCATCAGCAAGAAGTCGCAGGTCCAGATGCAGCAACTGAGCAAGTCGATGGCAGAACTCAAGCCCGAACTTGACGCGCTCAAGTCGCGATACGGCGATGACGCGAAGCGCATGCAGCAGGAGCAGATGCGGCTCTACCGCGAGAAGGGCGTGAATCCGATCGGGTGCATGGGTGGATTCCTCCCGACCTTCCTGCAGATGCCGATTTGGATCGCGTTGTACGCGGTGCTCTACCTTGCGTTCGAACTCCGGCAGCAGCCGGCGTTTTTCGGGATATTCCAACTGTTCGGCGGGTGGGGCTTCCTTGGTGACCTGAGCGCGCAGGATCGATTCATCCCGCTGCCGATTTCGGTGAACCTGTTCCTGTTTACGCTCACGAGCGTCAACCTGCTCCCGCTTCTGATGGGTGCCGTCTTCTTCGTGCAGCAGAAGTACATGACGCCGCCGACCTCGGTGAAGCTCGCGCCCGAGCAGGAACAGCAGCAGAAGATGATGCGCATCATGACCGTCATCATGTTTCCACTCATGCTCTACACCGCACCGAGTGGACTGACGCTTTACATCATGACCTCGACGCTCGTCGGGATCTGGGAGAGCAAGCGCGTGCGAGCGCACATCGCGTCGCTCGCGGGGAGGCCCGCCGTCGCGAAGAAGCCATCAAAGGCACGCGATGCCATCGGCCGCCTCTACGAGCGCGCGCTTGAGCGTGCGCAGGCGAAGAAGGAACCAGACCGCAAGTTCAAGTCGCGGGACTAGGCGCGTGGTGAGGGCGGCGATGGCCAGCAGCGCCGACCTCATCGTGGCGGTGTCCACCCCTCCGGGCCACGCACGGCGCGCCGTGATTCGGTTGAGCGGGATCGGCGCGATCTCTGCGCTGTCCCAGCGATGTGAAGGAGCGTCCATCGAGACGAGGCGGCACATTGGGCGCGTGCGCCTGCGGGTCGATCTCGCGTTCGGACCCATCTCTCTGCCCGCCATCGCGCTCGTGATGCCGGCACCGGGCACCTTCACGCTCGACGAGACGGTCGAGTTGCTCGTCGTGTCATCGCCGCCCGTGCTCGAAGGCGTGATGGCCGCGCTGTGCGACTCCACTCGAGGGCTTGCGTTCGCGCGACGCGCGACGGCGGGCGAGTTCAGCGCGCGCGCCTACCTCAATGGACGGCTCAGCCTCGATGAAGCCGAGTCCACTGCGGCG
This sequence comes from Planctomycetia bacterium, assembly GCA_005799475.1. GTDB lineage: Bacteria > Planctomycetota > Phycisphaerae > Phycisphaerales > SM1A02 > F1-60-MAGs104. The sequence continues at coordinate 1,126 of SYGQ01000101.1, read as the reverse complement.
GCGATTGCCGCAGAGTCGGACGCGCAACTGGCCGCGGCGAGGCGAGTCCGAAGCGGGAGCGCCGCTCGTGCGGGGGACGCGGTCGCGCAAGAGATCACGAGGGTCCTCGCACTTGTCGAAGCGGGCATCGACTTCACCGACCAGGAAGATGTCGTCGCGATCACGGCGGCGGACCTGCTGCGCGTCACCGAGCGACTGGACGCGACGATCGCCGAGGTCACTGCGCGAGTTGTCCCGGCGGAAGCACTGCGGTCGCTTCCGACGATCGCGCTCCGAGGTGCGCCTAACGCGGGCAAGTCGAGTCTCTTCAATGCCCTGCTCGGGCGCGAGCGCGCTGTGGAATCGGCTCTCGCGGGTTCGACCCGCGATGCGATCGTCGAACCCGTCTTGCTTGGTCAGGGTGTAGAGGCGCTTCTCGTTGACCTTCCCGGGATCGAGGATCCCCACGGGGCACTTGAAGGGCAGATGCAGGACCTTGCCCACGCATCACTGCGCGATGCGGCGATTCAATTGCACTGCGTCCCAGCGGGGGAGCCCTGCGCTGAGCCACGCGAGGGGCGGCAAATGCTTGTGCGCACCAAGTGCGACAGCGTGACCGCGGAGGGTGTCGGACCCGGTCTCGCGACGAGTGCGCGGACAGGACACGGGCTCGACGCACTGCGTGGCGAAATCACCGCAAGACTCATGCGGCTTGGCACGCACGGTCCCACGCATGCTGGGGTCCTTGCCGAGCGGCAGGTGAGCGCCCTCAGCGACGCACGCCGCTCGCTCGCACGGGTCGGCGCCCTTGCGCGCGACGCGATGGCGCGCGGGCAGCGCGCACCAGAGCCCGTCGAATGCGTGGCGGACGAACTCCGCGGTGCGCTCGATGCCCTCGCGATTGTCGCGGGGCATCGGACACCCGATGACATTCTCGCCGAACTCTTCGCGCGCTTCTGCGTGGGGAAATGAGGCGCGAGCCTGGTCGCGTCGATCATGCGTCGCGGTCGATCATGCGTCGCGGTCGATCTGACCCACGCGCATTCTGACGCGAACGATCCGTCCCTCGCTGCCTTCGCGAAGTCGCGCTTCGCCGCCGCCGCGCAGCAGTCGGTCGAGCGCGAATGTCGTCGCCGCGGACCCCGTG
>SYGQ01000100.1 GCA_005799475.1 Planctomycetia bacterium | reverse complement strand
GATGCGGCTCAAGCCATGGGAGGTCATCGAGTTACAGCAGTCGTGCCCGAGCATTCGCGCGATCACGCCGGTGACGGAGTTGGGGCTACAGGTGGCGAGCGATGATCGCACTCTTGAAGGGATTTCGGTGGTGGGGATTTGGCCCGACTGGCACGACACAGAGAACCGCCGCGTGATTGAGGGTCGCAAGTTCAACCAGATCGATGAGAAGCAAGAGCGTCAGGTGTGCCTCCTCAACCAAGCGGCGGTGGACGAGCTTCGACTCCCGGAGGATCCCATCGGAAGCCATGTCCTCATCGGGGGACGGCGATTTTTGGTCGTGGGGATCGTGGAGACTCTTCAGGCGCGCATGTTCGGCATGGGTGCCGACACCGGCGAGGTGTTTATCCCGTTCGCGCTTGCGATCAAGTTGCAGCCTCCTGAGTACTTCATGCGAGTGGCGGCGCTGGCGCAAAATGCCGAAGTCAGCGAGGAGGCGCAGATGGAGATGCAGCGCACGATGCGCCGGATCCGCGGCATTCAGCCGGGCGATCCGGACACCTTCCGGGTGGAGGCGATCGACCGATACATCGATCAGTTCAAGACGATGGCGGCCGCGATCACGGCCGTGGCGGGGGGCATCGTCGGCATCAGCCTCTTGGTGGGCGGCATCGGGATCATGAACATCATGCTCGTCTCTGTGTCCGAGCGCACACGCGAGATCGGACTGCGCAAGGCTGTGGGCGCGACGCCCGCGGCGATCATGATGCAGTTCCTCCTTGAAGCCGTGGTGCTGTGCCTCTTCGGCGGGTTGATTGGTGTGCTGTGCGGAAAACTGGCCGCGCTTGGGTTGAGCCTCATTCCCGGCGCTTCGCTCAAGCAAGCGGATGTCCCGCTTTGGGCCATCGGGGTCAGCTTCGCGTTCAGTGCACTCGTCGGCGTCGCGTTCGGCTTCTTTCCTGCGCTCAAGGCATCGCGCCTTGATCCCATCGAGGCGCTGCGCCATGAGTAGCGTCAATCGACGGGCCATCACCGCCGCGACGGCAGGCGCGCTGACGTTTCTCATCGCCATGCAGGGATGCCAAGACGAGCTCTTCTCCAAGGATGAGAAGATCATCGGCCCTTCGACGAGCACTCAGGCGATCGGTAACTTCGATCCCGCATCACGCTCCGACTCGCCGCCAACCTCTCTTGAGGCCGCGGTCGAGGAAGCCACGCGGCAGGGGTTCGCGCCCCCGAGTTACCCGTCAAAGGTGGAGGTCTCACTCGAGGCAGTTCGCCAGAGCGCCCTCGCGAACAACCTCGATCTTGCCGTCACCCGGTTCGATCCCTCCATCGGGATCACTCGGATCAATCAAGAGCTCGCGAAGTTCGAGGCGGTGCTCAACGCGTCCTACACGCGCAACACGACGGGTTTTCTGACGCAACTCGAAGAGGGCGTGTCCACCGATACGAGCAATGCGAATCTCAATGTGAGCGTCCCGTTGGCGACCGGCGGCACGATTTCGGCCGGGACCTTGTTCAATCAAGGCGACGAGAACCTCCTGATTCCAGGCTACGAACCGTGGGAGGCTGGCGTCCAGGTCTCGATTTCCCAGCCGCTGCTGCGGGGGATGGGGATTCGCAACAATACGGCGTCGATCCGCATCGCGAAGTACCAAAGCCGGATCGTCGATGCGCGTACGAAACTCCAGGCGATCCGAATCCTCGCCGATGCCGAGAAGGCGTACTGGAACCTGTATCGCGCGTCGAAGCAACTTGAAGTGCGCGTGAGCCAGTACGAGGTGGCCATGAAACAACTCGCGAGCGCGCGTCGGCGCGTCGCGCAAGGGGTCGCCGCCGAGATCGAGGTCATGCGCGCGGAGAGCGGGATGGGCACGACCATCGAGCAGGTGATTGTGGCGGACAATGTGCTTCGTCTGCGGCAGCGAGACCTGAAGCGGTTCATGAACGACTCAAGGGTGCCCGTTGAGAGCCCGACGGCACTGAACCCGATGACCGACGCGGTGCCCGTGAGCCTCCAGTTCAACGACGAGCGACTCGTTGGGGATGCGATGGGCGGGAGGATGGAGCTCCTTGAACTCGAGCTGCAGATCTTGGTCGACGCTGAGCAGATCGATCTCGCGCGCAATGCGGCGCTGCCCAACTTTGTTGTCTCGTACCAGTACCAGAACCTCGGCGACGACACATCCATCGGCAGTGCGTACGCCGCGATGGGAAACTCAGACGGCTTTGTCGTCACTGCCACGGCGACTGTGCCTCTGGGCAATGAGGCGGCAAAGTCGGCGGTGAGCCGGGCCATTCTGACTCGGCTTCAGCGACTCTCGTCGGTGGAGGCGCGCAAGCAGGCCATCACGCAGGAGGTCCTCAATGCCGCTGACACGGTGGAGAACACCTGGCGTCGCATCCTTGCGGCACGCCTTGAAGCAGTGCTCGCTGGGCGAACGCTCGCTGGTGAGCAGCGACAGTTCGAGGTGGGGCTGCGCACGAGCACGGATGTCCTGGACGCCGCCGCGCGCCTCGCCGATGCACAGAGCCGCGAGGTCGACGCCCTTGCTGGATACGAGATCGCATTGATCGACCTCGCCTTTGCGACGGGTACGACGCTTGGCAGCGCGGGCATCGTGCTGCCCGATCCGGTTGATCCCCGCACGCTGCAGTAGGAGTGTGCGCGCGCTATGGGTGCGGGGGCGTCGCGGGAGCGGCGAGTCCCATGCGCAGCGTGAAGAATGCCTTCCAGGCGACATTTCGGAGGCGAAGGTCAGCGTGCTCGTCGATCCAGATACTCCGAAACGCATTCTCAATCGCGTGGTCTGATTGTCGCGAAATGCGCACTTGGTGGTGAGCGAGCGCTGCCGCGATCGACGCCGCGTAGTAGACGGCACCGATCGTGCGGTCATCGGCGGTTTCCCCTTCAAGTGTCAGGTGTTTGAACGCATCTTTGCACGCATGGAGCCGGTCGAGCGGCGTCGTCGGGTCGACCAACAGGTCGACGGCGCTCGTCGACGCTGGCTCGATTTCTTTGGCGATCCAGCCCGTCAGTGCGATGGCTGGAGATGCGCCCGACTCGAGGATGAGTTCGAGAAGTTCGGCGCCGGGGTGTGGGATTTCGGTCATGGCGCCGCGGTCCCCGTCGACGCCAACAGGGATCTGACCTCGGCGGCCACGGATTCGCCGTCGTCGTCGTAGTTGCCAAGTTCGGCCATGAGCGCGGCCGTAAAACCGCGCTTCATCCTTGCAACGATGTTCGCGACCTGCGCGGGCGAAGTGAGCGACCACTGGCGCATGAAGGCCTCTGTGGTCACAGGTGTCGCGCCCGTCAGTGCCGGCTGAAACACCCGCCGGTCGAAGATGTCCCAGTGCGCCTCGCGGCTAGCGGCGAGTGCACGCGCGCGCACGGCCTGCGCGGCCGACTGAATCAGCATGGCGACCCACGCGACTTGAAAGGCGCGCTCGGGGCTCGAAGTGTCGTCGAAACACTCAGCGGCGTCGCCGAGTTCGACGACCCAGCCGTCGGGCTTGCGTGTGGTCGCGGTGCAGCGTCGCAGATGGTCCAAGCAGAAGTTGCGGACCGCGGTCAGGAGGAGGGACCGGAACCGTCCGCGGTCGGGATCGGCGGAGGCAAGGAGGTTCCGACCGAGCACCACATCGGCGATGAATGCTTGCGTGACATCGTCGGCCTCGGCGATGGTGACGCCGCTCCGGCGCACGAACGCATTGATCACGGGCCAGTAGCGCTGCGCGATGGCGTCGCGGCTCTGGCTCGCGGTCGCTGAGCTCGATGCCGCATCGAAGATCGCTCGCCAGTCTGTGCGACTTGATCCCGCTGTCGAGTCACCTGGGCTGATTGAGATGGGCTTGTCGCGCATGGGAGTGAAGCCGTCGCGTCCGCGACCAAAAATGGAGTGGAGCCGAGGGGAGTCGAACCCCTGTGCCGATCCCGATGACAAGCCGCTTCTACGCGTGTAGCTGCCCGTTCAGTCTCGGTCTGCGCTCTGTTGGACAGCGACATGCAGCAGACCATGGCGCGCGAAGTTCTCGTTCCTCCGAGGCGTGCCATCCCATTGGAACCAGCCCGATCGTTGACGGTCCCTCGCCCCATCGGGCGTCAGGCGAGGTGACCGTGCGGCCTAGTTAGGCCGCGAGTGCGTACTGCGTGTTGGCAGACGTGTTTTTGCATCCTTTTTTGCGTGGCCTGGATGCTCCACGACGCGCGACGACAGGCCATACTGAGCCGGTCGAAGCCAGTTCGGCCCCGATTGTGAAAGAGCAACAAGATCATACGGGGAAAGACTCACTGCGGTTCTGAGTCCGCGGCCGTATCCTCGATCTCATGTTCGCCGTCGTCATCGCCATCGTGGTCGCCCTCATGGCAGGGTGCGGCGATGAAGTGGTGAGCGCGAAGGAGCCCCCGCGCGTGATCGAACAGAAGCCTGAGCCTCGCGGTGGTCCCTCGGGTGCCCACCGGTCCAAGTCTGGTTTCGACATCGCGCCGCTTCCGGCGGCGCGCGTTGCCGAGCTCGCCAAGCACCTCGATCCAGAGGCATTCCGGGTCACACAACGGTCTGGTACTGAGCCGGCATTCTGCGGGAATCTGACTGACAACAAGAAGGAGGGCACCTACTGCTGTGTGGTCTGTGGACTGCCACTTTTCTCGAGCGCGTCGAAGTTTCATTCCGGAACAGGTTGGCCGAGCTTCTTCGCGCCGTTTGATCCCGAGCATGTGACGACCCGCACCGACGCCACCCACGGCATGGACCGAACCGAGATCACTTGTGCGCGCTGTGGAGCGCACCTAGGGCATGTGTTCGCCGATGGCCCGCAACCGACGGGGCAGCGATACTGCCTCAACAGCGCGGCACTCACATTTTTCGAGAAGGGAGCATCAATGCCCAGCGAGTCGCTTCCGGCGGACCTTGTGACCGTCTACTTCGCCGGGGGGTGTTTTTGGGGAGTCGAACACTCGTTCCAACTTGCGCCGGGAGTCGTCGACGCGGTCAGCGGCTACATGCAGGGGAGTACCTCGAACCCAACCTACAAGGATGTCTGCACCGACCGAACCGGCCACGCCGAGGCAGTCAAGGTCGTCTTCGACCCGAAAGTGATTTCATTCAAACAGCTTCTCGATGGGTTCTTCAGGATGCATGATCCGACCGAACTCAATCGGCAGGGACCCGATGTCGGCACGCAGTACCGCAGCGGCATCTACTGCAGTTCGGACGCGCAAGTGGCTGAGGCGAAGGCGTTCATCGACACCCTCAATCGGTCTGGGCGGTTCCCCGGACCGATCGTCACACAAGTGGAGCGTGCGGCAACTTTCTACCCCGCCGAGGAGTATCACCAGGATTATGTCGGGAAGACCGGCCGTGTGTGCCATACCGGCAACCCGTGGCCTGAAGTGCTCAATGGAGCCAGGTGAGCAAGATCTTCGCGTGCACGCTTGCGAGCCTGATGCTCGCGCCACCTGACTCGCTGTCGACCGCACTCATCTCGCGCATCGATGCGGGCAGCCTCCGGCAGTGGCACGATCTCCTCGGAAGCGAGCCGCATATCGCCGGAACCGATGGTGATGCGCGCGAGGTTCGCCGTATTGATCTCGCGTTCCGGCAGATGGGACTTGAGGTCGAAGTCGACGAATTCTGGGCGTACTTGGCCTATCCCGTGGCGGCGCGCGTCGAGATCTCGTCGCCCTCGGAGCCTGCGGCCGGTCGCCGTGGCGTGCTGCCGATCATCGAGCGAAATCTGGCGGAAGATCCCTCCGCCGCACACCCGGACCTCACATGGGGATGGAACGCGTACAGCGGGAGTGGCGAGGTTGAGGCCGAAGTCGTCTACGCGAACTACGGCACGCGCGCCGACTTCGAGCGCCTCCTCGAACTGGGTGTTGAGGTGAAGGGAAAAATCGTGGTGGCCCGTTACGGCGGGAACTTTCGCGGTTTCAAGGCGCGCTTCGCAGAGGAGGCGGGTGCGGCGGGCCTCCTCATGTACATCGATCCCGCGGAGAGTGGATTCGCAAGAGGCACTGTCTATCCAGTGGGTCCATGGGCGAATGACACATGCATCCAGCGTGGAGCCGTCGGCACGCTGCCGTATCCGGGAGATCCGTTGACGCCGATGGTGAAGGCGACCAAGGACGCGCTTCGTGTGGATGAAGCCGTGGTCGATCTTCCTCGCATTCCGATTCAGCCCATCGGCTACGGCTCGGCGGCGCAGATCCTCTCGAAGATGAAGGGGCGTGAAGTTGCCGATGCGTCGTGGAAGGGTGGGCTGGAGTTGCCGTACCGCCTCGAGGGTGGCGAGGAACTTCGCGTGCGCATGAAGGTCGAGCAGAAGCGCGAAGTTCGCCAGTGCGCCAATGTGATCGCACGGCTGAAGGGCACGCGCGACGACGGCTCGTCGGTCATCATCGGATGCCATCACGACGCGTGGGGATTTGGTGCCGCGGACCCGCTGGCGGGGACGATCGTGCTCATGGAGGCCGCGAAGGCGTTCTCGCAGTGTGCCCGTGAGGGACGACGACCCGCGTGCGACATTGTGTTCTGCGCCTGGGGCGCGGAGGAGTACGGGATCATCGGTTCCACCGAGTGGATCGAAGGCTGCCGCGGTGACCTCGGCGGCGCGCGCGCCTACCTCAACCTCGACATGGCGTCGATGGGGCCGAACCTCGGCGCGAGTGCGTCGTCATCGCTCAAGGGCATCGTGGCAAGCGCGAGCGGACTCGAACGGCCGCGTGTGGGCACGATCGGGGCCGGCAGCGACCACATCGGTTTTGTGTTCCACGCCGGTGTGCCATCGATCGGGATCGGTGCTTCTGGAGCGCCCGGCACGGCGTACCACTCGAACTACGACACCACGGCGTGGTACCGGAAGGCGGTCGGCGAGGACTACGCAAGCGCTTCGATTGTGGCGAAGGCGACGCTCGCCATCGCGGCGGCGATTTCGCAAGCGCGCGTCTGTCCCGTGTCTGCAGGGGACACCGTCAGCGATGTTGTCGATGCGTGCGTGCGATTGATCGACGCTGGTGCTTCGAGTGCCGATCCTCTGGCGCGCGCGCGCGCGGATGAAGCCAAGCGCGTGGCTGAGTGCTTCGCGGCGCTCGCGTCGGACTGTCGAGCCTTTGATGCGTCGATCGAAGCCGCCAACGCCGATCCGTCGATCTCCTCCGAGGTCGCGCAGAAACTGGATGCTGCCGCTCGATCGCTCGACCGAGCCACCTTGGACGAGCGGGGGGTGCCGGGAAGGCCGTGGTACAGGAACCTCCTCTTGGCGAGTGACAAGGACTCCGGGTATGCGGCCACGGCATTGCCAGGATTGACCGATGCCGTAAACGCGGAGGCAGCAATGGCGGCTGGCGATGCCCTGTGCGCGCGGGCGGAGGCGATTCGGCGGACAATAACTGGTACTAGTCGGTAGGCCGCTTGTTTTTTGCGATCTTCGGGGTACCGTTGGGCGGCTCGGCGCGTATCGCTCCGGGCGAAAGCCTCCCCATGAACAGATCCATTGCCACCACCGTTGCTCTCTCGCTCGCCCTTGCGTCGTCCGCTTTCGCCGGAACGACTGCCATCAAGCCCAAGTTGGTCATCGGCACTGGCTTGACCTACCCCACCTGCATCACGAGCGCTCCCGGCGATGAGACACGGCTCTTCGTGATCGAGAAGCGCGGCGTCATCAGGATCATCGACATTGCCGGGGCGACTCCGACCCTGCTGACGACAGCCTTTCTCAACATCGACGCGCTTGTCACCGGGGGCGCGAGTGTCAGCGACGAGCAGGGACTGTTGGGCATGGCATTCGACCCCGACTATTCGACGAACGGTCAGTTCTATGTTTTCTATACCGGCACGGGCACCGAGGTCGTGGCGCGGTACACGGTCTCGGCCGCGAATCCGAATGTCGCGAATGCAACCGGCGTGGTGCTGTTGAGCTGGTCGGATCCGTACTCCAATCACAACGGCGGTTGGATGGGCTTCCGGCCCGGCACGCGTGACCTCTACTTTGGGGTTGGCGACGGCGGCAGTGCAAACGATCCGAGCAACTACGCACAGAACCTCACGAGCAAGCTCGGCAAGATGCACCGCATCGTGCCGACCGTCGGCGGTGCCTCGCCGTACTACACGATTCCGACGAGTAATCCGTTCTACGGCGGAGCGACCACGGCCGACGACACGGTGTGGTCGTACGGCCTCCGCAATCCATGGCGCTGCAGTTTCGACCGCGATACGGGCGACCTCTACATTGGCGATGTCGGCCAGAATGCGATCGAGGAAATCGACTTTGAGCCCGCCACGGCGGCGCCGGGACGAAACTACGGATGGCGCTGCACCGAAGGCACCTCCTGTACCGGCCTGACGGGCTGCACTTGCAACGGCACGACCCTCACCGCGCCTGTGCGGACCTACTCGCATTCGGGCGCGGGCGGCTACTCCGTGACCGGCGGCCATGTGTATCGCGGCTGCGCGATGCCCGACATGCAGGGGATCTACTTCTATGTGGACTACTCCACGAACAACTCGTGGTCCTTCCGGATGGTGAACAATGTCGTCACCGAGTTTGTGACGCGCAACAGCGAACTTCAGGTGGCACTCGGAGGCCAGACCGTCAACCAGATCGTGGCCTTTGGTGAGGATGCCAATGGCGAGCTCTACATGGCCGATCATGGCGGCGGCATCTACAAGATCGTGCCGGCGACTGGCGAGATTGTCTGTCCGGAGCCAAACCCGGCCGACCTCAACCATGATGGCGTGGTCAACGGCGCGGACATCACGATCATTCTGTCGTGCTGGGGCAACAACTGCGGCGACATCAACGGCGACGGCACGACCGATGGCCAGGACATGACGGTGGTCCTGAGCAACTGGACGCCCTGACGCGCGGCCTCACGGCCGCGGGGTCACGCCTTGCGCGTGGTGCTCTTGCGACGCATGCGGATGTTCACAACTTCCACCGCGAGAGAAAACGCCATCGTGAAGTAGATCGCGCCCTTGGGGAAGTGCACATGCACCGACTCGAGGATGAGCGCGGCGCCAATCAGGACGAGGAACGACAGCGCGAGCGTCTTGAG
>SYGQ01000099.1 GCA_005799475.1 Planctomycetia bacterium | reverse complement strand
GCGTTGGTATTCATCCGTCTATTCGGATGAATGGATCATAGGGGGTGATCCTTCAGGCTAGACTCTCCGTCCCATGAAGAACACCCCGTTGATGACTCGCATTCTTGCTGTGTTTGGCGCCGGTGCCGTCCTCGCCGCTGGACTTGCGCTCGGCACGCCACAATCAGGTGCGAAGGCGAATGGGTCTCCGTACCCATTGGCGACCTGCCCGGTTTCTGGAAAGCCGCTCGGCGAGTCGCCCGCGATCCTCGTCATGGAGGACAAGAACAATCCTTTCAACGACGGCCGCGAGATTCGCTTCTGTTGCCCCAATTGCATCGACGCGTTCAAGAAGGAACCGGGCAAGTACCTCCCCGCCGTTGATGAAGCGATCGTGGCGCTCGAGAAGCCTCGCTACCCACTCAAGACCTGCGTCGTGATGACGGAGGACACGATTCCTGGTCCGGGCGAGCCTGATGCCGACAAGGTGCGCGAACTCGTCGTCCTCAACGACCTTGTTCGCATCTGCTGCCCCGGCTGTGCGAAGAAGATCAAGAAGGATCCGGCGAAGTATCTCGCGGACATCAGCACGGCCGCGATCGCTGCGCAGCGAGCGTCGTATCCACTCACCACATGCCCGGTCTCTGGCGAAGCGCTCGATGCCGATGCCGCCGAGATCACGATTGGTGAGCGGCTCGTCAAGCTCTGCTGCATGGGGTGCGCCGAAAAAGCCCGCGCCCAGCCGCTCAAGGTCTTCGCGAAGCTCGACGCGGCAAGTGCGCCGGCGAAGGCACCCACCCCACCGACGCCATCAGCACCGACGCCGCCCACGAAACCCTAGCGTTTCGCGAAGCGCGCGCTGAAGAGTCCGGGGCCGCATCCGTTGACCGACGGTGGGAGCCGCCGCCATCGGCCAAGGTGCACCGACGCCCCCTTCGCCCATTCCTTGGCAGTTGCCTCAGAAAAACCAAGGTGACGGTGCCCCATGGCGGTTCGATACGACGCGCGCGTGTGTTCGACCATGTCGACAACGAGAATGCACCCGCCCTTGCGCGTGCACCGCGCCAGTTCGCGCAGCGCTCGGCCGGGATCATCGAGGTGATGGAAGAGCAGCATTGCAACGACCGCGTCGAACTCCCCGTCGCGTGCTGGAAGCGAGTCCACATCACCCCGGCGGAACTCGATGTTCCCAAGACCCGCCACGCGCCGGCGCGCGGCTTCGAGCATGGAAGCCTCGCGGTCAATCGCGACGACGCGACCCGCCGATGCGGCAAGCCACTGCGAAACCTCGCCAGTGCCGCAACCCACATCGGCCACGGTCGAGTCAGGATCCATGATGGACAAGAGCGCTTCCACGCCTCCCGCTTCGCCAAACAGATCCCGGCGAATCGAATCCCACTCACCGCCGACCCTTCCGAAAAAGCCGACCGAGTCTGTTGGTCGTGAAGCGATGACAGCCGCGAGCCGGGCATCGTCCTCTCGCGCCTCGGGAGTGCCATGCACGCTCGCCCGAGACAGTTCCCACAGCGCCTGTGCCGCGTCACCCATTGCGTGCGGATCGGCGCGGTAGAGGCTCGTCGTCCCTTCGACACGGCGCGCGACAAATCCCGCCTCGTAGAGCGGCTTGATCAGGCGGCTTGCCGTCGACTGCGGTACTTGGAGCGCCCGCGCGAGCTCACCGACGGCCACTTCGTTGGACTCAAGCGCACGCATCACTCGGATGCGAACAGGGTCGCTCAGCATCAACAGGAGCGATGACCACGATGGCACCGGACCCGGCTTCCCAGTGACGCGCGCGGTTCGCTTGGGAATCGAAGAACGACGAGATGCGGTGCCGCGCGCGGTCGTGCGGCGCGCCATCGACTCAGAGCCCCGGTGCGATGCCGGTCTGCGCGTCGAGCGCAATCCCTTCGCCTTGCAGAGCGGCGATGACGCGCGGATCGGTGTGCGAGATCTGATAGGCCTGCCGAAGCCGTCGCGTGGCCTCGGCTTTGTTACCGAGTCTCCTCTGGAGCAGCGCCATCTCGTAGTACGGCTCTGCCGTTCGGGGTCGAACAACGCCAGCATCGATCTCGATTGCACTTCGAAGCGCCGCCATCGCGCTGTCGTCATCCTTGAGTTCCTGCGCGTACTTCGCGAGCACCAGATACGGGGCGGGCGAACCGAGGGACGCGCCCGCGCCGCGAAGGAGTTGGTACATCTGCTTCGTGTCCCCCTGGCGGTACATCACACCAGCGAGCGCTCCGATGATCTCCATGTTGCCAGGTGAGTGGTCGTTGGCCGTCTCGAGACAGCGTCGCGCGGTCGCAAGGTCACCAAGGTTTCCCTTCGCCACACCGAATCCGTACTCGGCCTGCCAGTTTCCCGGCGAGCGATCGACCACGCCTTGGAATGTGTCGGCGGCCTTCTGCCACTCGCCGAACTCAAGGTAGTGCGTACCCAACTTGATGGACTCTTCGGTCGGACGCGGTCCCTGGCAACCACCAAGAGAAAGCGCCGCGAGGAGCAGTGAGCGAGCGATCCATCGCCGTTTCGTGTGACCTTCCATGTGAGTAGAGTGTACGGGCGTGCATGCGAGTGGACAGGACGCTGGGGCATGGCGGGCTTTCGCGGTCTTGGAACACACGCCCGCGGATGGCCCGAGGCACTTCGATTGGCTCCTTGACGAGAGCGATACCCCTTCGTCCGCCGATTCTCGCTGTGTTCGCGCCTTTCGTTGCGCGCTCCCTCCGGCCGAGCTCGTGCGCGGGGAGTGCACTCCCATCGAGCCCATGGCGCCGCATCGGGCGCGCTACCTCACGCTCGCCGGGTCAACGGCGCTCTCCGGGGACCGAGGGACCGTGCAACCGCAAGCGTCCGGGTGCTGGCGCACGGTGTCTGCGGGTCAAGGCATCGAACTGACCATCCAGATTCGATCGTCCGATCGTCAAGACATCGTGTGCATCCTGCTCGGTTCGACAACGCTCCAGGTCATCGAGGTCGTGCCTTGACCTGGCTCGACGCGGTCGCGCAGTCTGGCGTCACTTTCGCGCTCTCGACGGTGGTCTACTGCCTCGTTGCTGCTGCGCTCGGACTCGCGACCCTTGTGTGCGTCCCCGGAATCTGGCTGATGATTCTTCTCGCCTTCGCCAATGAGGCGCTGAACGGATTCGTGTTCGCGCGACCGGGAGGCTGGGTGGCGTGGATCGCGATTGGCGTCGCCTCGCTCATCGCGTTCGCCGCAGAGGTCTTCGAGTTCCTCGCCGGTGCGATGGGGGCGAAGGCCGCCGGCGCTAGTCGACGCGGCATGGTCGGTGCGATGATGGGCTCCGTGGTGGGTGCGGTGGGCGGGACCGCGATCATGCCGGTCATCGGGACACTCATCGGCGCTATCGCCGGAGCGGCGCTGGGTGCGGTGATCGGCGAACTCTCCTCCGGAGCGCGAACCCTGCGCGGCTCCGTCGTGCCCGCGGCCGGCGCGGCTGGGGGTCGGCTCGTGGGAACTCTTGCGAAAGTGATCTTTGCGGCTGCGGCTTGGATCTGCCTCGTCGTGGGCGCGATCGTCCGCTAGGCGCGCGCGCCAAGTTCCTGCGCGAGCGCGTCGAGCGATACCAGTCGCTGCTCACCCGAGTCGAGCGCCTTCAAGGCGACCATCCCCTGTTCAAGTTCGGCGCCCAAGATGACGGCGTGCCGTGCCCGGCACTTCCCAGCTTCACCGAGCAGTTTCCCCACACTTCGCGTCGCCTTGTAGGTGTGGCGAACATGAAGTCCACGACCCCTGAGCGATGCCGCGACCGTCGTGAGCATTGCATCGGCAGACTCCGGTCCTGCCGAGATGAGAAACGCGTCCGGGCGTGGGAGGAATTCGCATCCTCCGGAGGCGGGCAGCTTGCCGCGATCCTTGAGCACGAGCCCAAGGACGACATCGCCCATCCCAAAGCCGATCGCCGGCAGGCTTGGTCCTCCGAAGAGTTCGATGAGGCGGTCGTAGCGACCCCCGCCAGCGATCGCTCGCTCAGCCCCGGTGGCTTCATGGATTTCGAAGACCGTGCCCGTGTAGTACGCAAGCCCGCGCACGATGCCCAAGTCGATGTCGCACCATGCGCCCAGACCGGCGTCGTTCAGTCTTGCGGCGATATCCGCGAGCGGCTGCGCGGCTTCTCGATTGCATCCGATCGCGGACGAGATCGCGTGTGCGTCGCTCGTCACTGGAAGTTTCGTCCTCGCGAGTTCCGCGAAACGCGCCGCGGCACCCTCACGCAACCCAATCGCCAGAGCTCGCGCGTCAAACTCCTTTGGGTCCAGCTTTTCGCGGCGGTCGAGGAGAGTGAACGCCTCGCCAAGCCGCTCCGCCGTCGCGCCTAGGGCCGCCAGCGCTGCGCCGACAACACCCCGATGACTCAACCTGACTCGCACATCCGACGGCGCGAGGCCGAGGTGCCCGAGCGCGCTCACGGCGGTCGACAGAACATCAACATCAGCCTGTGCGCCATCGATGCCCACCATGTCGACATTCCACTGAATGAACTCGCGAAGCCTCCCGCGCTGGGGTCGCTCGGCGCGGAAGTGCGACGGAATCGCGAACCACTTGATAGGCATCGCCATCCCGCCCGCTCGCGCGGCCACCATCCGTGCGAGGGTCGGCGTGAACTCTGGGCGCAGCGCGTAATCGTCCTCCCCTCCGGCGCGCCGGAACGAGAAGAGTTCGTTGACGATGCCTTCGCCACTCTTGACCGTGTAGAGCGACAGGTGCTCAAAGGTCGGACCATCGATTTCATCGAAGCCATGGATGACCGACGCGTGACGCCACGCCGCTTCGATGTGGCGGCGCAGCGCCATGTCTTCCGGATAGAAGTCCCGCGTTCCCTTTGGTCCTTGGTGCATTGTCGTTGCGGCCATGGCTCGGCCGTCTACCACTCGGGTCCGCCGGTGTAGCGACCGAACACATCGGCCATCGCGTTCACCATCTCCCCGAGCGTGCAACGGCCATGCGCGCCCGCGACCAGGGCGGGCATCAGGTTCTCCTGTGCGCGTGCGGCGCGGCGGATCTCGTCGAGGCAGCGATTCGCGCCGTCCTGGTTGCGCGCGGCACGGAACTTCGAAAGGCGATCACATTGCTCCGTCTCGACGGAGTGTGGGATCTGCAGGATGTCGACCGCGCGTTCCTCATTGCCTTCGGGGTAGGCATTCACGCCCACGATGATGCGGTCCCCCGCTTCCATCTCTTGCCCGACACGGTAACTCGCTTCGGCGATCGCACGGCGGAAGTAGCCCTTGTGGATTCCCGCCACAACGCCTCCCATGTCATCGATCGTCTTGATGATGCTGTCGGCGTCGGCCTGCATTCGATCCGTGAGCGCCTCCACGAACCATGACCCGCCGAGCGGGTCGACCGTGCGGTGCACACCAGTCTCGTGCGCCAGAATCTGCTGCGTGCGAAGCGCCACGCGCACCGCTTGCTCGGTGGGAAGGCCGAGTGTCTCGTCCATGCTGTCGGTGTGCAAACTCTGGCATCCGCCAAGCACCCCGGCCATCGCTTGATAGGCCACGCGAACGATGTTGTTGAGGGGCTGCTGCTCTGTGAGCGAACAGCCGGCCGTTTGCACATGCGTTCGCATGAGCCACGACCGTTCGCTCTTGGAGCCGAATCGCTCGCGCATCGCGTGCGCCCAGATTCGGCGCGCCGCCCGCAACTTGCAGATCTCCTCGAAGAATTCGTTGTGGCTGTTGAAGAAAAACGACAGCCTCGGCGCGAACGAGTCCACCGGGAGTCCGCGCTTCAGGCACCACTCGACATACTCCATGCCGTCGCGCAGCGTGAAGGCCAGTTCTTGTGTGGCTGTCGATCCCGCCTCGCGGATGTGGTATCCGCTAATGGACACAGAGTTCCAACTCGGCGTGTGCTGACCGGCGAACTCGATCGTGTCGACCACAAGGCGCACGCTCGCCTCGGGCGGGTAGATGAACTCGTTCTGCGCGTGGAACTCCTTGAGGATGTCGTTCTGGAGCGTGCCACCAATCGAAGACCAAGGGACACCGCGCTCTTGCGCCATCGCGAGGTACATGGCCCAGATGACCGCCGCGGGTCCGTTGATCGTCTGGCTCACCGTCACATCGCCGATGGGGATATCGGCGTACAGCCGCGCCATGTCATCGATCGTTGAAATGGCAACGCCGCATCGGCCAACCTCTCCCACGGCGAGCGCGTCGTCCGAGTCACGGCCCATGAGCGTGGGAAGGTCGAATGCCGTCGAGAGGCCGGTGTTCGCCTTGGTCCCCTTCGCGTTCTCGAGCAGATACTTGAACCGCGCGTTCGTGTCATCGGCGCTGCCAAAGCCCGCGAACTGCCGCATCGTCCAAAGGCGCCCGCGATACATGGTCTTGTGGATCCCGCGCGTGTAGGGAAACGCCCCCGCACTCCCAATCCGCGCTTCGGGCTGTTGCGCTGAGGCACTGTCCACCGTGCGAGATTCCTGCGGTCCGTAGGCAGCCTCGACCTCGTAGCCCGAGAGGGTGACCGACTCAGGGTCGATGGGTTGGGTCGCCCTAGCGTGCTCCGACCGACCGCGTGTTGATTCGCCGACACTCATGCGGGAGTCATCCTAGCGCGCCACGCGCGTTCGTTAGCATCGTCACGGGTGTCAGCGAGCGTGTCCATCGTCGTCCCGACCTACAAGGAGGCACTCAATGTCCCGGGCCTCGTGAAGAGGATTGAGGAGGCGATGGCTCCGACTGGGAGGAAGTTTGACCTCTGGCTCATGGACGATCCATCCGGTGACGGCGTCGAGCGCGTCGTGGCGGAAATGAAGCTGGATTGGGTCCATCTCGTCACGCGCCATCCGCCGCGCGGGCTCGGCTACGCGGTGGTCGAGGGGCTCCGCACGGCCAAGGGCGAACTCCTCGTTGTCATGGACGCGGATCTCTCGCACCCACCCGAACGAATTCCCGCCATGGTCGAGGCGGCCGAGCGCACAGATGCCGACTTCGTGATCGGATCGCGCTACGCCAAGGGCGGAACAATCGCCGGTGATTGGTCGCTGTTTCGCCACCTGAACAGTCGCATCGCCACGCTGCTCGCACGGCCCTTCACGCGCGCCGCCGATCCCATGAGTGGGTTCCTCGCGATGAAGCGCGACCTCCTAGGGAAAGCCGCCGCGGAACTTGACCCCATCGGCTACAAGATCGGGCTCGAGTTGATTGTGAAGTGCCGCTGTCGGCGGATCGTGGAGGTGCCGATCCATTTCAGTGACCGCACGCTGGGGAACAGCAAGATGGGTCTGGCAGAACAGATTCGCTATGTCGTCCATGTGCGACGGCTCGCGCGCTGGAAGTTCGGCGAGCTCGCGCGCATGGTGGAGTTCGGAGTCGTCGGCGGCACGGGCGTCGTCGTGAATCTTCTGGCCCTCACGCTGGCCAACGATGCCTTGCTTCGCATCGGCATGGAGTCGCAGAAGGCGCGACTGAACACCGCGGTACCGATTGCGGTGCTTCTATCGATGACCACAAACTTCTTCCTCAACCGAGTCTTCACCTTTGCCGACAAGCGAAGGCGTCACTTGGGCCGCGAGTACCTCACCTTTGTCGCGGTGTGCCTCGTCGGCGGCGTCGTGAATTGGTGGGTGACGACGAAACTCGCCATGCAGTGGACCGCGGTCACTCTTGGGCTTCAGGCCGCCGCGGTGTGCGGCGTCCTCGCGGGCATGCTCTTCAACTACATCGGTTCGCGCGCGGCGATCTTCCGCACAGTGCGCGACTGACGGCGCGCTAGCCGCGTGGCGTGTACTCGAACACGCCACGCATCGTTTTGTCGCCCAATCGCCCCGCCGTCACGAGCTGCCGCAGCAAGGGGCACGGAAAGTACTTCGGGTCGCCGAGTTCGCGAGAGAGCACCATCATGATGTCGTGGCAGACATCGAGGCCAATGAAATCCGCTAGGCGGAGCGGCCCCATCGGCAAGTTGCACCCGAGCACCATGATCTGATCGATGTCTTCGGGGCGCGCCACTCCCTCCATCCACGCAAAAAACGCCTCGTTGATCATGGGCATGAGCACACGGTTGGACACGAATCCGGCGCGGTCGTTGGCCGGAACGGGAGTCTTCCCCATGGCCCGCGCAAGGTCGAGCGTGCGCGAAAGCGTCTGCTCGCTCGTGGCGAGCCCTCGGATCACTTCCACGAGTCGCATGACCGGCACCGGATTGAAGAAGTGCATCCCGATGACATGATCAGCGCAGGGCCCCACCGCACTCGCGATATCGGTGATCGAGATCGAACTCGTGTTGCTGGCGAAAACGGTTCCTGAAGGGAAGGTGTCGGCAAATGACTTGAAGAGCTTCTTCTTGAGGTCAGGGTTCTCGCTCGCTGCCTCAATGACGAATGCTGCGCCGGACGCGTGCGCGTAGTCCGTCGCGTACTCGATGCGCGTTCGGATCGCCTCAGCATCCTGAGCGGTGATCTTCTGCTTCTCGAGGAGGCGTGAGAGTTGCTTCTGGTGATAGGAGCGCGCCTTTTCGAGTTGGGTCTGACTGAAGTCACACTGCACCGCGTGAATGCCCGCCTGTGCGGCCGTGAGCGCGATCCCGGACCCCATGGTTCCTGCCCCGACAACCACGATCGACTGAACTGGCGCTGTCATAGCGGGCGCATCGTAAGGCTTCACGCTGGTTCGATGTCAAGGCCGACATCGTGCCATGGCGCGCTGTGCGTGATCGCTCCCACAGAGATTCGTTCAACTCCGCAACGGGCGATTTCCCGAACGCTCGCCAGCGTGATGCCGCCGGAGGCCTCCAGCGCGAGCGTCGAACTGGCGCGATCTCGTCGGGCGACGGCCTCGCGGAGTTGGTCCAGAGAGAAATTGTCCAGAAGGGCGATATCGAGGACCCCCGGCTCGAGCGCAAGGAGGGCGTCGAACTGCGCGAGCGTGTCGCACTCGGCGCAGGTGAAGGCAAGGGTCGGTCGCGCCTGCCGCGCGCGATGCGCCGCGCTGGACACTCGCACGGCGAACGAGGCCGGATCAAGGCCGACCACATGGTTGTCCTTCACGAGCAGCGCATCATGAAGACCCCATCGATGGCACAAGCCCCCGCCACACTCGACCGAGTACTTCTGAAGCCACCGCAAGCCGGGGATCGTCTTCCTGGTGTCGCAGATGTGTGCGCGTGTACCGGACACCGCGTCAACGAACTCGGCGGTCAGCGTCGCGCATCCCATCGCGATCCCGATGAGGTTGAGGAGCGTCCGTTCGATGGGGAGGATCGCCGCGAGTGGACCCGAGAGTTCCGCGAGCACGCTGCCCGATGTGACGGTGCGACCATCCTCGATCCCATGCACCCGTCGCGCACACACTCGCTGATCGCGAGCGGCGAACTCATCGACGAGCCCAAGCGCGGCGCAAGTTCCCGCCCGACGAGCGACCAACGAAGCTCGAACAACTTTGCTGCCTCCGCACGACTGGGTCGTGACATCTTCACTTGCCCCGTCCTCGATGAGGAATGCGCTCATGGCGCGCTGGGCTTCGGGAAGGACGCGCTCGCGCCACACTCGAGCGAGCGAAGTCCAATCAGGAGATGCCACTGGGGCAGTCTAGAGTGTCGACAGTATCCCCTCAGGAAACCGCTTCGGCGCGACGGCGGCGACCCGCGACGAGGCTCCCGATGGCAACCACCGCAAGGGCACCGGGAGCCGGGATCGCGCCCACGACCATCCCGTCGGTCGTCGCGAATCTGGAGCCGCTCCCGGAGCCAAAGAGCGAAATCGTGATCGTGTGCATCTCGCCGGAGGTGTTCACGAAGCCCACAAATCCGTTGCTGAGCGCGTGCGTGTTGAAGACATAGCCGAGGCCGTCCACCTCCACCTTCATTGCACCGTTGACCGTATCGAAGTCGAAGTTCGTCGCGAAGAATTCGCCGCCGATGGCGAAGACATTCGAACTGGCGAAGTTCATCGTCAGCGACGCGGACACGACATTGGTCGAGATCATGCCGCCGCCGGCGCGCAGACCACCCACCGCGGTCGCCGTCCACGCAGCATCCCCGCTGCCACCGTTCAATCCCGAGTCGTAGTAGCCGGTGTAGCGACCGAAGGTCACCCCGAG
>SYGQ01000098.1 GCA_005799475.1 Planctomycetia bacterium | reverse complement strand
TAGTCGTCGATGTCGACGCCGAGGGCGCGTGTCCGTTGGCTCACGATCGCCGAAAGGCCCTGGGCCGTCAGCAGCGCCGCATCGATCCCAGTTCGGTCGCCGAGAAGTTGCCCAATGGCCGTGAGCGTCGCGTCTGGAAGTCCGTTGGTCACGGCTTGCCCGCAGCATCCTTGAAGAGCCGCCGGTTCTCCTCACTCAGCATTCCCGCTGGGTCAAGGTGCGCGATCGTGCCATGATCGTCGGACGAGATCGCGCCGAGGGCGCCCGCGCCAGCACCGACAACTCCCAGGTGCGCCGCCCCCGATTCGAAGTTCACAGTCACGAGCGCGCCGACACGGTCAACGATGAGGGCCATGCGAATCCCGCCACACGCCGCAGGGCGAAGCAGAACCGTGCGGGCGTTCATCGTTCTTGCCGCGGGTGTGCCGCACGCCAAGAGGGGGGCATCAACGAGCGGTACGAACGCCCCGCGAAGGAACGCGATACCGACGAGCCAGGCCGGGGTCGATCCGAGCGGACGCGCTTCGACCAAGGGGAGCACCTCGTCGATCGCCTCCAACGCAATCGCGCAGCGGAGGTCGCCGAGCCAGGCCTCGATGGCGCGCATGATGGTCTAGGCCGATTCGCCGGAACCGGTGCGGAACGCGGCCACGCCCTGTCGAAGTGTGCTGATGGACTCTTGCAGCATGGCGGCCGCTTTGCAGGTCTCCTGCGCTGCCGTGACGGCCTCGCGGGCGCCCGCGCTGAGCTGACCCATGGCGTCCGAAATCTGCCTCGCGCCTTCGGTCTGCGCGCGCATGCCTTCGCTGACGCGGTTGAAGTCCGCGGTGCCGCGCTCAACTTCGGTGATGATCTGCCCGAGTTGGCCGCCGATGCGTGCCGTTTCGCCCACACCCCGGCGCACATGGTCGCTGTAGCGATCCATCTCCATCACGCCGGCGCTCACGGCGCCCTGCATGTGGCGCACGGTCTGCTCAATGTCGAGGGTTGCGGCGGCCGTCTGGTCGGCGAGTCGGCGAATCTCGCGCGCGACCACGAGGAACCCGACACCGTGCTCACCGGCCTTTTCTGCCTCGATCGCCGCGTTCACCGAGAGCAGGTTCGTCTGGTCGGCCACTTTGGTGATCGTCGTGACGATCGAGTTGATCGCACTGGCCTTCTCGCTGATGGCCGAGAGGCGGCCAGCGATCGACCGGGTGCCATCATCGAGCGTCTGCATGGCGGTTGTCATTTCGCCGAGCGCACTCTTGCCGTCGCGTGCGAGTGCGGCCGTCGCGTTCGCTGAGGCATCAACGCTCTGCATGAGCGTCGAGAGTTCCGCCGATGTGGTTGAGATCTCCTTGACCGCCGCCGCGATCTGCGTGGTGCTCGCCCCGAGGGACTGCGCTGAGCCGTCCTGCTCTCGGGCGGTGGCGGCAAGCTGTGTCGCTGTGGAGTTGATATTGACCGTGGCCTGCTTGACGCCGTGCACGATTCGTCGGAGGGCGTGAGACATGGCGCTCAGCGAACGAAGCAGCGATTCGATCTCGTCGCCCCCTTCGCGCGTCGCCAGTGCGACGGAAAGGTCACCCGAGGCGATCTGGTCCGCGTGTTCGGCGGCGCGCCGCACCTTGCGCATGATCTGTACTGCTGGAATTGTGAGCACGATCGCCACCACCAAGAGTCCGATCCCAGAGGTCATCACTTGGGCGCGCAACTGCTCCCACACGGGCGCGAGCATTTCCTCTTCACTGCGGCGCAAGATCAGCGTCCAGTCGCCGACCTTGATGGGCACAGCGACATACACGCACCGTTGATGGAGAACCGGATCGTCGTGGTACGAAGCGACCGCGGCGGTCTCGGCGCAGAGGGCATCGAACAGCGGGCCGAAGACAGACTCGGTCACCGCACGGGTCCGCAGGATTCCCCGCACATCCGCCTGGTCCTCGCGCATTTCGTCGGTTGTGGCGGCGACGAACGCGCGCGGCTTCACGAATCCCGGCGTGGCTCGTCCCGACGAAATCAGGAACCCGTCGGCACTGAGGGTCTTGCACACCGCGCGGAGGTGGGCGTCGATGCTCTTGAGCGAGCGATCGATGCCGCCGATGCCGACAAACTTCCCATCGATGACAATCGGCGCCGTCTGCTCGATCATCATTTGGCCTTCGTAGACATACGGCTCAGTGATTCGCGCCTTCTGCGAGCCGGTGAGTTCCCACTCGCGCTTGATGCCTCCGTAGTAGAGGCTGGTGTCCTGGTCGATCGAGGGCTTGACGATGATCCGATCACCGTTCTTCCAATCACGCCATACATAGGGGCAGAACCGACCCGCACTCGAGACCGCTCCTGAGGGAAGCGTCGCGGCAATCGGACCGAGCCCACCAGGCTTGGGTTCGTAGTCCACATAGGTGCCGATAGCGCCAGGCGTTTCTTCGAGCAAGGACTTCAGAATGGCGAGCGAGTCGGTGTACCGCTCAAACATCCCCGACCGTTGGCTGTTGGCGATGAAGGCCGCGAGGTCGAGCATCTCCTCATTTCCGGCGGCAAAGTTGTCGGCGATTTCGCCCGCGGTCGTCTGCAGCAGGTGTTCTTGATCGGCCCGGTAGGTTCGGAGCCCATCACGGGCGTCGAAGACAGCCCACAGCGTCAGCATGATCGAGACGGGAACGACCCCGAAAAGAAGCAGTCTCGCGAGGAGCGAATTCCGGAAAGAAATATAGGACCCTCGCATCGGATTGGCTGTCATGGTATGATTGCCGTCAAGAGCGCGGATTGTCCGCGTTCGTTCTCAAGTTCGCGCCTGGCTACGACTCCTACGCTTCATTTCGTATCGGAATTCGCTGCTCGAGCGCTTGAAGGAAGGTATGTCATGAAGCTGTACGTAGGGAATCTCCCGTTCAAGGCAACGCAAGAGTCGTTGCAGCAGTATTTCACCCAGTTTGGAACCGTCTCGGAAGTGTTCATCGCAACCGATCGCGAAACCGGCCGCTCGCGCGGGTTCGCGTTCGTCACCATGGCTGAGGACTCGCAGGCGAAGGCCGCGATCGAGCAGTCGAACGGCAAGCCGTTCGAAGGCCGCAACCTCACTGTGAACGAGGCTCGTCCCCCAGCGTCGGGTGGCGGTGGTGGCGGCGGCGGTCGCGGAAACTACAGCGGCGGCGGTGGTGGTGGCCGCGGCGGCTACGGCGGTGGCGGCGGTGGCGGTCGTGGTGGCTACGGCGGCGGCGGCGGTGGCCGTGGTGGCGACCGGTACTGATCCAGCCAACAAGTTGAACTCATCGCGCCGGATCCGCACACGCGGGTCCGGCGCTTTCGTTTTGGCGAACTCGATCAGGAGCCGCTTCGGCCCGACGAGCCCTTGCGGCTCGATCCGCGGGTCGCGTTCGATCCGCTGCGGCCCTGTGAATTGTCGATCATCTCTCGAGTTCGATCGCTGGGCTCAAGTGTGCCAGTCATCCAGCCTCCGGGCCGACGCTGCCCGGGGGGCGCGAATCGGATGCGGTTCTGAAGCCCCGCGTCGGAGGAAACCGTGACGAGTTTCAATGAGAGATCCTGTGCCTGCGCGATTTGTTCGCGCGAGAGTGTCGCGCGCAGCTGATTGCGTTCGTTGCCAGCCGTGCCGTTACCTTCGCCCGCGGCGATGTTGAGCCATGCGTAGGCCGTCACCTCGTCGAACGGGACGCCGATCCCCTTGCGGTAAAGTTGTCCAAGCGCAAACGCCGCCCAGTCGAGCCCTTGCTCGGCCGCCTCGCGGTAGTAAGTCGCCGCCATCGCTTCGTTCTGCGGGACCGACTCGCCGCGTTCGAAGAGGACGCCGAGGTGATACTTTGCGTCGGGGATCCCGGCGTCAGCGGCGAGCTGGTACCAGCGCGTCGCCTCGAGGTCACTCTCGGGAATGCCCTGTCCCCGGTCGTATCGCAGCCCAAGCATGAAGCACGCTTCCGGATATCCCTGGTCCGCGGCGAGTCCGTAGAGGCGGAACGCCTCGCTTGGATCGCCTGGGATTCCCGTGCCAAAGTCGTAGAGCCGAGCGAGTTCGTATTGCGCAGCCGGGTGATTCAGAGCTGCAGCCTTGTCGAACCACGCCGCGGCCTCGCGGGCGTTCTGTGGAACCCCACCCTCTCCGTAGAGCAGGAGTCGACCGAGCATGAGTTGCGCTTCGGTGTCACCCCTTTCGGCGGCATTCAGGAAGTGCCTCGCGGCGGCCTGCCCATCCTTGGTCACGCCGTCGCCGAACCAGTAGAGCATCCCGAGCGAGATGTTCGCGGGAATGGACCCCTGATCGGCAGCGAACTTGTACCAACGCGCAGCCTCGGTGGGATTTCGATCGATCCCTTCGCCCCGGTCGAAAAGTTGTGCGAGTTCCAACTGCGCATCGAGCGATCCCGCTCCGGCAGCGGCGCGGAACCACTGCGCGGCTTCGGATGCATCGGAAGGGACACCTTCCCCGTCTCGAAGAACACGGGCGAGAAGGACCTGCGCATCGACCAACTGTTGTTCGGCGGCGAGGCGAAGCCAGTCGAGGGCCTTCGTGCCGTCGGCGGTCACACCAATCCCCTGAAGGAGCCGAGTTCCGTAGTGGAATTGCGACACGACATCACCGCGCTCCGCCGAGCGGTGGAACCACCCAGTCGAGGTCACTTGATCGATCGGCACCCCTTGATCTGCGGAGTAGATGAGCCCGAGGGTCCGTCCGGCGAGTGCAAAGTTTGCGTCGGCGGCCTTTTCGAGCCACGGGATCGCTGCGGCGTGGTTGCGACTCACACCGATGGCGTCGGCGAGTCGGATACCGATTTCGAGGCATGACTCAGGATGTCCGCCCTGTGCCGCAGCGAGGAACCACCGTGAGGCCTCGGTCTGGTCCTGCGCGGCGCCCTCGCCAGCGGCGTGGATCACACCCGTGCGAAACGCAGAGAGCGTGTCCCCGGCGGTGGCGGCGGCTTCGAGCCACTTTGCAAGAGCCGCCGGATTGCTTGGGACTCGGCGCGCTTCGTCGTAAATCGTGACGAGTTCAAGTGCTGCGTCCTTGTTGCCGGCCTTGGCGGCGATCTCAAAGTGGCGCATCGCCTCGGTCACATCCACGGGAACGCCGTCGCCGGCGAGGAACCGTCGACCTTGCGCCAGCGCGGCCGAGGGGTCCGGTGCTGCTTGCTCAGAGCACGCTGCGACAACCGCCGCAAGAAGCACGCCGATGGTTGCTCGCCTGATGCGTTGCTGCACGATGTCGCTGATCTTAGCGAGGACCCAAGGGCGAGTCATGCCTCGTTGCAGCCCGTCGCCCGCGCAGAATCCCCTGGCCGACCGTCGTGCCGAGCGTCAGAGCAATGAACACGAAAGTCCAGATCGGCGCGATCACAAATCCTGCCGCGCCAGCGATCATCTTGAGTCCAATTCCCGCGATGAGGATCGTCAACCCCACATGCAGCGATGGGATTCTCCTGAGGATTCCCGCGACTGCGAAGTAAAGGGCGCGCAGTCCGAGAATCGCCAGAAGGTTCGAAGAGAAGACGATGAACGGCACTTGGGTGACCGCCAGTGCTGCGGGAATCGAGTCGACGGCAAAGAGGACATCGGTCCCCTCGATGATGAAGAGCACGAGCAGCAGAGGCGTCGCCATGAGGCGGCCATCGACGCGTTCGAAGAACTTCCCCGCGTCGTAAGTGCGCGAAATGGGGACCAACTTCACGAGCAGGCGGGTCCAGCCGGCGCGCTTGGGGTCGAAGTCTGAGAGTTCGCCATGGGAGCGCAACATCTTCCACGCGGTCCAGAGCAAGATGACTCCAAAGATGTAGAGCATCGAGTGGAACGCGGCCATGAGCGCGAGTCCACCGGCGATGAACGCGCCCCGCATGACGACAGCACCAAGGATCCCCCAGAACAGGACGCGCGGTTGCAGCGGCGCGGGCACGCCGAATCGCTGGAAGATGACGGCGAAGACAAAAACATTGTCGACCGAGAGCGACTGCTCTACGAGGTACGCCGATCCATACTCAAGGGCGCGCTCGGTGCCGAGGCCGTACGCGATCGCGAAGCCGGTGAGCACCGCCCACCCGAACCACCACGCGATCATGATGCACGCGGCGCGGAAGGTGGTCGCCGTCGGCTTCCGATGCAGGGCGAGGAGGTCGCCGGTGACGAAGATCGTGACGCCGCCGATGAGGGCGACCCACGCCCACAGCGGCGCGCCTCCGACGATGTCAGACATCGATCTGGACCCCGAGTTCAATCATTCGGCCTGGGGGAATCGCGAAGTAGAGCGGGTTGTTCGAGCTCAACTGCGCGAGCCAACAGTAGGTGCGCTTCTGGAATCCCGGCATCAGCGAGCGCCCGCGCGGCGTGACAATCGTCCTCCCGAGGAAGTAGGTCGTCGTCCCTTCGCTCGTCTCAAGCCCCATCTGTCCTGCGGTGCGCAGCATCCGCGGCACATCGGCCGATTGCGTGAAACCGTGGCGCGCGGTGAGGATCCAGAAGCCAGCGCGTAGCTCTTTCACGGCCACCTGCTCTTCATCCTTGACTGTGGGGATGGCTGTCGATTGGACGGACATGATGACAACCTGCTCATGGAGCACCTTGTTGTGCTTCAGGTGGTGGAGCAGCGTCGGTGGGAGTCCATCGGCCTGCGGCGTGACGAACACAGCGGTTCCAGGGACGCGGGGCACGGGATGCGTCGCGAGGTTGTTCAGGAGGTGGTCGTAGCCCAGAGTTTGCTTCGCAATCCTGTCAGCGATGAACTGCTTGCCGCGCAGCCAGGTCACCATGATGTAGAGGAGAGCGCCCGCCACGACCAGCGTGAGCCAGCCGCCGTTGGGGATCTTGAACGCGTTGGTCAGGAGAAAGGCGAGGTCCATCGTGAGGAACACGCCCAAGAACAACCACCCGCGGATCGGACCCCATAGCCCCTGGCGCAGCATGCGGATCGCGTAGAGCGCGGTCACGATGACCATCCCGCCGGCCACCGACAGCCCGTAGGCGTTCGCCAGATTGTCGGCGGTTCGGAAGGTGATGACGACAAGGCACACGAGGACGATCGCCACGGAGTTGATGGCGGGCACATAGATCTGCGCGCCGTGGTCCGAGGTATGCACGACTCGCAACCTCGGGAGGAACCCCATGAGGATCGCCGAGTGCGTCAGCGAGAACATTCCTGTAATGATGGCTTGGCTCGCGATAATGGCCGCGGCCGTTGCGAGGATGACCATGGGGAAGATGCCCCATTCCGGAACGAGCGCGTAAAACGGATTTGTGATCGCCGAGTGGTCTCGGATGAGGATTGCGCCCTGCCCGAGGTAGTTCAGGAGGAGACCGGGCATGGCAACGAAGTACCAGGCGGCGACGATGGGCTTGCGTCCGAAATGGCCGAGATCAGCGTAGAGCGCCTCGCCTCCGGAGATGCACAGCATGGCCGCACCGAGCACCATGATGGTATGGGGCAGCGAGGTCGCCAGCGCATCCATGATGTGCGACGGATGGAGCGCCTCCAGAACTTCTGGGGTCTTCGCCACGCTCACGGCACCCAAGAGTCCGATCACGACGAACCAGGTGAGCATGATTGGACCGAACAGCCGACCGATGAATCGCGTTCCGAGCCGCTGAATGGAAAAGAGCCCGACGAGAATGACGAGCGCGCCGATCAAGATCGCGTGCTCGGAGAAGGGACCGCGATCGGCGGGATCGATGAGTGGCAGTCGCCCCTCGAGTCCCTCGAGCGCAGAGAGCACAGAGATGGCCGGCGTGATGAGCCCGTCGGCATAGAGGAGCGCGGCTCCCGCGAGCGCGATCAGGATGAAGCCCTTGGGTAGTTTGGAGACGCTCGTCTCGTCGCCCCTTGGCAAGAGGGCGAGAAGGGCGAAGATCCCGCCCTCGCCGCGGTTGTCGGCCCGGAGAATGAAGAAGGCGTACTTGATGCCGATCACGAGAACGAGCGTCCAGAAGAAGACGCTGATCAGGCCGTAGACACTTGTCGGGTTGATGTCATCGGCACCGTGGCCAGTGAATCCCTCACGGAGTGCGTAGAGCGGGCTCGTACCGATGTCGCCAAAGACAATGCCAAGCGCGCCAAGCGACAAGCCGACAACGGCCCCGTGCATCGCGGATCGGGGCTGGTCGCGAGTCGTGGGCGGGTGACGCGGTGAGAGATTGGGGTCAGCCATGATCGAGGGGCGCACTGGCTCCGCGATGCGGAGAATCGGCGATTGTAGGCAAGGCGTTGGGGTTTCCGCTCCGCGGTCCACCGGTGCGGACGATAGAGGCGATAATCACGCCGTGCAGCGCCCTTGGGACGCCATCGTTGTTGGACTGGGCGCTATGGGGATGGCGGCCGCATGGTGCCTTGCCTCCCGAGGCGCGCGTGTGTTGGGTATCGACCGGCACCAACTCGGCCACGACCGAGGCAGTTCGCACGGTGGCTCGCGCATCGTGCGGCAGGCATACTTCGAGCGCGCGGACTATGTGCCACTCCTCCGGCGCGCCGACGAACTCTGGCGCGAGATCGAACTCGCGTCGCTCACGCGGCTCGTGCACCGGTGCGGTGTGATCTACGGTGGTCCTAACGGCAGCGCCGTGCTCGCTGGGGTGAAGGCGTCCGCGCAGGCATACGGCATCGCATTGGAACGCCTCACGGTGGCGCAGGCGTCGTCGCGATTCAGCGCACTCGAAGGATGCCTTGAGCGCGTTGACGAGTTCGTATTGGAGCCCAACGCGGGATTCGTGCGTCCCGAGCGAGCGATCCTGGCGATGGCGGAGAATGCACAGTGGCGCGGCGCGCACATGAGACCGGGAGTTCGCGTCGATTCATGGCGCGCACGCGACGGCATCATTGAAGTCAACGCTGGCGGCTGTACGGAAGTCACCCAGTCGCTGATCCTCACACAGGGAGCGTGGGTCGGCGAGTTCATCGCCGAGGCCCAGTCAATGGTCACCAACACGCGCCAGGTCATGGCGTGGGTGACGCCACGGACGCCGACACTCTGCGACGAGCATTCGCTGCCAGCGTTCTTCATCGAACGCGAGAGTGGCGTTCCCATCTACGGCGTGCCCACAGCGACCGACCAGCCCGGGCCGCTCGGGGTCAAGATCGGATTCCATGGCGGTGGTCAGCCGTGCCACCCCGATGCGCTCGATCGCACAGTGACTTCGGAAGAGCGAGAGGCGTTCGCGCGCGCACTGGAACGGGCTGTGCCCGGCGCAGCAGGTTCCGTGAGTGCGGCCGCGGTGTGCATGTACTCAAGCACTCCCGATGACCACTTTGTCGTGGACCGCGTCTCGACCCAAGCGCGGGTTTTTTCCGCGTTCGGCATGGGGGGTCACGGTTTCAAGTTCGCGCCCGTCATTGGTTCGGCGCTCGCCGACCTCGCGCTGGTGGGTCGGACGAGCCTCCCCATCGGGTTCCTGCGAAAAAACCGTTTCGCGCGGGGTTGACCCACGCGGCCGGTTGCGGGACAGTTCATGGATGAGCACGAACCGTCCCATCGACCGCCGTCAGTTCATTGCTGGAAGTGTGGCCTCCGCCGCAGCACTCGCCGCCCTCGGAAACGCGCACGCAATCCCCGCTCGGTTGTCAACGCCGCGTCGTTGGAGTCCCAACGGCAAGGTCCGCGTGATGGGCTTCGGCGTCGGCGGGATGGGCGGCACTGACATCTCGACGATCGCATCGCATCCGATGGTTGAGATCGCCGGGCTCTGCGATGTGAATTCACAGTCGCTCGACGCCGCCAAGGCGAAGTTCCCGGGGGCGAAGCTCTTCACGGACTACCGGGACGCGCTCGCCGCCATGGGTGACTCGATTGATGCAGTGTCGGTGAGCACGCCGGATCATCATCATGCGGCGATCGCGCTGGGCGCCATGAGCCTCGGGAAGGCCTGCTACTGCCAGAAGCCGCTCACGCGCACGATCGCCGAGACGCGCGCGATGCGCACGATGGCGAGGCAGAAGAAGCTCGTCACGCAGATGGGCATCCAGCGTCAAGCCAGCGCCGGAAGGCAGCAAGGAGTTGCACTCCTCCAGTCAGGCGTCCTGGGGAAGGCGGTCGAACTGCACATCTGGACGGATCGCCCGGCAGGCTGGTGGGAGCAGGGGCACTCGCGCCCGCAGGGGAGCGATCCCGTGCCCGAGTGGCTCAACTGGGATTGCTGGCTCGGCACAGCGCCGGCGCGTCCGTACAAGACCGACACCTACGCGCCTTTCCGCTGGCGCGGCTTCTTCGATTTCGGCACGGGTGCGCTTGGCGACATGGCCTGTCACTTCATGGACGCACCGTTCCTTGGACTGAAGATGGGCACTCCCATCGCGGTGCGCGGAGACTCCGAAGGGCTCACGGACGATGAGTACCCCAACGCGGAGACCGTCACGATCACATTCTCCGGCGGGGAGTACGCGAAGGCGACGCTGCCATTGACTTGGTACGACGGCGGGCGCATTCCGAAGGCGAGTGTTTCGCCGCACCTTCCTGCCGACATCGACCTCGCGAAGATCAGCCCCGACGGGTGCATTCTCGCTGTGGGCACCGAAGGCACGCTCATCATCCCGTGCTCTGGGACGCCTCAGGTTTTCCCACCCGCGCGCGCGGCGGCGTTCCCGCTTCCCGAGAAGAAGGACTACAACCACTGGCATGCGTGGGTCGATGCGATCCTCGGCAAGGGGTCGACCGTCGCCAACTTCGACTTGGCAACCGAAGTCAACGAGACAGTGCTCCTGGGCGTGATCGGTGGGCGCGTCACGGGAATCGACCTCGACTACGACCACGCCGGTATGCGGTTCCGGAACTCGCCTGCGGCGACGGCGCTCATCACGCCCGTGTATCGACAGGGATTCGACTCGGTTCCCGGCATGACGGGCCTCACCTGAACCTCGCTACGGTCCCTGATAGTCGAGGCCGCAGAAGACCGTCAGCACTTCGGCAACGGTTGTCCCGCGCACGAGGCGAATCGTTGCGACGGGCGAGAACCAGCGGAAGCGTCTTTCGAGTGAAGTGGATGCTCTTCGCACATCATCGGATCGCACGAACACGAGGGCATCGTCTCCGACAAGCGACGCGCGTGGAGTCGCCCATCCGAATTGCCGATCGTCGTCGCTGAGACACGCCACAGGGATGCCAAGCCCCGCCACGGCGGTGCCGAGTTTCCCCGCGTCGCGCCAGTTGCAACCGGCAACGAAGAATCCATTCGCGCTCAAGCCTTCCTCACCGCATCGGACCATGACATCGG
Organism: Planctomycetia bacterium; assembly: GCA_005799475.1. Taxonomy (GTDB): domain Bacteria; phylum Planctomycetota; class Phycisphaerae; order Phycisphaerales; family SM1A02; genus F1-60-MAGs104. Next base: position 610 of record SYGQ01000098.1, on the reverse strand, counting down.
CGTCGAATGCGGTGGGAGGCGGATCCGGATTGGGTGGACGAGGCGGCCGCGTCACCTTCGCAGGGGTCTTCGTCCATGATGGCGCGTCCGGGGGCGGAGGCGCGAACACCTCGAAGGGTCGAGCGGGCGCCACCGCGGCTTCGTGTACGGGCGGAACTGTCGTTGTCGTGGTGTCGTCGCATGGCGGTTCGTCGACTTCACCGATCAGCCACGGGGCCGGCGGCACGAACGGGTGCGTGAGTTGGGTCGCGATCCGCGTGGCGATGCGGCGCTCGATGTACGAGCGCGTGCTCGTCCAATCCAACGCTTCAAGCGTCGGATCCTTCACTGTGGGCGGGAGCTCGATCGTGCGCGTCAACCAGCCGCTGGCCGCCTGCGACACGCCAATGGGCACCGCAAGAAGAATCGCGACGGCGCTCAACCTGAGCCAGTTGCGCACGAGTTGTCGTTGGCCATGGGCGAGTTCGTGAGCGGTCGCCAGTCCGAGGAGCGGAAACGCGAAGAGGTAGCCGACCGCGGACCAGTGCGGCAGTCCTTTCGGACTCCACAGCGAGATGAGCGGAAAGACGACGATAGGGAGTCCCGCCATGCACGCGAGGAACCAGCGCGG
>SYGQ01000097.1 GCA_005799475.1 Planctomycetia bacterium | reverse complement strand
GAAGGGGTTCATCCGCGCCGAGACCTACTCGGTCGCCGACCTCGTCGAACTCAAGACCGAGAAGGCGATTCGCGAGGCGGGCCGGCTGCGCAGTGAGGGGAAGGCCTATGTCATGCGCGACGGCGATGTCGTGCACTTCCTGTTCAATGTGTGACCGCACTGAGAAGTCGCCGCTCGCACGCAAAACTGGCCCGTTCCGAGGAAGAGGAGTCTTCGCATGCCGGTCTCTGTTGCTGAGTGGCGTCTCGGAAGGCCGACGACTCGGGTTGACGCGCATCCCCGATTGGATTGCCCACGCCTGTCCCCCGACCCGCCACCCTCGGAGTCACGGTGTTAGGGCAGCGCCCTCGGCGCGAGTTTGAGCGCGCACCGAAGGCGCGCGAGGTACTCGTCGAGCGCGATCTCGACGCCGCCGAGTGAGAGCGTGTGCGGATTCGAGTACTGACAGTCCAGTAGAGCGAACCCTGCCGCGCGCAGCGCACGCACGAGTTCAACCAGGCAGACCTTGCTTGCGTCGGTGCCACCGAGGTCGGGTCGACAGAACATGCTCTCGCCGAAAAACGCGCCGCGCAATGCGATGCCGTAGAGGCCACCGACCAACCGCTCGCTTCGCCACGCCTCAACGCTCTTGGCGAAGCCGCGCTCGTGAAGCGTCTCGTAGCACGCGGCAAGTTCCGGCGAGATCCAGCTCCGGTTCTCGCTCGAGCGCTCACGCGCGCATGCGGCCACCACCTCGCGAAACGACTGATTCCAGGTCACGCCGAATCGGCCCGAGCGCACGCGCCTCGCCAGCGACGAGGGGACCCGGATCCCGCCCGCTTCGAGCGAAAGCACGCAACGGGGTTGGCAAACAAACAGGTCGATCTGCCCGGAATCGGGATCTGCCATCGGAAACGCCCCATGGCAGTAGCCCTCAAGCACCTTCATGGGGTCCAGCGCCGAACTCATTGCCCCATCCCTCGTAGGCACAGGGGCTGCTCCGGCGCGGCAAGCCCTTGCCGGAAGTGGGCATTTCGGTAGACTCGCCCCTCCTCATTGAGGGGCCGTCGGTGACGGACGATCAAGGGCCATGGGCCAGATCGCCGGCGCCGCAAGGGGCGTCTTGGCGCGGCCAGAAGACGCTCCAGCCTAGAGGAATGCCGCGGCAAGGGTCCCCACGACGGGCGCCCGACCCCGCGTCGAGCGTGTCCGTCGTCGGTTGATCCGACGCGGCGTAGCCGGTGAACGCACGGCTTCGCTGACCCCACTGGCGTTCCCACCTCCTTCGGGACGGCGCGACTTCGCAGACGCCAACTGAGCGGATCTTCCCACGCCGACTCTACGATTCGGCAGTGCCACTGGCCCATGGTGTAACGGTAGCACAGGAGATTTTGGTTCTCCTTGTCCTAGTTCGAATCTAGGTGGGCCAACTCCCACTCCCCCCGGTCAACCGCAATGAGCAATCAGCGCCGAGACAAGTACGCATCCGTCGCGGTCATTCTGGCCGCCGGCAAGGGCACGCGCATGAACAGCGATATGCCCAAGGTGATGCACCGCGCGCACGGCAAGCCGCTCGTGGAGTGGGTTGTGGATGCGGCGGTGGCTTCCGGTTCGACGCGCGTCATCCTCGTGGTCGGTCACGAAGAGCAAGTCGTCCGCGCGCACTTCGCGGGGCGATCCGAGATTGAGTTCGTCACACAGTCGCCGCAACTTGGCACCGGACACGCTGTCGATCAAGCGCGACCGCTTCTGACGGAGCTTGAGGCAACGGCGAAGTTGCTCGTCCTCTGCGGCGATGGTCCGCTGATTACGACATCGACGATCCGCGCGCTGCTCGATGCGCACTCGTCTGCCGGCGCTGCCGCGACGCTTGCGACGAGCGTCATTCCAGATCCCACTGGCTACGGCCGCATTACGCGCGATGCGTCGGGCCGCTTCCGCGCGATCGTGGAGGCGAAGGACTGCACGAAGGACGAACTCGCGATCCGCGAAATCAATCCTTCCTACTACTGCTTCGAGAAGACGGCGCTCCTCGACGCGCTCGGCCGCCTCGACAACCGCAATGCGGCCGGCGAGTACTACATCACGGACACGCTGCAACTCCTGAAGGCGTCGGGGCGCGTTGTGCATGTCGTCGACGCTGTGCCGCCTGAGGAAGTGCTCTCCGTCAACACACCTGCGCAACTCGAGGAGGTCTCGACCATCCTCAGATCGCGCGGTTCGTCCTGTTGCACGACTGCCCCCTGCTGCTCCAATCCCACGGAGGCCACACGATGAGTGTCAGCGACCGAGAGCAACTCAAGATCTTTGCCGGATCATCCGGAAGACAATTGACGCGGGCCATGTGCGATCACCTCGGGCTGCCCGTCGGGCAGGCGCAGATCTCCGTCTTCCCCGATGGCGAGATCCTGGTCAAGCTCGACGAAGATGTGCGCGGGCGAGACTGTTTCGTCGTGCAGTCGACCTGCGAGCCCGTCAACCAGAACTTGATGGAACTCCTCGTGTTCATCGACTGCCTCCGCCGCGCGAGTGCCAGGCGCATTACGGCGGTCATCCCCTACTGCGGCTACGCGCGGCAGGACCGCAAGGACGAAGGGCGCGTTCCCATCACGGCGAAACTCGTGGCGAACCTCATCACGACCGCGGGCGCGCAGCGGGTCCTGTGCATGGACCTCCACGCCGCGCAAATCCAGGGGTTCTTCGACATTCCCGTCGACCATCTCTCGGCGGCGCCTGTGATCAGCGACCACTTTCGAAGGATCCGCGGCGAGCTCGGCGAACTCACGATCGTCTCGCCCGATGTCGGCAATGTGAAGGTCGCCAACATGTACGCCAACCTTCTCGGCGCGGACCTCGCGATCATCGACAAGCGGCGCCATTCCGGGTCGAAGGTCTCCGTCAAGAACCTCGTCGGCACCGTCGACGGAACGACCGTGCTCATGTTCGACGACATGATTTCCACCGCGGGCACGGTGTGCGAAGCGGCGCGCGTGGTCATGGAAAACGGCGCGCGCGGCGTACAGGTCGCGTGCACGCACGGCCTCTTTGTCGGCATCGCGTGCGAACGGCTCATGGAGAGCCCTATCTCCCGCATTGTGTCGACCGACACGATCCCCGATGGGACCCGCAACGCAACGCTGGCCAGCAAACTCACCGTCCTTTCTGTCGCCCCGTTGCTCGGCGAAGCCGTGCACCGGATCCACCATGATCAGTCCATCTCCGCGCTCTTCTCGCATGGCGCGGGATTGAAACGATGAACCAACCACAGGAGCTATCACCATGAGCAACGAAGTCCCCGTCATCGACGCCAAGCCCCGTGAACGAATGGGCTCTCGCTATACCAAGCGCTTGCGCGCTGCCGGTCAGTTGCCGGCCATCGTCTACGGCCACGGCAGCACGCCGACCGCCATCGCCGTCGAGAGCAAGCCGGTCTTGGCGGCCCTCCATCGCGGCCTCCATGTCTTCGAGCTCCGCCACGCGGGCGGAACCAACGAGACTTGCCTGGTGCGCGACCTCCAGTTCGGATGGTTGGGTGACGATGTGATTCACATCGACTTCGCCCGCGTCAATCTCGACGAAGAGGTGACGGTCAGCGTCGCGCTGAACTTCGTGGGCATTCCCGAGGCGGCCAAGAAGGTCGGCAGCGTCTTGACGCACGACATCTCCGAACTCGAACTCCGCTGCAAGGTGCGCGACATTCCAGAGTCGATCCGTGTCGACCTCACGACGCTTCAGGGTGACATCATGACCGTCGCGCAGCTCAAGCTTGCGCCAGGTCTCACCGCCGTGAGCAACCCCCACGCGGCACTCGCGCGCATCGTCGTCGTCCTTGAGGAAGCTGCGGGAGAGGCCGCCACGGCCACAACCGCCGCCGAGCCAGAAGTGCTCACGGCGAAGAAGGAAGAAGGCGCCGCTGCAGCAGCCGGCGACGACAAGAAGAAGGCCGCACCCGCCGAGGACAAGAAGAAGTAGGCCTCTGCGGCCTCCTCCTTCCCACCAAGGAAATCACCGTGAAGCTTGTCGTCGGCCTAGGCAATCCCGGTCCCGAGTACGCGCGCACGCGCCACAACCTCGGCTACGAAGTGCTCGACTCACTGGCGAGGCGCTTTGTGGACCCGTCGTGTGCCGTCGCGCGTTCGAAGTTTCAGGGACTCGCGCTCGAGGCCGAGATCGCGTCGGAAAGAGTGCTGCTTCTCAAGCCCACGACCTTCATGAATCGGTCGGGGCGGAGCGTCGCTGAAGCCGTCGCCTTCTTCAAGCTCGAGCCAGCCCGTGACCTCATGGTCGTGGCCGACGACATCGACCTTCCGTGCGGCACGATTCGTGTGCGCGCCGAAGGCGGTGCGGGCGGCCACAACGGCCTCGCGGACATTCTTGGCGCACTGGGGTCTCCCCAGTGGAATCGCTGCCGAATCGGCATCGATGCGCCCGGGATCATTCCCCAGGCCGACTATGTACTGGGCCGACTCACGGAGACCCAAGAGCCCCTCGCGGCGCAGAGTGTCCATCTCGCATGCGAAGCCGTCGAGCACTGGTGCCGCGACGGCATCGCCTCCACCATGAACCGATACAACCGTTCAACGATCACCAACAACGCATAGGAGCCATCATGTCCACCACATCCACCAAGACCATCGTCCGTCAATATGAGGGAATGTTCCTCTTTCCGCAATCCGCCACCGCCGACCTGGAGGGAGCGGCCGACCATGTCAAGGAGTGCATCACGCGCCACGGCGGCGAAATCGTGAGCCTCGTGAAGTGGGACGAGCGCCGGCTCGCCTTCGACATCAAGGGCAACAAGCGCGGCGTGTACTTCCTGGCCTACTTCACCGCGCCGACTGCGAACCTCGCGGCCATCGAGCGTGACTGCGTCCTCTCGGAGCGCTTGCTGCGCACACTGGTCGTCAAGGCCGACCATCTCTCGCGCGAGCAGATGCAGGATGCCGAGGGTCAGGCGCGGCTCGTCATGGAGTCCAAGCTCCGACGGCAGGCGGCCGAGGCTGGCGAAGGCGAAGGCCACGAGGCATCGCCAGGGTCGGCAGCACCCGCTGCACCCCCGGCCGAGAGCTGAGCCGCTGCAGGGAGCGAACCTGCGGTCAGGAAATTCGGGCCGCATTGGCGATCGCGCATCCTGCGTGGCTAGGATCAGTCGCGAGGAGACACACAATGGCCAGTTACAACAAAGTCCTTCTGATGGGGAATCTCACGCGCGATGTCGAGCTGAAGCATGTGGCGGGCAACCAGGCTGTCGCTGAGATCGGCCTAGCGGTCAATCGCCGCTACAAGACCAAGGAAGGCGAGGAGCGCGAAGAGACGACCTTCGTCGACTGCGAAGCCTGGGGGCGCACTGCCGAGGTCATGAAGCAGTATCTGTCCAAGGGTCGACCGGTGTTTGTCGAGGGTCGCCTCAAGCTCGACCAATGGAAGGACAAGGACGGCCAGAACCGTTCCAAGATGCGCGTGGTGATCGAGAACTTCCAGTTCATCGGCGGTCCGGCCGGCGGCGGATCCGCGGGCGGCCCCCAGCGCGGCGACGGCGCACAGCGGTCGGAGAGCCATTCGGCACACTCGACCGAAGAGCACATCGCCACGCAGGGCGAAGACATCCCGTTCTGACGCGCAGCGAGGCGCCGCCTCGCGACGCCCACCTCAGTGACCCCATAGGATCGTGGCATGCACGATCCAATGCTTCACCTTGAGAGCCGCTGCATCCATGGCGGTCAGGCCCCCGACCCCACGACCGGCGCGGTCAGGCCGCCGATCTACACCTCGTCGACCTTCGTGCAGGAGTCACCGGGGGTCCACAAGGGATTCGAGTATTCGCGCAGCCACAATGTGACGCGGTTCGCCCTCGAGCGCTGCCTCGCCAACCTTGAGTCGAGCGGGTTGGCCGAGAGCGACGATCGCACCTCAGGTGGATTTGCGTTCGCGAGCGGCCTTGCAGCGATCGGTACCTGCCTCGAACTCCTCGATGCGGGGGCAACAATCCTCTGCATGGACGATGTGTACGGCGGGACGAACCGCCTGCTGCAGCGCGTACGAAGGCGCTCGCAGGGACTCAAGGTCGTGCTCACCGACTTGAGCGATGTGGACGCACTTGAGCGCGCAGCGAAAGAACACCGCCCCGCCATGATCTGGGCTGAGACACCGACGAACCCGACGCTGAAGATCGTGGACATCGGCGCGGTGGCACGAGTGGGTGCGGCGTGCGGAGCCATCACCGTCGTCGACAACACCTTTGCGTCGCCGATCCTCCAGCGCCCACTCGAGTCCGGGATCGACATCGTGATGCACTCGGTCACCAAGTACATCGGCGGACACAGCGATGTGGTCGGCGGAGCGCTCGTCACGCGGCGGCTTGATCTGGCAGAGCGGCTGCGCTTCATGCAGAACGCCATCGGCAGCGTGATGGGGCCCTTCGACGCGTACCTCACGCTGCGCGGCGTGAAGACGCTTGCGCTCCGTATGGCCCGTCACTGCGAGAGCGCGATGTCGATTGCCAAGTGGCTCGAGCGACAGAACGCCGTCGACCGCGTGGTCTATCCGGGCTTGGCCTCGCACCCGCACCATGCACTTGCCGCGGCACAGATGCGCCTCAACGGCGCCAGCGCGTTCGGTGGCATGATCACGATCTTCGTGAAGGGCGGCCTCCCGGAAAGTCGCCGATTCCTCGAGCAGGTGCGGATGTTCTCGCTCGCCGAGAGTTTGGGCGGCGTCGAGAGCCTCATTGAGCACCCAGCGATCATGACGCACGCGAGCGTGCCTGACGCTGAGCGACACGCGCTCGGGATCAGCGACTCGCTCGTGCGGCTCTCGGTTGGCATCGAGCGGGTCGATGACCTGATCAACGACCTCGACCAGGCACTGAAGGCGTGCTGACCGGCGGATTCGCGGCGGCCGCCGCGCGGCGCCACCCCGACACGCGCCAATAGCACTGCGCGGGATCGACCCCGAACACTTCTTGGGCGCTGCCGAGCGGTGCGTCGACGCTCGCGTTCCCTTCACCCAGGACGAGTGCGTCGGCCCATGAGTGGGGATCGTGGAGGACGAGCGCGCGCTCGAGCCTGAGAAGCGCATCGTTTGCGTCACTCGAGAGTGGCGGCGGCGTGCCCTTGACATACTCGTCGGCCAGCCGACCGAACTCGGTCGCACCCCCTGGAAATGCCGAGATGACCCGATCAAAAAGGGTTCGCGCCTTCGCGTCCTTCAGACGATCCTCCACACGCCGACCATACCCGCGCCGGAACTGTGCGATGGCATCGACCACGGCCTGTCGTACTGGCGCCCCTGCACCGCCGAACGCGCGAACATCCGCGGCGCCGACACTCCCAACCGTTGCTCCGTGCCGCCGCGCGATCGCGCGCCACTGCGCGGCGCGCTGGGCCGCCTCAGGTGAAGGTCCATCCTCAAGCGCCGCAAGCAGCAGCGCCGCCGAGGCGATGGTGTGGCGATCCCCGAGAACCCCCGCCAGTGACGCGAGTTGGCGGGCCAAGAGCCGGGCTCCCTCTGCGTCGACACTCGCGAAGACTTCCTCGGCCAGTTCGAGATACTCGCGCGGCCGCGAAGGATCGAGCGATTCGAGGCGGTCCTTCCACCTGAGCGCGATCGGCGGGGCCACCGCGTCGGCAAGATTGGCGTGGTCGGTTGAAGTCGGATCCTCTGGTGATGCCGCTCGTGGCGATGTGACGCCCATCTCAAACGAATCGATCTCGAGGAGTCCGCGCGCATTCGCGATGGCTTGCGCGAGCGCGCTCTCGGCCATGGCGCGATCTTGCGACGCATCGACGACAGCGCGCTGGATGGCGCGTGCGTCGCTCGGGCGTCGCTGCGAGAGTTCGTTCGCACGCATGTGAAGGAGGGCCGTCAGGTTCTCAACGAGGGCATGGAGGGCTCCGCTGTCGATGTCGGTGGACCAGACATTCGTGCCGCGCGTGGACGACGGTGCGAGGTCTCGCACGCGCGAGGCAAGGCTGCCCGAGACCCGCGCACGACCCCCCTGCGCCCGAAGTGCCGCGCCAAGCGCCGCCTCAAGCGCGCGCTGCGATTCATCGATCTGGGTCAGGCGCGACCCTCGGCCAACGAGGATTGATGTGAGCAAAGCGGCGCGCGTCGCCGCCGAACCGCCACTTCCCTGCGGGTCGACTCCAGAGATGGCGCGCAAGAGTCCCGAGCACGCCGGATCCGCCGTGAGTTCAGCGAATCGCTCCTCGACGGCCTCGGCGGTGTCGAGGGATCCCCTGCCTCGTTCGATGAGCACGGTTCGTGCGAGCGAACGAAGCGCACGACTTGGACCCTTGAGCGCCTCGTGCACGAGTGTCCGTGCATCGAGCGGCCCGGGCGCGTTGGGCCGCGTCCTGTAGGTGCGAAGGACCGCCGCACGAGCTTCGGTAGGACCGCTCATGCGCTTCAACTGGATCTCGAGTTGCCCATCGTCTGCCCCGGCAGTCGGATGTGTCGGCGGCGGCGATGCGGGGACACTCACGACCGCCGCATCCGGGAGCGTGTCGAGCAATCGCGCGGCTTGCTCGTCATCACCGGCGATGAGCCACAACGCTGCCGCGTGAAGCGCCACGAGCCGCTCAACGAGCATCGCCTGCCGCAACGGCGATCCCAGCGGATCTCCACGCAACCGCCGCGATGGATCGAGCGGACCGATCTCCAAATCGGTGACACGAATGGCGGCGGAGGCAGCGCGCTGCCATCGCTGCCTCAGTGCCCGCGCGGCCTCGTTCGAAGGCGGCGATGTCGGCGCGGGATTCGCGGTGTCTTCCGTCGCGACGGCACCACGAAGTTGGCCCTGTGGATCCCTCTGAGGGGCGCCTTCGGTCCTCGACGCATCTGGGGCGGGAGTCGGACCCGCGGGAGCCGTCTCCGGCGGTGGCGGAGTCGGAGGCGTGCGCTCAGGAGCACCGCGCGTGGCCGTCACGATCTCGGCGATCAGAACGATCAGAGAAATCACGACGACGAGCAGGAGTCCCCACGGCGCGCGCTGTTGGTCCTCAGGGTTCCCGAGATCGAGCTGGATCGGCTCGCCTTCGGCATGCGTCGAGAGCGGCGGCGCGAGAGTGCTTCGGCGCGCAGCCGCGAGGAAGAGCCGCGCCCGCCGCGGATCGCGTCGCATGAGCACCATCGGGACGAGGGCTGCCCGAGTTCCCGTGCCCGCGCGCGCCTCGCGACCACGCGACGGCGATGGGAGACCGCTCACAAGCCGATACGCCGCCGCCTGGATCTCCTCGCGGTACGCCTTCAATTCCTCGGCCGAGACGCCGCCGAGTGCGGAGCCCTTGGCGAGTCGCGCGCGACCGGCCTCAATGATCGCGCGACGCGATGCCCCATCGCGCACGCCAAGCAGGGCACCATCATCGGCGCCTTCGGGAAGTCCCAAGAGTCGACGCGCGATGCTCATGGCGAGGATCCTTGGATCCCGCGCCCGACGGCGAGCCGTTGCGCGAGCGCTTTGAGCCGCGCCCCGCCGAGACCGGGACCCCACTCCGGAACGAGGACCGCATGCTGCTCGAGCACCCGGCGCGCCTCCACGGGATCGGTGCGCGCGAGCAGTTCGCACATGTCGGCCTTTCGCATGAACCACTCGTCAGACCGTTCGGGGAGGCCACCGACAAGTCGAGCGAGCGCGGCGAAGGCATCGTCGAACTGACCGAGCGCCATCGCCGCATCCGCAGTCAGCGAGATGGCGCTCGCGTCGTCGGGGCGGTGCGCGAGGACTTCCTTGGCGAGATTGAGCGCCTCGGTGTCGAGCGCCGTGGCCACCTCGCGCGACGGCTCGTCGGCGGCACCGGGCCCGGCGCGCCGTGCGCGCGCCTCATTGAGCAGCGCGCGCCCGAGCGCAATGGTGGCAGCGTCCGCGCGCGCGGCATCCCCTCCGCGCTGCGCCGCATCACGAAGGCATCGTCGTGCCGCTGTCAGTGCACGAGCCAGATTCGCGCCGCCTCCCTCGGGAATCGAACCCTCCGCGTCCATCCGCTGCACTCCAGCGACAAAGAGCGCTTCACCGATGGGGCGCCAAGTCGGATCCCCGAGCGATCGCACATCGTCGAGTGCCTGCATGGCCTCGACGACTTCGCGCGCCTCGATCGCGAGGCTCAGCCGCCGCACCGCCAGTTCGCTGCGCAAGTCCGAGGGCTCCTGCAAGCGCGGATATCGCGTGGCGACCTCCGCGAGCAGCGCCCGCGCGGTGTCGAGGTCGCGCACCGCGGGGTCGAGGGCCGCCTCAAGTTGCTGCCGGACCACAAGGTCCATGCCACCCGCGGGCCACTTCGCGGCCGGGAGTCTGGTGATGCCGAGGAGCCGCAGCGCCTCGTTGCGTCGCGCCTCACCCGTGGCGCCTCGGAACCGTTTGTAGAGGAGCGTCGCCGCCTCTTCGCGAAGCGCCACCGAGTGGCTGTCGCCGCCCATGAGTCGGACGATGCTGTCGACCAGTGCGCCATCGCGGTACGCATCGGGAGCACGCGCGAGCACCGCGAGCGCCGCGTCGGCGTGAAGCCCCTCGGGATACTCGCGCAGGTAGCGCCGTGCGAGTTCCGTGCGCCGCAACTCGCCGTGGTGCTCCTTCGATGGGCACGCCCCGAGATCCGCGCTGCGCAGCGCCATCCAGAGTGCTTCGTCCGCACGCACACCCGCGCGAGAGGCTGCGGCCGCCTCGAAACTGTCGGCGGCATCACAGTGTTGGAGCGATCCGAGTTGACTCCACGCCAGCAACTCGGCAAGCGCGCCGAGCACGCGGCTGCCCGGCTCCGCAGTCGCCGCCGCCGCGGACAGTTCGCGCGTCGCGGTCACCAGGAACGGCCTCGCGCGAACCGCATCGCCTGCACTTCGTCCCTGTTCGTAGGCCTCAATGCCTCGACATAAGTGAGCCGTGAACGAGTCGCCCTCAGCCAGAGAAGGAATCGCGACGGCCGCGAGGCGCACCGCGTGGAGTTCGCCACGCGCCGCCGCGTACTCGAGTGCACTCTGGGCCAGCGCCATCGCCCCCGGCGCGTCCTTCGATTGAACCGCTGCGCGAATGCCCCCTCCCACCGCATCGGTCGCCCGCAGCGTGCACGATGGATCCATCAGCGCCTTTTGCGCGGCCTCGTAGTCCTCGGCATCGATGAGTGCCCCATACCTCCACGCGCCGTGTTCGCGCAGACCTGACCACACTTCGTCCGTGTCGAGCAGATCGAACCACCCCGAGGCCAGCGCGAACGACCCGGTGAGCGCCTTCGTCAGGGCCATGCCGAGGATGGAGTGCGCGTAGTACTCCTCGGCACGCAGATCCACCGAGGTGTCGCCCGGCTCGGGAAACGGAAGCCCGGTCTCGAGGATTTCGGCCCACTGCGTGAGTGCATCCTGCAGCATCGCGTCGCGGAGTGCTGGCTTCGCGGCGGGGCACGGCCCACCCTTGCGCGTCAGCCAGAGATTCCAGTAGTCGCACCAGTTCCGGAGGAACCGCACTTCGAGCAGTTGCTGTTCATGTTGGTCCACCCGGACGGCGGACTCTTGTCGCTGCGCATCGTCGGCTCCCGTGGCAAGGCGTCGGTCCTCGTCAATCAAACCTCGGAGACGCGTGACGAAATGCCCCAGCGGATCTCGCGCGCGGGCAAGCAGCGCCCACGCGCGCGCGCCCGCTTCGCTCCCGCGATCTCCGGCGCGCACCTTGTCGATCTCCTTGAGCGCAAGTCGGTACTCAGCACGCGCCATTGCCAGGCGCAGGTCGATCTCGTCAGCGTGCTGGCCCCGACCGAGGAAACGGAGCACGCGCTCGCGCAAGTCAGCGAGCTTCTCTTCGTCGGACGCCGTCGCGAGCATCCGCTCATACGCCTCGGACAGCCGCGCCATGGCGGCCGGGTTTGTCGTGGGCGATTGACGGGTGTCCTCCTCGAGGGCTGCTGCCAAGAGCCCATCGAGCCCCGCTTGCGTCAGCCACTCAGTAAGGACGCGCGACTCCTCGGCGCGAGCGACTTCATCGTCGGCGCGTGCGTGGGCCGAAGCGACCACGCACAACGCGATCGCGGTCGCGTGGAGCCACCATCGCGCGCACAACGACCCTTGGATCGCGTCAGCTGCCCTGCGCCACATATGACACCTTGACGAATCCCGCGTCGCCCGCCGCCTGCATGGCGGCAGCGACCGAGGCCACGGGCGGCCCCGCGTGCACCCTGATGACGAGGCCAACCTCATGCGGCAGTTGACGCAGCACCGCCGCGAGTTCGTCTCGCGTTCGCAGGGCGCGGCTCCCGATGCGGAAGATCGGACCCGAAGCATCGCTGGTGACATCAACGGTCTGCGGGCTGAGCGCGCTCCCGTGATGCCCCGCCCGCGAGCGCGCGACCTCAGCCATGAGGTGCGACTCCTGCCCGCCGACGCTCGTGGTGAAGAGGAAGTACGACAGGAGCAAGAAGGTCGCATCGATCATGCTCGTCATGTCGAGCGAAACCGTGCCGTGGAACCCACGCCGCGAGCGAGCACCAATCTTCACGGCGACTCTCCTTCGCGGTAGACGGTCGCAAGTCGGATGGAACGGCACCCGGCTGATCCGAGCGCCCCCATCACGGCATTGAGACGCGCGGCTGGGGCGTTCCGATCAGCCCGAACGACGGGAATCGCCGAGGGATCCGCGTCGCGCGCCGCCTTGGCCCTGAGCAGCAACTCTTCGTCCGAGACGAGCTCGTCCTGGATGGTGACCCGACCGTTGGCGTCGAGGTTCACAACGACGCCCGAGGCTTCGCGACCCGCCTCGTCGGCCCCCCGTTCGCGCGGGAGGTCGAGTTCCGATGCCGCCAGTTCGGCGAGCTGCGAGGTCGTCAGGAAGAAGATCAGCAGCAAAAACACAACATCGATCAACGGTGTCATGTCGAGCGCCAGCGGCGCACGGCGTGTGCGTGTGATGCGCATCAGGTGTGCGGAGCCTCGCTCGACAGCGCGTGACCCTCGACTTGCTCGAGCGCCATCGCCAATGGCTCAAGGGCCCTCCCCGCATCGGACGCCGCACGATCGATGCGCCGTCGAAGCAGCGAGTGAACCATCACGCACGGGATCGCCACGACGAGTCCCTGAAATGTCGTGATCAGGGCGATCGAGATGTTGGTGGCGAGCGTCTCGTAGTACGAGCTGCTCTTGGTAGCCACCGTTGCGACGGTCTCGAACGCACCGATCATCCCCTGGACGGTGCCAAGGAGCCCAAGGAGCGGCGCCACACTCGCGATGACGGCGATCGTGTCGATCGCCCTGAACAGGCGCGCGGTTTCATCTTCACCCGCGTCTTCCATGGCCGCGCGCGCCTCGAGGCCCCCGAGCGGCCCGCGCAGAGCGCGCTCGATGCCGGCCGCGGCGATCCGCCCGACAAAGGTGTCACCTGACTCGCTGCGGCAGTTCTCCAACGCCGCGCGAAAGTCCCGCGCTTCCGCGTGAGCTCGCAGTCGTCGCACTTGGCCGTCGGGAACCAAGCGATCGCGACGAGTGCGCAGTGCCGCCGCAATGGCGATGGCCACGGCCACGACACTCAGCGCGAGGATGACATAGCCAATGACGCCGCCACCCTCGATGTACTTGAAGAAAGTCACGGTGTTGCTCCTTGCCCATCTGGGCTTGCGATGGTTGGATCGTTGATGGCCCGCAGGACGGCGGCCGATTCGTCGTCACCGATACGAGAGAGCGCCACCGCGGCCTGCGCGCGCGCGGCCGCGGCGAGTTGCGGCCATTCGGCGTCATACGCGGCAGCGACGGTCAGCATGCGCGCGACCCCGATGCGGACGACATCCGGATCCGTCTCGACGCATTGGCTTCGACCGATGGCGTAGATGGCCACGGCCCGTGGCGCTCCCTCGAGGCTGCGGAGCACGCTCTGGAGCACCGACCGCCCCCGCTTTCGCGCCGATGGCTCGGTCGACACGGCGTCGGCCCACGCCTCAAGGATTCGCAGTGCCCTGCGTCCTTGCGCGCGAGCGTCAATGGTCGTCGACGGCGTGCCCTCTTCGGGCGACTCGGCGCCCTTCGCAGCCCCCGATGAAACCCCCACCCCAGAGTCGGCCGAAGCGATTCGCGCGGCCGCCTCGAGGAGGCGCGCTTCGACTCGATCCCCTCTCGCGACCGCCTCGGCCGCTGCACGGACCAGCACACCCTGAGCCTGAGCGGCACGCGAACCGTCGAGGAACGCGGGAAGCACAGTGAGCACAAGCCCAGTCTGAGCCTCCACCGGATCGCCGCCGCCGATCCACTCGCGCGGCAGCGGCTGCGTCGCGCGCGACCCTGCGGTGACGAGAGCCGCGACGAGCGAGCGCGGGAGGTCGTCCGCCGCCGCCGCTGATGTCCGCGCAAGGCCTTCCATCGCGAGGGCACGGAGGAGTTGCGCATCGACCGACACTGCCGCGAGTGCGAGCGCGAACTCGGCACGCGCTCCGTCGAGGTCGCCCCGTGAAAGCCGAGAGCGTCCGCGCCAGAGTGAACGACCCAGCTCGATGCGTGTGGCCCGCTCATTCGATGGCGCCGTCGTTTCGAGGCGTTCAACTTGGTCCCAGCGAAATGAGAGGGCCGGCGTGGTTGGATCGTCTTGGGCGCGCACCGAAACCCCGTCGGGTCCCTCGCCCGCGAGGAACCCGACGATGCGCGCGCCGCCATCACGAAGGTCCACCGTGCACGGCGGCGAAAAGAGCGCACACGCGCTCGCAAGTGATGTCATCCATGTGGGCGCCAACCGGAAGACCATCACGGCGTTCCCGGATTCACCACGGCGAAGGTCCCGCCGGTCTCGGAGGCGATGCGTCGAAGCGGTGCGGTCGCCGCGGCCTGACCGAACGCGATGCAGTGGATGATGGTGTTGGGGCCGCGCCGATTGAGGCGCAGAATCTCCTCGGCCGCATTCGGTGGGATCTCGCCGTCGCTCATGAAGTAGATGAGGTCGGCGCGCTCGGCACGCGAGAGAATGAACTGGAACGCGGGAACGGGATCCGTCCCACCGCCGGGGGGCACTGTGCGGAGCCACTCGCGCAGTTTCACCAGCGCGTCCGCGCGGCACCTGACATACTTACCGTCGTCGTCGAATGTGCTGAAACCGGTATCGAACAACGCAATGTTGACGGCCGCATAGTCAGGAAGCGCGCTGAAGCTTCGATCGAGTTCGCGCTTGGCCACGGCGATCCGGCTCGCCGGTGCGGCATGGGGTCGCGACGGATCGATCTCCTCACCGACCACAGCACCCATCGACCCGGACTTGTCCACGATGTACGCGATGCGTCTTCCGCGCCCCTCGACGCCGAAGAACTTGGTTCCCGCGCCGCCACCGCCACCACCACCGGACTCGCCGCCGCCGCCCTCCTGCGAGATGATGCCTGGTGCTCCCGTGGGTGTGCTTTGTGTGTCGCCATCGTCACCACCCATGGCGTCGGGCATGCCGAACGTCTCCGACGACGACCCGGCCACGCTGGACGGAATCTCGCTGACCGACGGCGTGTCGTTCATTCCCTCGCCTGCAGCACCGGCGTTGGTCTCCAGCGGGTCGCCTTCGATCAGCACGACCTCCATCGACTCAGTTCCCCCCTCGGCCTGCGCGGGGGCATCGATCGTGATCCGGGTCAGGATGAAGATGAGTAGCGCGTGCAGCGGTAAGGAGAGGGCAAACCCGATCCAAAGCCACGACGCCACGCGGCGCCGCGCGGATCGCCCCGCACCCGCGTGCGCGTGCTCCTCGTGTCGCTCGATCGCCATGGTCTGATGGAGATAGTAGTCTTGCGGTGCATGCAGAACCCCGATCGAGGCACTCGCCGCGCGTACGCGCGCGTCCTCCTCAAGTTGAGCGGCGAGAGTTTCGCCTCGGAGGGTGCCTTTGGGATCCACCCGACCGAACTGGCGACCATGGCCAGCGAGATTGGCGGCGCGGTGGCGTGCGGCTCCCAGATGGCCATCGTTGTGGGTGGCGGCAACATCATCAGGGGATCGCACCTCGCTGCGTCGGGGCGGTTCGACCAGTCCACCGCCGACTACATGGGCATGCTCGGCACCGTCATCAACGGACTCGCCCTCAAGGAAGCACTCAAGTCCGCGGGTGTCGAAAGCCGTGTGATGAGCGCTGTCGCGGTTCCCTCGGTGGCGGAGTCGTTCATCCGCGCGCGGGCGCTGCGACATTTTGAGAAGGGTCGCGTCATCATTCTTGTGGCCGGGACGGGCAATCCCTATTTCACGACAGACACCTGCGCCGCGCTTCGGGCCGTCGAGCTTGGGTGCGATGTCCTTCTCAAGGCCACCAAGGTGGACGGTGTCTACTCCGCCGATCCCCGCAAGGACCGCTCGGCAACGCGATACTCAACGATCTCGTTTGGCAACGCGCTCGAACAAAAACTCCGCGTCATGGACCTGACGGCGATGACGATGTGTATGGAGCACTCGCTGCCCGTCGTCGTGTTCGACTACAAGGTTGCGGGAAACATTCGCCGTGCCGTCAGCGGCGAAGGCCTCGGGACCCTCGTCACCGTTTCGTAGCGTTCGAGAGGAGCAAGCATGGACACCGACACAATCCTCCTCGAGGCCGAAGAAAAGATGGTGAAAAGCCTGGATCACCTTCAGCGTGAGGTGCGCGGAATCCGCACGGGGCGGGCGAGCACCGCGCTGCTCGAGTTCATCAAAGTCGACTACTACGGCAGCATGGTCGACTTGCGAGAACTGGCCGCCATTAGTGTTCCCGAACCCACACAGTTGCTCGTCAAGCCGTTCGATCCTGGGGCGAAGCTCGCGATCATCAAGGCGATTGAGACGAGCAATCTTGGACTCAATCCCCAGTCCGAGGGATCACAACTCCGGATGAACCTCCCTGCCCCATCATCGGATCGGCGGCGCCAACTGGCCACGCAGGTGCGAAAGATGGCCGAGGAAACACGGATCGCGATGCGCAACGAGCGTCGCGACGCCAACAAGGCCATCGACACGCTCGTCCACGATCCGAAGGCGAAGCTCTCAGAGGACACGGCCACGGCGGCGAAGGAGTCCATTGACGAACTCATCAAGCAGTTCACTGGCAAGATCGACGAACTCGCTGACAAGAAAGTCAAGGAGATCGAGGAGGTCTGAGATGACGGCGCCGCGTTGGCGCTGTGCGCCCGTGGGGCTCGCCGTGCTCGTCATCACTGCGCTTTCGGGACCCCTCGCGCATGCGGATGATTTGCCGCAGGAAGTCGCCGCCTTCGACAACACAAAGATCACACGCTCGTGCCGACTCATTCTGCCGCCGCGGCCGCTCGTGGATGAAGACGCCAATGGCGTCATCCACATCGAGGGCAACGACATCACCGTTGACCTCGAGGGGCGAACGCTGTGCGGCGCCGAACCGGGCACGGCGCGCGAGCTCCTCACGGGGACGGGCATCCGAATCCGAGGCAACGGCGTGCGGGTTCGCAACGGCGCCATCACAGGATTCAAGGTGGGCATCGACGCGGCGCAGTGCGACGGGCTCGTGGTCGAACACCTTGGATTCGCGGGTAACTTCGCCCAGCGGCTCGCATCGACGCCTGAGGCAGAGGTCGCATCGGACTGGCTCTGGCCCCAAGAAAATGGCAAGGATGAGTGGGCGTCAAAGTATGGCGCGGCCATCTCCGTGCGCGACGCGCACGGCGTCGAACTTTCGCACATCGTCGTGCGACAGGGCCAAAACGGGATCCTCCTCTCGAATGTCTCGCGCTCACGCGTGATGGACTGCGACGCATCCTTTCTCTCAGGTTGGGGGCTCGCGCTCTGGCGATCCTGCGACAACATTGTCGCGCGCAACGCATTCGACTTCTGCGTCCGTGGCTACAGCCACGAGGTGTACTCGCGCGGCCAGGACTCCGCTGGAATCCTTTGCATTGAACAGTGTTCACGCAACTGCTTCTTGTTCAACAGCGCGACGCACGGTGGCGATGGACTCTTCGCCTTCGCGGGAAGGCAAGCGCTCGGCGAGATCCCCTCGGCGGCCTCGACTCCGGACCCGGTCGCCGACGCGCTCGGGCGTGGATGCAACGAGAACCTCATCGCCTTCAATGACTTCTCGGATGCCGCGGCACACGGCGTGGAGACGACCTTCTCCTTCCGCAATCGGATCCTCTTCAATCGCCTCGAGCGCAATGCCATCTGCGGCATTTGGGGGGGCTACTCGCATGACCTCTGGGTGCGTGGGAACCTCATCAAGTCCAATGGGACGGTCGGTCTTGCGGAGGGCGGCGGCATCAACATCGAACACGGAGCGCAGTGCCGCATCGAGGGCAATGCCTTCGGCACTAACGCCGTCGGCATCGCGCTCTGGTGGGACGCGGACGCAAGCCTCGCCGCGCTTCCGTGGGCGAAAGCCAATGGCACAGCCTCGCGCGACATGGTCGTTGCCTCCAATGCCTTCGCGGATGAGACGGTCGCTCTGCGGCTCCGCGACACACTGCGCACGGCGTGGGTCGCGAACACGCTCGAGCGCGTGGCGCTCGCGGTCGACGCCGATGCCGTGAGTGCCGCGTCTTTGTCGACAACGCTTGAGGTGCCGCCGCAGCCCGACGATGCCGACCTCGCCACGCTCGTCGCCTCGCTCGAGCGACCCGAGATGCCGGTCGCGCGCGTCGGAGCGACCGTGGAGAGCATGCGAACAGCCCTCGCGGGAAGGTCCGCGATCATCATGGGACCATACGGGCCCTACGACTACACCGCCCCGATGGCGATCCGACTGCCATCGCCGTCGAACGAGCACCAGTGGAGACTCATGGGCCCGCGGACCATCACACTGGTGCAGGCCTCCGGCGGGTCCGCCGACCTTCGCACCGACATCGACGACGCGCACCGGATCGCATCGGTCACGACGGAGCATCCAGGGCAACTCAGCGCCTACACGATGCAACTCTTCTGGGGCAAGGGTCCATCTGAGTCGACCACGGTGTCGGGCACGATCTTCAATGCCTCCTGGCGCGTCGAGGTGTTCGACCTCCCCGAGGGCGCGGCGGCGTCGCCGCCGACCCATGAAGTGTTCGACACCGCCGCGAAGGACGCCCGTATCGTCTTCGTCGAGTCGCTCACGCTCCCCTTCGGCTCTGGGGGCCCTGCCTCGGCGAAACTCGTCGCCGTCGAGGAGCAACGCACCCGTTTCGGCACCGACCACTTCGGTGTCCGTGCGACGACCGAGTTCGAGCTCCCACCGGGCATCTGGTCGTTCGAGACCATGTCCGACGACGGCATCCGAGTCACGCTTGACGACACCGTCATCATCGATCGTTGGACCCACCATGCACCGACCCGCGACCAAGTCGATGTCTCCGTGCAGGACGCGCGGCACGCCCGTCTCGTCGTTGAGTACTTCGAACTGACCGGTCATGCCCACCTCGAGGTGCGAGTGAACGCGAAGTCCGCGGTGCGCTGAGGTCCATGGAGGGGTTGACCAATCGCCCTCGGGTGCCGAAGATGGAGCGCATCCGGCTACGGACCCACCAGTGAACTGCCCATACTGCAACACCAAGGACGCGCGGGTCATCGACAGCCGAGGCATCGATTCGGGTGCGAAGATTCGCCGACGACGCGAGTGCGTCAGGTGCAAGAAGCGATTCACGAGCTACGAGCGCGTCGAGCGGGCGGAACGGCTCGTCGTGATCAAGAAGGACGGCTCGCGCGTGCCGTTCGATCCACAGAAAGTGCTTCGCGGGATCCAGTCGGCCTGCGGCAAGCGCCCGGTGCCCGAAGAAGTGAAGCAGCGGGTCGCCGACGAAGTCGACGACTCGGTCCACCGCGAGTTCGAGCGTGAGGTGCCGAGCCTCGTGATTGGCCAGCGCGTGGCCAGTGCCCTCCGGAACATCGATGCCGTCGCGTATGTTCGCTTCGCCAGCGTCTACTACGACTTCCAGAGCGTGGCTGAGTTCCAAACGGAACTCAGCGACCTCTCCGAGAAACCACCGAGAAAGCCTGACGAGCCGATGCTCTTCGATCAGGCGGCACCCTCGAAAGCTTCGGACTGACTCCATGCCCACGATCACTCTGCCCGACGGCAGCACCCGTTCCTATTCCACCGCCACGACACCTGCGCAAGTCGCTGCCGACATCGGCCCCGGGCTGGCAAAGGCCGCGCTTGGCGCGAAGGTCGACGGCGTCCTCTGCGATCTCAACACGCCGATCGAACGCGATGCGGCGCTGGCCATCGTCACCGCGAAGAGCCGCGCCGGCGGCGCCGACACCGACGGCCTGTACCTCATCCGACACTCGTGCGCGCATGTGATGGCTGAGGCGATTCAGCGGCTGTTCCCAGGGACCCAACTCGTCTACGGCCCGCCGCTCGAAACAGGCTTCTATTACGACATGGCGTTCCCCGATGGAAAGGCACCAAGCGCCGATGACTTCGCTCGCATCGAGGACGAGATGGGTCGGATCATCGCCGAGAACCGCCCATTCACGCGCTACGAACTCGACACCGGCGAGGGCATGACCAAGCTCCAGCGTGAGGGCAGCAAGTTCAAGACAGACAACGCACAGCGCGCCATCGAGGCTGGGTCCGCGACACTCTCGTGGTACGCCACAGGCACACCAGGGTCATCGTGGGAGGATCTCTGTCGAGGTCCGCATGTCCCTTCGACCGGCAGGATCGGCGCGTTCAAGGTCACCTCGCTCGCGTCGAGTTACTGGAAGGGCGACGAGACGCTCGACCGACTCACGCGCGTCTACGGCACGGCCTTCGCGACCAAGCCCGAGTTGGAGGCGTACCTCAAGCAGGTCGAGGAAGCGAAGAAGCGGGACCACCGTGTGCTCGGGAAGCAACTGCGGCTCTTTCACATCGACGAGATGGTTGGGCAAGGGCTCGTCCTATGGACCCCACGCGGGTCGATCGTCCGCCAGGAACTG
>SYGQ01000096.1 GCA_005799475.1 Planctomycetia bacterium | reverse complement strand
TCGTGCAGGACCACGCTCTCATCAATCTCGAACTTCGCGTCGATCGAGGTCATCTGTCCCTCGGTGTTCAGGACGGGGATCACGCTCGTGACGGCTCCTCGCTTCAGGCCGCCAATGCGGACCTCAGATCCCTTGGCGAGCCCGAACACTCCATCGCCGATTGAGAAGGTCGCGGTGTACGAGGTCATCTTGGCGAACATGTCGAGCTTCGCCAGGACCAGTCCGACCGCCGCCACCAAGAGAACCCCACTGGCGAGGAAGAATCCAGTCTTGATCGCCGGAGTGTTCATGCCGTGAATCTACCGTGGGGGCGCGGGCGCGGGCGCGGGCGCGGCGGCGGTTCAGCTGCTCACGAGCGCTTCGTTGGTCGGGAATCGCTTGAGTGCCGCAAGGAGTTGTTCGATCTGCACATGCGGAGGCATGGCGAGGAGCCGTCGCCGCAGCGCGGTCACGGTCTTGAGCTCGCGCTCCGTGAGAAGCAGATGTTCCTTCCGCGTCCCACTGGCGGCGAGATTGATCGCCGGGAAACTTCGCTTCTCGGCGATGGACCGATCAAGGATCAGTTCCATGTTGCCGGTGCCCTTGCACTCCTCGAAGATGATCTGGTCGGCTCGGCTGCCGGTGTCGACGAGGCATGACCCGATGATGGTGAGCGATCCACCTTCTTCGGCCTTGCGTGCGGAACCGAAGAGCTGCTTAGGAACTTCCAGCGCACGCGAGTCGAGGCCACCGGACATGGTGCGTCCCCCCGAGCCGTACTTGCGCGAGTTGTTGAAGGCGCGACCGAGCCGCGTGATCGAGTCGAGGAGCACGACGACATCGCGACCGGCCTCGACCATGCGTCGCGCGCGCTCGATGGCAAGGATGCCTAGCGCCGTGTGCCGGTCGACATCTTGGTCGTTGCTCGACGCGAGGACTTGCGCGGGAACATTGCGCTTGAAGTCCGTCACCTCCTCGGGGCGTTCATCGATGAGCAGCGCCACGAGTTCGATCTCCGGGTGATTGTGCTTGATGCCGAAGGCGAGGTTCTGCAGGAGGATCGTTTTGCCCGCCTTGGGCGGAGAAACGATGAGCCCGCGCGTGCCGTACCCGATGGGGCAAAAGAGGTCGATCAGTCGGCACGCCGGCGGGCAGCCCGGGTACTCGAGCGAAATCCTCGGGCAGGGGTCGAGCGCGGTGAGTTCCGCGAATGGCTTTCGCTGCGCGAGCGCCTCGGGAGGAAGTCCGTCGATTTCAACGATGCGTTCGACCACATGCTGACTGCGCCTGATGCCACGGCGACTCTTCGTTTCGATGATGGCGGTCTCCACCGTGACCTCGGCACAAGGCCGCAGGGGATAGTTGTCCGCCATCGACTGTGGAATCACGGGATCCTCAGCCGACTCGACGAGACCGTTATTGAACTGTCGGACCCGGCCCTCTGGGCCTTGGACCCATTCAAGGATCCCTCGAATTGTTGCCATCAGTGTGTCGAGCGGGACGGACAGTCCTTCACATCGACGCGGCGAGTAGAGCAACGACGCGCGTCGGTGTCAAGCCAACGCCCCCTGATGGGAAAGAACGGTCCCGCCGCGGGACCGATTCTTCCCATTGCGGGGGGGGGTCGGGGGGAGGGATCTGGCGCGATTTGGCTTGAATCGCGGGTTTCTTGGAGTATGTCTGACTGTCGTCGTCCCTGTTGGGGGGTTCTGGTGTCTAGAGGTAACCACATGAACATGATCAAGTCACTACGGCATTTCGGGTTTGCGGGGGTTGTCCTGTTGGTGTCAGTCGCTGCGGTGGGCAGGTCGGTGCCCGCGCAGGACTGTGCGAGCGACATCACCGGCGACGGCCAGATTGATGCTGCGGATCTAGGGTCAGTTCTCGCCGATTGGGGCGTGTGCGACCCAGTGGTGACGAGCGTCACTCCTCAGCATGGATCGACACTTGGCGGCACCCTGATCTCCATTTCAGGGGTCCGCCTCGACACAACGACTGCGGTGAGAGTCGGCGGGGTTGCGTGCACAAGCGTGCAGGTGGTCTCGCCCACACTCGTCACGGCGGTGACCCCCGCGGGTGAAGTCGGCAATGGAGCAATCACGCTGATCTCGCCAAGCGGCGTGTTGTTGGCTCCAATGCCATTTTCGTATGTGCTGCACGCGATCAGTTCGGTGACGCCCAGTCAAGGCTTTTACGGAGGGGGCACCGCGATCACGATCACCGGCAGTTTCGTCAGTGGTGCCACAAGCGTGAGAGTCGGCGGAGTGCCGGCGACGAGTGTCATCGCAGTCGATGCCAATACAGTGACGGCCGTGACGCCCGCGGGGTCAGTTGGCGCTGCGACCGTTGAGGTCACGACGCCCAAGGGAACGGCGAGTGCGAGCGCGGCGTTCACATTCTACGCATGCGCGACTCCGTCGTGGGCGACGCTGATTGAAGAGCTGCCAAATCCAGCCGTCGTCACCGACGAAACCCTTCGAGTTCGGATCATCGCCACCGGTCTCGCTTGGCGAGTGAGGGACACCGGCACCAACATTGAGATGGTGCTTGTGCCGCCGGGCACATTCAGCATGGGCGAAGAAGGCTGGGCTACCCCCGTGCACCAGGTCACTCTCACGAATGCGTTTTACATCGGGCGGTACGAGGTGACGCAATCACAGTGGCAGGCGAGGATGGGGTCGAACCCGAGTTACTTCTGGAGCCATAGCGACTCTCCAAGCCGTCCAGTGGAGCAGGTCTCGTGGAACACGATCCAGGGGTTCCTGACGGCCACAGGGTTGAGGCTTCCAACGGAAGCGGAGTGGGAGTACTCGTACCGGGCGGGGACAACGACGGCGTATCACAGCGGACCCGGGTATCCAAACGGGACGAACGACCCCAGTTTCGTGCCGCAGATTGCGTGGTACTCCGGTAACGCTGGAATCCAAAC
>SYGQ01000095.1 GCA_005799475.1 Planctomycetia bacterium | reverse complement strand
CGTCGATGCCGTGAGCAGCGCGGACTCGCCCGGTGTGAGCAGGAGATCGAGATCGGCGGCGTGCCAGAGATCGTCGAGCGCGTCAAAGCCGCGTGCGGCCTCCTCATCGAGGAGATAGCCGCGCCACCATTCTCCGCGTGGTGTCGGCACGCACTGCGAACACTGCACGAAGAGTTCGTTCGGGGTGGGTGCTGCGGTCCACACGAGGCGCACGCCGCGATCGACTCGTTCGAGGTGAGGCGTCGCCGAACCCGCGCGCCCGAGCTCGTGATGGCTCCGACAGTCAGCGAGGATCCCCATCTGGAGTTGAACGGGACTCGCCGCCTGCACGAGCGTCCAGTGGATCGCCGCGGTGTTCTCCCCGTGCACCATGAAGATGCGCCGTTCGATGAGCGCATCGCTGATGGCCCAGCGCCAGACCGGAATGCCGTCTTCTATATGGAATCGCTGGAGCGATTGGTGTCCGGTGGGGGAGATCGATCTGTCGCGCCAGCGACTTGCCGACAACGCAAAGGTGCGTCCGCGGTAGGTGGCCGTCGTGGGGAGGTCCCCGAGCAGCAGCGTGCGGCACGCAGGAGTCGGGAGGGCCGCCATCAGCATGCCGTGGTAGCGACGATTGCGCACGCCGCCAACCGTTCCCGACGCGTACCCGCCCAGCCCGTTGGTGACGAGCCACTCGCGAGCGAACGCTTCATCGGTGTCGCACAAGATGCGGCCAAAGTCGACGAACTCGATCTTGGCGAGGCGCTGTGGCATCGAGTCAGTCCGCCTTCTCGCTCTCGCGCTCCTTGCGACGCCGATTGAGTTCGGCATCCACGAACGCTTCGATGTGCCCGTCAAGGATCTGTTGCGGGTTCGGCTCCTCGTAACCCGTGCGGTGATCCTTCACGCGGTTGTCGTAGAAGACATACGACCGGATCTGTGTTCCCCATCCGCGCTCGACCTTGCCGCCCTTGGCCTGCGCGATTTCGGCGTCGCGCCGCTGCTGCTCGAGCTGTTCCAGTTTCGACATGAGCACCGAGAGTGCCTGCTTCTTGTTCTGGAGTTGGTCGCGGTAGGTGCTGGCGACGATCTGGATACCCGTCGGAATGTGATTGATGCGGATCGCGGAGGCGACCTTGTTGACATTCTGGCCGCCGGGACCGCTTGCGCGCACAAACGCCGTGACCTCGATGTCGCGTTCGGGGATCTCGATATCCGATTCCTCAAACTCGGGGGTCACATCGACGGTGGCGAAGGAAGTTTGCCGCTTTCCCTCGGCGTTGAAGGGCGAAACGCGAGCAAGTCGGTGCGTCCCGGCTTCGCAGGAGCAGTATCCATACGCGAATGGGCCTCGCACGGCATACGAGACCTCGGCGATGCCGGCCTCCGTCCCGTATGTGCGGCTCATCTCCTCGACCTTGAATCCCATCGAATTCCACCAGTAGAGGAACATCCGTTCGAGCATGGCGGTCCAGTCGTTGGCCTCGGTACCGCCGACGCCAGCTTGGATTGTGAAAAAGCAGTGGCGATGGTCGTGCGGCTCCGACAGAAGGCTCTGGAGTTCGACGCGCTGCATCCGCTCGACGAGCCGGTGGAGCGATTCGTCGACTTCGATGAGGAGGTCTTGGTCGCCGGCCTCCTTCGCCATCTCGAGACCCGTCTTGGCGTCGTCGAGTCCACGCGTGAGTTCCTCAAGCGGATCGATGAGCGCCCGAATCACTTTCAGATCAGCGATCGCCTTCTGCGCCTTGCGCTGGTCATCCCAGAATCCCGGCTCCCCCATCAGGGACTCGAGGCGTGCTCGTTGCGAGACCTTGTCTGGGTAGTCAAAGAGAGTCGCGGATGGCGAAGATCCGCGCCTTGAGATCGTCGAGGACTGGTTGGTGAGTCGCAAAGTGCATGCGGTGACTCTACCCGTGTGTTCGTGGTGCGGGGCTTATGATCGGAGAATGCCTCATGGGGATCCGACCCACTCCGAACTCGTCGCCGCACGCCGCACCAAGCTCGCGCACCTGAGAACAACGGTTGGCATCGAGCCCTTTGGCAACCGGACCGACGCCCTTGTGCCCTTGGCGTCGGCGCGCGCGACCTTTGACGAGTCGGCGCATGGCGCGCATGCGGCATCCGTCGCCGCCGCGAAGGCTGTGCCCGGTTCAATGATCGAGGATTCGCGGCCGACCGTACGCGTCGCGGGTCGCGTCGTGCAGCACCGTGACATGGGGAAGATCCTCTTCATCGGGCTCCGCGATGACTCAGGCGACCTGCAGGTCAGCGTCTCCAAGTCGGCGATGTGCGAACAGGATTTCATCGTCGCCAAGGGACTCGACTATGGCGACATCATCACCGCGTTTGGTCGAGTTGGGAAAACGCAGAAGGGCGAAGTGTGCGTCTGGGCTGAGACGCTTTCGCTGCAGTCGAAGAACATCGAGCCTCCGCCTTCGAAGTGGCACGGACTTGAAGATGCCGAACTTCGCTACCGCCACCGATATGTCGACATGTTCGCGAATCCGACAACCATGCGGACCTTTCGCGCGCGATCGGCCATCGTGAGCGAAATCCGTCACTTCATGGAAACCGAAGGGTTCCTTGAGGTCGAGACCCCGATGATGCATCCGGTGGCCGGAGGCGCCGCCGCGCGCCCATTCACAACCACACACAACGCTCTCGGGATGCCGCTCTTCATGCGCGTGGCGCCGGAGCTGTACTTGAAGCGGCTGCTGGTCGGCGGCCTTCCCAAGGTCTTCGAGATCAACCACAACTTCCGCAACGAGGGGATCGATAAGAGCCATAACCCCGAGTTCACCGCCCTCGAGGCCTACCAAGCGTTCGGTGACTATGCCACGATGCTCGACCTCATCGAGCGCCTCGTGCACAACTGCGCGGCGCAGGCGCTCGCACGGTCGTGGCATCCGCGTGCTGAACCCGGTCCCGTGCTGCCGTGGGGCGACCTCCGCATCGACTACTCGCGCCCGTTCACCAGGGTCACATTCGGCGAACTGTTCGATCGCGCGCTCGGGTTCTCCATGCATGACGCCCCCAAGGTGCGCGCGGCGGCCGTCGCGCATCACATCGCGGCAGCGGCCACGGCGGATCCATGGCTTCTTGTGAACGAACTCTTCGAGCGCAAGGCGGAGGCGCTCATCGACCCGTGCAAGCCGACTTTCGTGTTGGACTATCCGAGTGCGGTCAGCCCGCTCACGCGACCGAGCCGCGCGAACCCAGACCTCGCTGAGCGGTGGGACCTCTTCATCGCAGGGATGGAGATCGGGCCGTCGTACACGGAGCTCAACGATCCCGATATCCAACTCGCGAAGTTCACGCAGCAGTTGGCTGGAGCCGACGAGGAGGCGTCAGTCTTCAGAACGCTTGATGAGGACTTCGTCCACGCGCTACGGGTCGGCATGCCACCCGCAGGCGGTGTCGGACTCGGCATCGACCGTCTCGTCATGCTGCTGACGGACAGCCCAACGATCCGCGATGTCATCCTGTTCCCGCTCATGCGGCCGCAGGGGAATCCGGAGGCCGCACAGGAGTCGCGTGGGCAGACTTCCCACTGATTCGTTGGTGTCGTGTGTTTGTGGGGTGGGGGCCGTCGTGCTATCGATCGTCGCAGTCCCCGATGCGGTCGCTGCGGAGAAGGATGCGTGGTTCACGCTCACGCTCGCCGGAGCGCGTTGTGGCTGGATGCACGAGTCCACGCGAGCGAGTGAAGGCTCAGTCGAGACCATCAACGAAACGCACATGACGCTCGGTCGTGCCGGGGCACAGGCCACGGTGGCCCTCTCGTGGCGATTCGTTGAATCGCCCCCCGGAACAGCCAAGTCCTGCGAGGTCACCAGCGACGCCGGAGGCGAGGCCAGCCGAGTCACCTATCGATTCGAGGACACAGATCTCGTCGTCGTTCAGCGCGTCGGCGGACGCGACTCAGAGCGGCGCGAGAAGCTCCCGGCCCAACGATGGCTCACCCCATCGCAGGTGGAGACCTTGACGCAGCACTCGCGTACGGCTCGGGTTCTCGAGTTCGAGTACACGACGCTTGACCCATCTGGAGGTATGCGCGCGATCAGCATGCTGTGCACTCCAGTGTCACGGTCGGACCAGGGATCCACATGGAAAGCCCAGAACCGCACGCTCAACCTCACCTCCATGGAGCAGGTGGATGCAGAGGGTGAACTCCTGTCATCGCGCACGGCCCTCGGGATCGGTGAACTTGTGGCGCAACGCGCCACGAAGGAAGAGGCACTGAAGCGAATCACGGGCCCATCCCTCGATGTCATCACCCAAAGCATCGTGGTGCTTGATGCGCCGCATCCCGCACTCGCGACGGCATCGCGCGCCGTGCTGCGTGTGACGGGCCCCGAGACGGGCCTTCTGCTGCCGAGCGCGGGCGCGCAGGCGGTCAAGGCGGGGGCCTCCGCGCGCGACGCCGAGGTGACGGTCTCCGTCGGAGGTTCGACGAAGGCGACCGTTGACGAGTTGCGCGACCCTTCGTTCCTCGCGTCCACCTTGATGATCGACGCGAGTGATGCGAGGGTCAAGGAACTCTCAGCGCGCGCCATCGAGACAGCGGGTCTCTCGGCCACATCGACCCATGGCCAGATGGCCGAAGCGCTGCGCGCCTTCGTCGCCTCGTACATCCACCGGAAGGGGCTCGCGACGGCCTACGCGAGCGCCAGCGCGGTCGCCCGGTCAAGGTCGGGGGACTGCTCGGAACACGCGATGCTTCTCGCGGCGCTCCTGCGGGCCCGAGGGATTCCGTCGCGCGTGGCCGGCGGCCTCGTCTACGCCGACGAGTTTGCGGGAAAGAAGTCCGTCTTTGCGTGGCACATGTGGACGCAGGGGCTCATCGACGGCGAGTGGGTCGATTTCGATGCGACGCTCCGCGACCGTTCGTTCCATCCGGGACATCTGCTCATTGCCACCAGCGCGCAAGATGAGCCATCCATCGACGCCGACTTCTCCACCATGCTCTCGACGATCGGAATGATCAAGATCGAGGTGCTCCGTGTCGATTGACGCGCTCGTTGACGGGCAGTGCGATGACACGACGGCGCCGACTCCGCCGTTGCCCGCGCGCGACCCTCGAGGTCACAAGGGGACCTTTGGCACGGTCGTCGTCGTGGGAGGATCGATCCAGGGCTCGCGCGTGATGCTCGGAGGTGCGCTGATCGCCGCCCGCTCGGCTCTGCGCGCGGGCGCAGGGCTCGTGCAACTTGCCGTGCCCGAACCGCTGGCGCTCGCGGCGCTCTCGGCGCTCGAGAGCGCGACTGGGCGGGCGCTCCCCGTGGACACGGACGGGCACCTCGACCCCTCGGGCTGCGCCGCGGTCCTCGACGAGGCGTTGGCGGACGCTCACGCGCTGGCGATCGGCCCAGCGCTCGGAGGCGGCGCGGCGGTCGAACAGGTGGTCGTGCGCACGCTCGCCAATGCGCGCATGCCGATCGTCATCGATGCCGACGCGCTCAACGCGCTCGCACGCACGGCGCAGTTTGACCGCGACATCGGCGCCGCAGGGCTCATCCTGACACCGCACCCGGGCGAGTACGCCCGGCTCGCTGCGGCACTTCACATCGAACCCGCCGCGGCCGACGACGATGCCTCGCGCGAGATGGGCGCGAGGTCGCTCGCACAGCGCCTCGGGTGCATTGCGATTGTCAAGGGTCCGCGCACCGCCGTCAGTGACGGCATCCACACATGGAGCGCGCGCGCTGGGACGGCCGCACTCGCCACGGGTGGGGCCGGTGATGCGCTCGCGGGCATCGTGGCGTCGTTCGTGGCGCAGTTTCACGCACGCGGGCCGGGGCTCTCGTTGTTCGACTGTGCACGACTTGGCGTCGCGGTGCATGGTCTTGCGGCCAGACGCTGGAGCGGCGTCCACGGCGACGCCGGGCTCCTTGCCTCGGAGATCTGCGAAATGATTCCCGACACCCTTGCGGCCCTGCGCACCGCGCCGTCGTAAGGATCGATCACGCGAGAGCCGTTCGGATCCAGGAGGATCTCAACGCTCGATGCCCGTGAGCCTCCCTCGCAGTGTCATTGGCGTGTGGATCTTGAGATGCCTGAGGTGCACCCGAAAGCCGCCCGCGATCGGTGGTCATTGAGTCCACCATCGTCATGCGTCTGGCGCGGGGGAGGGCTGCATCTGCCTGCTAGCCTCTGCGGTTCAACCTCCATTCACTATGACAACGATCAAGCATGTGAACATCCGTGATCTCCAGAACGGCTCCTTCGTCGATGGGGTGTACAGCCTCGTCAATCCGCAGACGGCGGTCACCCGTGCGGGCAAGCCCTACTTCAAAGCGATTATCCGAGATGCTTCCGGCGAGGCGACCGCCCGCAAGTGGACCTTTGACGAGTCGGCGCTGCCTGAGGTGAGCGCGACGGGCTACGCGCGGCTCTCAGGACGAGTGGAGGTTTACGGCGGCCAGCTCCAGATCATTATCGACACGATCGAGGCGGTCGAAGTGGCGACGGAGGAACTGGTGGCGCTTCTGCCAGCGACGAGCAAGAACATCGACGAAATGTTTGCGGCGATCACGGCGCTACTCCATTCCATGAGCGATGCGGGCATGCGTGCGTTGGCCGACTCGTACCTCAACGACGATCCGATGATGTCGGCGTTCCGGCACGCCCCGGCGGCCACGAACATCCATCATGCGTTCGTCGGCGGACTCCTTGAACACACCCACCAGCTCATGCAGCTCGCCGACCGCATGGTGCCGCTCTACCCGCAACTCAACCGAGACATCGTTCTGATGGGTCTGTTTCTGCATGACCTCGGCAAGACCGTCGAACTTGAGTGGGAAAAGGGCTTCAACTACACGCGCGATGGTCACCTCATCGGGCACCTCGTGCGCGGCGCGATCTGGCTTCAACTCAAGGCGGCCGTGGCGGCCAAGGCGAGCGGGCACAAGCTCCCGCCTGAGGCTGTCTTGGTGCTGCAGCACATCATTGTCTCGCACCACGGGTCGCTCGAACATGGTTCGGCCAAGGTGCCATCGACCCCTGAGGCGATCTTCGTTGCGATGCTCGACAACCTCGAGGCCAAGACGACCGTCGCTCTCCACGCGGCCGCGCGCGAGCGACTCCACGCGGGCAACTCGGAGTTCACGGAGCGGGTATGGAGCCTCGATACGAGGGTCTACCGGCCGGATCCGCTGCACGGCGTTGCCGCCCACGCCTGAGCGCGCGCGCGCATCTGCGCGCTCAACCCATCGAGCAGCGACGGTTCGAGCAGGAGGAATGGCCATGTGCGGTCTTGCGCGAGGCGCCACGCGCGGAGAACCACCCTGTTCTCCACTTCGGCTCGTTCGAGTGCCGAGAGTTTCTCAGCCATCTCCTCGCGCTCGCGAGATACCTGCGCCAGAAGTGCCTCGTAGGCCGCGCGCCGAGCGGGGGATCGGCGCCGTTCGCGCGTGATGACTTCGAGGAGCGTTCGGCGCGGTTCACTCACTCGTGCCGTTCCGTCGCCAGGCACGAGCAATCGAGGATTCCACGAGGCCTCGCGCCAGGATGGCGAGAGGTGTGTCGGTGCTGGCGGCGTGAGTCCGGCAGTCTCGGGTGCGATTCGGAGATCCGCCGAGACGACGCCAAACGGCGGAAGCGGGATGCCAAGGAACTCGAGCCACCACGAATCGCCGGCCAACTCGTAGCGCGCACCGCCGACACCGTGAAGGAACAGGTCGGTGTGGAGTCGCATGAGCCCCGATGCGAGCGAAGCCCGTGGAAGAATGGCGCGGCCGGTGGTTCGCAGGGAGCGCGCTTCATCGGCACGCAACCGGACACGCCTGCTGGCCTCGTCGATCCCCCACAGGGGGACTTCGCTGTGGTCTTCATCAACCACGAGCGGCTTCGCGGCTCCCGGGGCGCGCATGAGCGACCGGTTGAAGGAGGCGGCGCACTCGGCTGGACTGCGCAAGATGGCGTCGAGCACGAACTCGCCCAGCGGCGATGCCATGAGTCGCCCAGTTCCAAGGCGTGCGACAGGCGCCGACACCCATGGGCTCATCGCGCGCTCGATGGCCCGTGCCCCCTGCGTGGCGGCATCAGTGGAGTCATCCGCCCGCGCGAGGCAATCGAGTGCGCGCGTGAGGGCGGCGCTCGCGTGCGGCGAGGGCAGCCGCGCGCCCAGACCCGATGCGTCGACGGCCGCAAGCACTCGCCGCGCGGGTCGAGCGCACGCGGGGGTTCGCCCTTCGGCATCCCTTGCACGCGGCGCGAGGCCGACGCGCTCGCGCGAGAAACCCGGCGCGCCTTCGGTTCGGCAAGGGAGCTCGAGCGAGAAGGGGTCCACGAGATCCGCGTCGCTCATGAAGTGGACCCACTGAGCAGCGCCACCAAGGCTCGATGCGAGCTCGCTTGCGGCCATGAACTTCGCGAGGATGCCGCCGTGAAAGAACGCGCTCTGATGGCCAGTGCCGATGGTCGATCCGGCATTGAGGCCGAGCGCCGCGCGGGAGTGGGCGCGGAGCGCCGCCACGGTGGTCGGCAGTGCGTCGTTCCCAGCCTCAACCTGCGATCGCGTGGGCAGGTCAAATCGTGGGCGCGTCGCATTCGCCCATCCCCCAGATGTCGGCACGCTCATGCGCCTGCGCCTGAGACGGGCCGCGCTGCGCCGCGACGCCGTACGGCGCGCGACGACGCCAGCCGGCCGCGGCAATGGTCGATCTCGCTCGCGAGCGTCGCGCGGTAATGCGCGAGCCGCACCGTGGGGTCGTCGAGTCCGTCGCCAAAGGAGCGGGATGCGTCCAAGTAGAGGCGCGGCACCGCGAGTTCGCGCACTTTCAATCGATTCGCCGCCGCCTGCACCCAAAACTGGATCGGGAACTCATACCCGTCGGCCGTGAGCCGCAAGGCATGGCACGCGTCAGTGCGGTACGCCTTGAAGCCGCAGAACGCGTCGGTGATCGGCGGCGAGAGGTATGCGCCAAGGGCCTCGTTGAGTTCGGCGGTCAGCGTGCGATTGATCTCGCGGCGTTGACCGGGCGCCACCTGGTCAGAGGCGAAGCGGCGCAGGTATCGGCTTCCCGAGACGACATCTGTGTCGTCGCGGCGGATGGCATCTACGAACGCGGGGATGAGCCGCGGCTCATGCTGCTCGTCGCAGTCCATCGTGATCACCCAATCGAAGGCGCGCGCGTTGGCGAATGCGAAGATGTCTCGCATCACTCGCCCGTAGCCGAGATTCGCGCTGTTGCGCACAAGTTCGACTGGCCACGCCGAGGCGCGCGCGGCCGTCTGGTCGGTGGATCCATCGTCGATGAGCAGGACGGGAAGACCGTGCTCAAGCACTGCCGGCAGAACGCGATCAATCGACGCCGTCTCGTTGTGGGCCGGGATGGCGATGAGGATCGTTGGCGCGCGGCGCACGGGAGCCCGGATGCTACGGCTCCGAAGGCGCAACTCGCGTCACCTTGTCGGCAGCGCTTGAGCTTTCCAGAGACGCTCGATCTCGGACGCCTCGCAGAACTCGGTCACAATCCCGTCGGGTTCAGACCGCCGGGACCGTCGTCCCTTCGTGTCGTGCAGGCTCACTTCGGCGGGCTCGTCGAGTCCGGGTTGCGTGATGAGCATCCACTGTCCATCCGCTGCAGGAGTCCAAGTCTCCACCCGCTGGGGCATCTGCATTGACCGCGGGTCGAATGCGTAATACGCGAAATCGCCGTTGCACGAACCGTCGCGCGGCAGGAGTTCACCCAGCAGGAGCGTCTCGGCCTGAGAGAGATAGATCCCCGTGGGCACCACCCACTCGTGTTCATCACGCGTACGCGACTGAGCATCCCCATTGATGACGAGCAGCGTTTGCCGCGGATTGCCGAGTCCCTTCGGAGACCGCAGTCCGGTTTGCGCGAAGCCTTGCGCTGGTCCCTTGTCACTGCGCTGGGTGACGCGAGTCGACCACGCCTCGCTCCCTCGGTCGAATGCGGACCAGAATCGACCCTCAGTATCCGCGACCTTCCCGGAGTCGCGATCGACGATCGTGCGCCCCTGCACGAGGACGAGGATTCCGTGGCCGTCGGCACGATGGGTCACAGGCTGCTCACCGGATGCATCGCTCATGTTCGCACCGAACACGCTCACTCGGTAGTAGCCGATCTCCAGGTCGCGCCCCTTCTCGTCGGTGCCGTGAACGCGATACATGCGTGGAGGCTCGTTGCACAGGGCGCGGAGTCGTTCAGGGGTGAGCGCCGCGAGGATCGCATTGCCGCGCCGAAGCCGCTCGGAGCGGTCGGCCGCACTTTGCCGACGATCCTCGAGGGAAATCGAGCGAAAGCACGCCTCCAACGCCCCACGAATCGACGCAAACTCGGCGCCGGCGCAGAGCGCATTGGCGACGAGGAAGTCGAACTCACCCACTTGGATGACGAGCCATCCCTGCACGGCAACGACGCCATCGCCGAGATCCGTCGAGGTCCACAAGAGGTGCGCGTCAATGCCGTCGGCGGTCCACGGCTGGCTTGAGATCACCGTCGCGCCAGCATTCTTTCGTTTCATGTTCTCGAGGTAGTCCTCTACTTGTCCGCGTGGCGACGGCGCTGCCAACGACGAGACATACGACTGGATCTGCATGTGGTAGCGCGGGGGTGTGCGCGAGTCATCCACGGTGTAGACGGGCATCGCGCCTTTGACGGGCTTCGACAACATCGCACCCTTGGGGAGCCGGAGTTTCATGCCGAAGGACTCGAAGTGCACGGGGTCGACCTCAAGAAAGTTGTCGTCATTCGTTGGGGCCGTGGTCGTCGTCGTCGTAGCGGGTGCTGCTCCAACCAACGACGGCGCGACAGGGGGTGCCTGTGGTGAAACTTCGGCTGCCGTGGGTGCGTTCGCGGGGGGCGATCCGCCGGCCCTGCCTCCGGAACTTGGGATCGTCCGCCGCGAAATGCCTTGCGATTTACCTGAAACAGCGTTATTATCAGACTTAGCGGTAGCCGGAGGTTGGATTGGTGCCGACGGAGCTTGCGCCTGCACGGCTTGACTGGCGAGCCAAGGTGTCAGGATGACCGCGGCAGCCCAATGGCTGATCCACCGACGAATCCCCCCTGAATGCTGCGCATTTCTGTGTTGGTTGACAGCCATGCGTGATTCGCTAGCATCGCCGATTCGCCCCTCTTCGGGGCTCATCACCATGAACGGAACGATTCGCATTCGGTTGGAAGCGTACGACCATCAGGTGCTCGATGCGAGCGCCCGGGAGATTGTCGATCAAGCCAAGATCAGCGGCGCGCGCGTCGCGGGTCCCGTGCCGTTGCCAACTCGCCGCGAGATTTACACGGTGAATCGCTCGCCCTTCATTGACAAGAAGAGCCGAGAGCAGTTCGAGATTCGCACTCACAAGCGCATCATCGATATCACCGATCCCAACTCCAAGACCGTTGACGCATTGAACCGACTCGTGGTTCCTGCGGGCGTCTTTGTGAAGATCAAGACCTAGGCGGAGCACACTGATGACCACCGCACTCATTGGCCGCAAGGTTGGGATGACCCGCTGGAATCTCGAGGACGGGCGCAACATTCCCGTCACCGTCATCGCTGCGGGTCCCTGCGCCGTCACGCAAGTCAAGACGATCGAGAACGACGGATACGCCGCCGTCCAGATCGCCTTCGAAGATGCAAAGGCGCGCCGCACGAGCATGTCGGTCATCGGCCACGACTCGAAGGCAGGTGTCGCCCCCAAGTACGCGCACCGCGAGATCCGACTCAAAGATGACGCGGCCGCCGCCGCGTTTTCACTCGGACAGAGCATCGATGTCACCGCCTTTGAGAAGGTGAAGTTCGTCGATGTGGTTGGCACCAGCAAGGGCAAGGGGTTCGCTGGAACCATGAAGGCCTATCGCTTCAAGGGTCTGTGCGCCTCGCACGGCACCGAGCGCAAGCATCGCTCCCCTGGCTCCATCGGCAGCCACGGCACCGATCGTGGCCACGGCGCCAAGATTAAGAAGGGCAAGAAGATGCCCGGACGCCTTGGGGCCGAGCGCGTGACATCGCGAAGCCTCGATGTGGTTTCCATCGATGCCGAACAGAATCTCCTGATCGTGAAGGGCGCAGTTCCCGGCGCGAATTCTGGACTCCTCTTCATCCGTCCGTCCACCCGTCTCTTCAAGCCGAAAGCGAGGCTCCAAGCCAAGGCGTGACCGCCTGGTCGCAGAGGCCCCTCGGGGAACCGCGCGACCGCCACAATTTGTAGTGAATCCAAGTCAGACTCTTCCCAACACTCAGTTGTGATTGGTGGCGGGAGAGCGAGGCGAATGCGGCGGACTCCCGCCGAAGGACTAAGAAATGATTGATCTCCCAATCTATTCCCATGATGGCAAGCAGGTCGACTCCATGCAGATCGACCCGGTGGCGCTCGGCGGCGAGGTTCGCCTCGCGCTGCTGAAGCAGGCGTATGTCGCCGTCCATCTGAACCAGCGGCAGGGCTCGGCGCGCACCAAGAGCCGTGGTGCCGTGCACGGCTCGACGCGCAAGCTCTACAAGCAAAAGGGGACGGGCAATGCCCGCGCTGGCGCGTCGCGCGTTCCGAGCCGCAAGGGCGGCGGCGTCACCTTCGCCAAGACGCGCACGCGTGAGGACCTGCGATCGTCGCTCCCGAAGAAGATGCGACGGCTTGCGAACCGAAACTCGCTGCTCGCGAAACTCGTCGACGGCGAAGTGAAGTGCTTCGAAAACCTCGCCTTCGAGAAACCAAACACCGCAACGTTCGCCGCCATCATGCAGGCTGTTGGCATCAACCGGACGGCGCTCGTCGTTCTCGATGCGGGCAACCAGACGGCGCGCAAGTGTGCGGCCAACATCCCACACACTTCAACGATGCGCGTCGATCAGCTCAACGCGTTCGAGGTGCTCAATCACCGCTATCTCGTCATTGACCGCGCGACGCTTCGCTCGTTCCTGGACGAGTCCTGCTTCGCTGCCGCGGAGGCTGCCTCATGATCGCCACCGAAGTCATCCACCGTCCGATCATCACCGAGAAGGCCAATGCTGGGGCGAGCGATGTGAATCGCTACACCTTCGAGATTGACCACCGCGCGACCAAGGACGATGTCAAGGCGGCGATCACTGAGCTCTATAAGGTGCGCGTGCTCGGCGTTGCCGTCCTCAATCGCAAGGCCGAGTCTCGGAAGAACAAGTTCGGCACATTCGGTGGTGGCGTCACCAAGCGAGCCGTGGTCCGCGTTCACCCAGAGGATCGAATCGAACTCTTCTGATTCGAAGGAGCAACCATGGCGATCCGTGTTTACAAGCCCGTTACCAACAGCCGCCGAAACGCGTCGGTGAACCTCCATGTCGAGGTCACGAAGCGGACCCCGGAAAAGAGTCTGCTTCGACCGCTGCCCAAGACCGGCGGCCGCAATTCACAGGGCAAGCTCACGCTGATTCAGCAGGGTGGAGGCCACAAGCGCCGCTACCGCGTGATCGATTGGAAGCGGCAGAAGGATGACATGGCGGCGACCGTCGTCGGCATCGAGTACGACCCCAATCGAAGCTGCCACATCGCCCTCCTGAAGTACGAGGACGGCGACGTTCGCTACATCCTCGCCCCGAAGGGTCTCGTTGTTGGCTCGAAGGTCATGAGTTCGGCCAACCACATCGACCCCGATGCGGGCAACTGCATGCCGCTCAAGCACATTCCGACCGGACTCGAGCTCAACTCGGTGGAACTCGTCCCCGGCTGCGGTGCGAAACTCGTCCGTTCAGCCGGAATGTCCGCGCGACTCACCAACAAAGAAGGTCGCTTCGCCACGATCGTGATGCCTTCAGGAGAAATCCGACAGGTCTCGATGGAGTGTCGTGCGACGATTGGCCCCATCGGCAATGCCGATCACGCGCTCGTCAAGCTTGGGAAGGCGGGGCGCGCCCGTTGGCTCGGTCGCCGCCCGCGTACGCGTGGCATGGCGATGAGCCACCACCAACACCCGCACGGCGGCGGCGAAGGCCGCTCGAAGGGCGGTCAAGTGCCGAGCAACGCGAGCAACACTCCGGCCAAGGGCGGTCGGACGCGTAGCCGCGGTAAGGCGAGCGATGAACGGATCCTTCGGCGCCGGTTTAGCCGCCGCTATGGCCAGCTGACTCTCTGAGCCCAGCGAACACACGAGGCACACACCACATGTCACGATCACTCAAGAAAGGTCCCGCGGTCGACGAGAAGCTCTTCCGCAAGGTTGAGGCTCTCCAGGCCAGCGGCCGTCGCCAGCCCATCAAGACCTGGCGCCGCGCCTGCACCATCGTCCCCGAGTTTGTCGGCGTGACCTTCCAGGTCCACAACGGCAAGTCGTTCATCGATGTCTTCGTGACCGAAGACATGGTGGGGCACAAACTCGGCGAGTTTTCGCTGACCCGCATCTTCCGCGGGCATACGAACAAGAAGGAAGGCATCGAAGGCGGCGAGAAGACCGCTTCCAGTTGACCGGAACGAGGATGACCATGGCCTACACAGCTTCCCATCGTTTCTGCAGGATTGCCCCCCGGAAGGCGCGGCTCGTGATCGACATGATTCGCGGCTTGGATGTGGCGTCTGCGCTCTCCACCCTCGACTTCAGTCCGCGGCGCGGTGCCGCGTTTGTGAAGGTCGTGCTCAAGAGCGCGATCGCCAACGCCGAGGAGCGGGATGCCGACATCGGCTCGCTGTTCGTGAAAGCCACCAGCGTCGACGAGGGACCGACTCTCAAGAGATTCCAGCCCAAGGACCGCGGTCGTTCGCACGCGATCCTCAAGCGCACTAGCCACATTCATGTGACCGTCGCCGAGCGAAAGGCCTGACACCATGGGACAAAAGACACATCCATTCGGATTTCGCGTCGGCATCACCGAGGCGCACAAGAGCCGTTGGTTCGCCCCCAAGGCGCTGTTCGGCGAGTTGCTCGTCGAGGACTACAAGATCCGCAAGTTCATTGACAAGCGGCTCAACCGCACGCCGCCGTTCGCCGCGGTGAGCGATGTCCTCATCGAGCGCACGCGCGAAGAACTGACGGTGGTCATCAAGACCGCGCGGCCGGGCCAGGTGCTCGGCCTCAAGGGCGCCGGCAAGGAGCAGCTCATCAACGAACTTCAAGCACTCACCGGCCGCAAGGTGGCCGTGAATGTCGTCGAAGTACGAAATCCAGAGATTGACGCGCGCCTCATCGCTGAGACGATGGGTGAGC
Source organism: Planctomycetia bacterium (assembly GCA_005799475.1). GTDB lineage: Bacteria > Planctomycetota > Phycisphaerae > Phycisphaerales > SM1A02 > F1-60-MAGs104. The sequence continues at coordinate 12,273 of SYGQ01000095.1, read as the reverse complement.
AACTCAAAAAGCGCGCGAACTACCGCCGCCTCATCAAACAGCGCTGCGAGAGTGCCATGCAGAACGGGGCCAAGGGCATCCGCATCCTCCTCGCAGGTCGGCTCGGTGGCGCTGAAATGAGCCGAACGCTCGACATGCGTCTGGGCTCGATTCCGCGCTCCACGCTGCAGGCGCATGTGGACTACGCGCTCGCCCACTCCTTCACAACCTACGGCGCACTCGGCGTCAAGGTCTGGGTCTACCGCGGCATGTACGCCGCGCAAGAAGCGCAGCAGGAGTACCAGTCCAACGCTGCGGGCGGTCGGGCCCGCGCGCGAGGCCGACGCTGATCTGAACGCACTCGACGGAGCACGCCATGAAACTACTTCCCGCACGAGTCAAGTACCGCAAGCAGCAGCGCTCAAAGTCCAAGGGACGCGCGACGCGCGGAAACTATGTCGCCTTCGGCGAGTTCGGTCTGCAGTCGCTGGAGACGGTGTGGCTCAGCGGTCGCCAGATCGAGGCGGGTCGCATCGCCGCGCAGCACTTCCTGCGCCGACAGGGCAAGCTCTACATCCGGGTCTTCCCGGAGAAGCCGATTTCCAAGAAGCCACTCGAGACGCGAATGGGTACCGGGAAGGCGGAAGTCGAGTACTGGGCCGCGCGCGTCAAGCCCGGCACCGTTTTGTTCGAAGTCGAAGGTGTCCCTGAGGACATCGCCAAGCAGGCCCTGGCGCGCGTGGCCTACAAGATGCCAGTCCGTTGCCGGATGGTCGGCCGGCGGCTCGCTGTCTGAGCCCCACGCGAGGAACGAACCATGAAGATGAGCGAAGTCAAGAAACTGAAAGACGAGGAACTCGTGGTCGAGACCGCGCGGATCCGCCGGAGCCTCTACGACCTGCGCACGCAGGTGGTCACCGAGAAGGTGAAGGACACATCGCAGTTCTCGAAACTGCGGACGGACCTCGCCCGCGTCCTCACCGAGTCATCCGCACGCCGGAACGCCACGCGCGCCCCCCGGGGAAAGAAGGTGTCCTCATGAGCCGCAAGTCGCCTGTTGTGATTCCCGAGACCGCGCCGCGGCTTGTCGGCGTGGTCGATCGAGACGCGCAAGACCGCACGCGTCGCGTCGTGATTTCCTATTCAGCGAGGCACCCACGCTACGGCAAGTACATCCGCAAGCGCACCGTGCTGCATGTCCACGACGAACGCAACGAGTCGGGCGTCGGCGACCGCGTTGAAATCGCAGAGTGCCGTCCCGTCTCGAAGACGAAGCGCTGGTCGCTCGTTCGCATCGTCGAGAAGGCGCCCGTCAAGGCCGAGATCGTCTACGGCGAGACCACGAAGGCCTAACCCCACGAATCCCACGGAGACCCAGAGCATGATCCAGAAAGAATCACGGATGGAAGTCGCTGACAACAGCGGCGCCCGCGAGGCCATGGTCATCGGCGTGCTCGGAGCGAGCACCGCCAGAGGCCGGTTCACGCGCCTCTCGATGTCGGTGGGTGACAAGGTTCGCGTCGCCATCAAGGCCGCCATCCCCAACGGTGATGTCAAGGCGGGCGACAAGGCCATGGCGGTCATCGTTCGCGTCAAGTACCCCGTTCGCCGCGCGGATGGGTCCTATGTTCGCTTCGACTCCAACGCCTGCGTTCTCATCGATGACGAGGGCAATCCCAAGGGCACGCGCATCTTCGGCGCAGTGGCGCGCGAGCTCCGGGAGAAGAACTTCATGAAGATCGTCTCACTTGCGCCGGAGGTGGTGTGACATGCCAATGCATGTGAAGAAGGGCGACATGGTCATCGTGACCGCAGGCAACGAGCGCGGCAGGTCCGGCGAAATCGTCGAAGTCGATCTCAAGGCGATGCGCGTCATCGTCAAGGGCGTCAATGTCCGCAAGCGGAACATGAAGCCGACGCAGCAGCAGCCCAAGGGCTCGGTCGTCGAGAAGGAACTTTCGATCCACATCTCAAATGTGAGCCCCCTCGTCGGCGGGAAGCCATCGCGTGTCCGGTTCGTTGAGAAGCCCGATGGCTCGAAGATCCGCGTGGCCGCGCGCGACGGCAGCGAGTTGCATGTCCTTCGCAAGGCAGCCAAGAAGTAAGCGCGTCAGAGGAGCACCCATGAGCAAGGCACCCATTCAACCCACCTACCCCGAGCCGCGCTTGCGCCGGGTCTTCACGCAGGATGTCGCGAAGCGCCTGCAGGAGGCGTTTGGCCTCAAGAATGTGAATCAACTTCCCGCGATCGAGAAGGTCATCATCAATGTCGGTGTGGGCAAGCAACTGGAGAACCAGAAGCTCAAGCCTGAGTACCGCGATATGGTGATCTCGACGCTCGCCACGATTTCGGGACAGAAGCCCGTCATGCGAGTGGCCAAGAAGGCCGTCTCGAACTTCAAGGTTCGTGAAGGCGCACCGAGCGGCTTCATGGTGACCTTGCGCCGAGAGCGCATGTGGAACTTCCTCGACCGACTGATCAATCTCGCCATGCCCCGCATCAAGGACTTCCGCGGCGTGTCGGACAAGACCTTTGACCGTCAAGGGAACTTCGCGATGGGCCTCTCCGAGCAAGCCGTATGGCCGGAGATCAACATGGCGAACTTCACACAGTTCCACGGCATGAACATCAACATCGTCATCGAGCGCAGCGACCCCAAGAAGAGCCGCATGCTCCTCGCGGAGTTGGGTATGCCGTTCGTCAAGCCCGAACCGACGCAGGCGAAGGCCGCCGTCAAGGCGTAAAGGAGCACCATGGCAAGCAAGAGAGTGTTCGCCAAACTGAAGCAGACCCCGAAGTTCTCGACTCGCAAGCAGAACCGCTGCGAGATCACCGGGAACCCGCGTTCGTACTACCGCAAGTTCCGCGTGAGCCGGCATGTGCTCCGTGAGCTCGCTCTGCAGGGGATGGTCCCCGGCATGCGCAAGGCATCCTGGTAACGGGATCGAGGAAACCACCGATGGCACTACACGACCTCACGGCTGACATGCTGACCAGGATTCGCAACGCGGTTGCAATCCGGCGCAAGTCCGTCACCTGCCTGAACAACCGTCTCAATCGCGGCGTGCTCGATGTCCTCCGCGACGAGGGCTTCATCACGGCATACGAAGTGATCCCCGATGGCCGGCAGGGGCTCCTGCGCGTCCAACTGAAGTATGGCCCGCGCGGTGAGGTGCTCATCAATCACATCGATCGCGTGTCGAAGGCCGGGTGCCGCGTCTACCGGCGGACGGACGAATTGCCACGCCTTCTTGAAGGGCTCGGCATCAGCGTGGTGTCGACGAGCCAGGGCGTCATGAGCGATCGTCAGGCTCGCGAGAAGCGCGTCGGCGGCGAGGTGATCTGCGCGGTCTCCTGACCGGCGCTGAAAGGAAGCCATGAGCAGAATCGGCAAACAGAACATCTCTGTCCCCGCAGGCGTCAAGGTGGCCGTCAACGCGGGGGCGAAGACCGTCAGCCTGACCGGTCCCAAGGGATCGACATCGTTCACGCACCAACCGCAGGTCCGCGTGGCCTACGACGACGCGTCGAAGTCCATCGCCTGCACGCTGGACGATCCAACCAAGATCGACGAGGGCAACCGACGAGCGCTCTGGGGAACGACACGCGCGATCCTCGACAAGATGGTCATCGGCGTCGCCAACGGATACTCAAGGAAGCTCGAGGTCGTCGGCGTGGGTTGGACCGCCAAGGCGCAAGGGAAGAAACTGGTTCTCACCGTTGGGTTTTGCAACCCGATTGAACTGGTGATCCCGTCGACCGTGACGGTCACCATCGAGAACAACACGATCATCACGATCGCTGGGGTGGATGCGCAACAGGTCGGCGCGTTCGCGAGCCTCGTGCGCAGTCAGCGCAAGCCGGAGCCGTACAACGGCAAGGGCATCAAGTACTCCGACGAAGTCATCCAGCGCAAGAAGGGCAAGGCGTTCGGCGCCTGAGCCGTCGCAAGGAGATTCCCATGGATATCTGCACTCAACGAGCCACTCGACGCACCCGCCGACGCCGTGGCCTTCGAAAGACCCTTCGCGGAACGCCGTCGAGGCCCCGCCTCGTGGTGTACCGCTCGCCGCGCCACATCTATGTGCAGGTCATTGACGATTTGGCCGGTCGCACGCTGGCGTCGGCATCGTCACTCGACATCGAGGGCACCACGACCGGCGGCAATGTGACCGCTGCCTCGCTAGTCGGGAAGACCGTCGCCGAGCGCGCCGTCAAGGCGGGCGTCGCGCAAGTGGTCTTCGATCGGGGCGGTTACCTCTATCACGGCCGCGTCAAGGCGCTGGCCGACGCGGCGCGAGCCGGCGGATTGCAGTTCTGAACCAAGGCAGGGACACCACACCATGTACGAACGAATGGACGACAGTGGCATCGACGCAACGACCGTAAAGGTGTTTCGCACCTCGTCAACGGTTGCGGGCGGACGCCGATTTAGTTTCGCCGCGTTGGTGGTCGTTGGCGACCGCCGCGGCAAGGTGGCGGTTGGTTACGCCAAGAGCAATCAGGTTCCCACGAGCGTGGAGAAGGCCACCCGCGAGGGTCGCCGCAAACTTCGCGGCTATCCGCTGCAGGGTCGCACGCTGCCGCATTCGATTGAGGGCCGGTTTGGCGCATCGAAAGTTCGGCTTGTGCCAGCGAGCCCGGGTACCGGCGTCATCGCGGGCGCGTCCGTTCGTGCCGTCCTTGACATGCTCGGCGTGCAGGACTGCCTGACGAAGGCGTACGGGTCGACGAACGCGAAGAACCTCGTGAAGGCGACATTCGCGGCGCTTGACACGCTTCGCACCAGAGAGCGCGTGGAACAACTGCGCGCCGTCTCGTTGGGTACGACAACCGTCGAGGAAGCGATCGCTCGCGGTATGGCCGCGATGCCGTCGCAACGATCCGGCGAGCGCGCCGCCGCGCCGGTGAACACGGTTGGCGATGATCGCCGTCGTGGTCCAGGTGGCCGTGGCCGTGGCCGCGGTCGCGACGATGCGCCGCGAGGCCAAGACTTGCACGGGGCGCAGCAGTCCGCGCCTGCCGCTCCAGCCGCCGCAGCACCAGCCCCCGAAGCGCCGCCGGCGCAGGGCTGAATTCACGCACGCACGAATGACAGGAGTTTGAAGCCATGATGATCCATGACATCACCGCGAAGGTCGGGAAGCACAAGTTGCGCATGCGCGTAGGGCGCGGCGAAGGCAGTGGCAAGGGCGGCACAAGTGGTCGAGGCCACAAGGGTGCCAAGAGCCGTGCCGGATGGACGAGCCGACCCGGATATCAGGGCGGTTCGACGCCCGTGATGCGCCGATTCCCGAAGCGTGGGTTCTCGAACGCGGACTTCCGCGCCGACTATGCGACCGTGAATGTCGGCGATCTCGCGAAGCACTTCCCGCAGGGATCCTCAGTCGATCTCAACGCGCTCGTGAAAGTCGGGCTGGTGCGTGATGTGTCGATGCCGCTCAAGGTGCTCGGCGACGGCGAGGTCGGCCACAAACTTTCGGTTACTGCAGACCGTGTCTCGGTGCAGGCCAAGTCGAAGATCGAAGCGGCCGGCGGCACCGTGACGCTGACCGAGCGTGGCACGCGGCGCAACGAGAATGACGCGGTCGAGAACGCCAAGGCCGCGAAGATCACCGCGCGCTCGAAAGCGAAGGTCGCCGACATCCTCGCGAAGTTGGACGCGAAGGCGGCGGCACAAGCTGCGGCTCCCGCGGTCAAGGCGGGGAAGAAGACCCACGGCAAGGCCGACGGCAGCAAGAACGCATCTGGCGAAGGGAAGAAGGCCGGTGGCGCAGGCAAGAGGTCCGCACCTGAAGCCAAGCAGGAATCAAGCGACGAGAAGGCTCCTGAGGCGAGCGAGTAACAGCCCCCGCACGAACGCGAATGCTCGAGGCACTCTTCAACATCTTCAGGATCCGAGACCTTCGGAACAAGATCTTCTTCACGCTCGGCGTGCTGGCGGTCTACCGCATCGGGTTCTGGATCCCGCTCCTCGGAGTCGACCAGACCGAACTGGCGAAGGCTGCGGAACGGGCGTCTGTTGACCAGACTGGATTCGGTCGCCTGCTTGAGTACGCCTCGATCTTCTCCGGTGGCTCCCTGCAGCAGTCCACGATCTTCGGCCTAGGCATTATGCCGTACATCACGGCCTCCATCATCTTCCAGTTGCTTCAGGCCGTTGTGCCGGCACTGCAGGAGATGAAGAAGGAAGGAGTGTCCGGGCAGGTCAAGTTGATGGAGTGGACGCGTTATGCCACGGTCGGTCTTTGCCTGTTGCAGGGGCTCATGTGGCTCGGGTTCCTCCGCACACAGAACCTCGTGCATCCGCAGTTCCAGGCTGGTGGCGGGCTCTTCCTCTTCTACATCTCCGGCATCGCAGCGCTGACGGCGGGAAGCCTGTTCCTGATGTGGCTTGGTGAGCAGATCGACAAGTACGGCATCGGCAACGGCGTCTCGATCATCCTCACGGCGGGCATCTTGGCGCGCGTTCCGAGCGCGGTCACATGGGTGGCAGAGAATTTCGACCCGTCGATTCAGGGGGGCGAGTCGAAGATCGGAGTCGTTGGGCTCGTGGTGCTCGCGGCCGGGTTCCTCTTCGTCGTCGCCGGGGCCATCGTCATCACGGTCGCCCAGCGACGCATCCCGATTCAACAGGCCAAGCACACGCGCGGACGCAAGGTGTATGGCGGACAACGGCACTACCTGCCGCTTCGCATCAACCACGCTGGCGTCATGCCGATCATCTTCTCGTCGACGCTGATGATGTTTCCGGCCTCCGGTGCCGCATGGTTGGCCACGCGGGCGCTGCAGACGGACGCGTCGTCGTGGTGGTCGAGCACCATGGGGTTCATCGCCCAGAACCTCCAGATCGGTGCGTACCCGTACATCATCATCGAGATCGTGCTGATCTATGTGTTCTCGTACTTCTGGACGACGGTGCAACTCTCGCCTTCGGACATGGCGAAGCAGCTCCGTGAGCATGGGTCGTTCATTCCCGGGCTTCGTCCGGGTCCGCGCACGGCCGAGTACCTCGAGACGGTGATTTCCCGCATCACTTATGTCGGCGCCGGCGCCCTGGCGCTCATCGCGATCATCCCGACGATTGTGAGCCAACAACTCGCCATTCCGTTCTTCGTCGCCCAGTTCCTCGGTGGCACTGGACTGCTTATTGTGGTGAGTGTGGCGCTCGACCTGGTGCAGCGCATCGAGGCCAACCTCTTGATGCGCAACTATTCAGGCTTCCTTTCGAGCGGTGCCGGTGACTCCGGCCCGCGCATCCGATCGGCCCGAGGCTGACAGGGTGACCATGGTGACCATCCCGACGAATCCTCCTGAGAGCCACGCGCGACATTCGCGCGCAGGAGTCGTGACGACTGTTCGCCTCGCCGATGCGGCCGGGACGGTCGCGCGCCGTCGCGCCGGCGAGATCCGAACGGCCAACGAAATCGAATCGATTCGGGACGCGGCACTGGTCGCTCGCGCGGGTGTCAGCGCGGCCATCGCGGCGGCCGTGGTGGGTGCGACGCCAGAATCCCTCGCCGCCATCGTCGAAGGCATCGTGGCGGCCGAGCGTGCCGAGAGCGCGATCCGCGGGGTTGTCCTCGGACAGGGCCTCCCATTCCCGAGCGCATGCTGCGTCGGCGTGAATGATCGGTTCGTCAACGCGGTGCCCGGTCGCGAACCGCTTCAGGACGGCGATGTCGTCACGGTCGATGTCGCGGTCCGCTTTCGTGGCTGGTGTGCGGATGTGGCCGACTGCACCGTGGTCGGCCGCGGCACCGCGCGACGCCACGCGATGGTCGAAGGCTGTCACGAAATGCTCCACGCCGCGATGGCCACGATGGCGCCCGGCGTCCGATGGTCGCGCGTGGCGCAGGCGATGCAACAGGTGGCATCGGATCGCTCGCTGGGATTGGTCACAACAGTGGCCGGTCACGGCGTCGGACGGAGCCTGCACGAGCGACCAGCAGCTCCGTGCGGCGTCGACCGCGCCCTCCTCGACATCGAAGACTTCACGCTGTTGCCGGGCATGGTGTTGGCGGTTGAGCCGACTGTCGTCGCGCATGCCGATGGAGTCTCGACGCTCGATGCGGATGGATTTGCCCTCAGCGTCGCCCTCGTCCGTTGTGAGGACGGATGGTCGATGCGTACGGTGAGCGGCCGACCCGGCTGTTCGGTCGAACGGACGATTGTCGTGACCCCACAGGGCTGCGAGCGACTCGACGAGGCGCGCGCCTCGGTCGCTTCAGTGAACCCACTCACTCGTTGACCAAGAGCGACCATGCCCAAGGAAGAAAAGATCACGCTCGAAGCCGAGGTCACCGAGGCACTCCCCGACGCCATGTTCCGCGTCAAGCTCCAGAATGGGCAGGAGATCCTCGCGTATGTGAGTGGAAAGATGCGCAAGTTCTTCATTCGCATCCTCCCCGGCGACATGGTCACCATCGAGATGAGTCCCTACGACATGACGAAGGGTCGCATCACCTTTAGGAAGTAAGTCAGGATTACACGGAGTCACTCATGAAAGTCCGAAGCAGCATCAAGCGCCGCACCATGGATTGCCAGATCGTCGTCCGCAAGGGCAAGCGCTTCGTCATCAACAAGAAGAACCCTCGGCTGAAGCAGCGCCAGGGCTGAACGAAACCACGGAGCCACACCATGCCACGCATCGCCGGAATCGACATCCCCGAAAAGAAGAAGGTCCTCTTCTCCCTGCAGTACATCCACGGCATCGGCCCCAAGGTCGCGGCCGACATCCTGGCCAAGACGCAGATCAGCCCCGATCGCCGAGCGCACACGCTCGGTGACCAAGAGCTGGCGGCGATCTCCAAGGAGATCGACGAGCACTACATCGTCGAGGGTGCGCTCCGCCGGCAGGTCGCTCAGGACATCCAGCGGCTCAAGGACACTCACTCCTATCGCGGTGACCGACACCGCCGCAACCTCCCGGCGCGGGGTCAGCGCACGAAGACCAACGCTCGCACGCGCAAGGGCAAGAAGAAGACCGTTGCCGGTAAGAAGGGCATCAACGGCTGAGCGAACGCTCGCACGAGGCACAACCATGTCGAAGAAGCCAAAGATCCGCAAGAACATCATCAAGGGCATCGCCCATGTCAATGCGTCGTTCAACAACACGATCGTGACGATCACCGACACCAACGGCGAGACCATTTGCTGGGACTCGGCCGGGAGCGTCGGGTTCAAGGGAGCGCGCAAGAGCACGCCCTTCGCGGCCAGTCGCGCCAGCGAGCGCGCGGCCGGCAAGGCACGACGCGTGGGCATGCGCGAAGTCGAAGTCCGCGTCCGTGGCGCAGGTCCCGGGCGCGAGTCGGCCGTCACGGCACTTCAGGCCAATGGGCTGAAGGTTCTATCAATCGAGGATCAGACGCCGCTCCCGTTCAACGGGTGCAGGTCGCCGAAGAAGCGGCGCGTCTAGTCCCCATCATCGTCACGACCCCCCTTCAGCAGGGGCCGGTGGTCCGCGGCAGGACTTCCGGCATCCGATCGAGGCGGGTCACTCAGGTTCGTTTTTCCATCTGCCGCACTTGGAGTATTGATCATGCACATTCGCTGGCGAGGCCTGGAACTTCCCGGACGGGTCACCGTCGACAAGAGCACACTCACCTCGACCTTCGGTCGCTTTGCGGCGGAGCCGTTCGAGCGCGGGTACGGCACAACGATCGGCAACAGCCTCCGTCGGATCCTCCTCTCGAGCATCGAGGGGGCGGCGTTCACCAAGATTCAGATCGAGGGAGTCACCCACGAGTTCACCTCAATCCCCGGTGTTGTGCAGGATGTCTGTGACATCGTGCTCAACATCAAGGGTCTCGTTGTCGAAATGGACGGCGACGACACCAAGCAGGTTCGAATCAGCGTCGATGGTCCATGCGATGTCACTGGGGCCTCCATCCAGTCAGACGCGAGCATTCGTGTGCTCAACGCCGACCACCTGATCTGCAAGGTCACCGACAAAGTGAAGTTCGAGGCGATTCTGACCGTCAAGCGCGGTCGTGGCTACCAGCCCGCAAGCGAACAGTACGCATCGAACGAGGATCAGGTCATCGGGGAGATTCCCATCGATGCCATCTTCACGCCGGTGCAGCGCGTGCGGTATCGCGTCGAGGACACACGGGTCGGACAGCGCACGAACTATGACAGGCTGATCCTCGATGTGTGGACGAACGGAACCGTCTCGCCGGAGATGGCCCTCGTCGAAGCGGGCAAGATTCTGCGGAAGCATGTGAATCCGTTCGTGCAGTTCGATTCGGCTGGACAGGACATCGTCGACGAGGGGCTCACGCAGACTGCGATGCCGGAGTCGGATCTGGCCTCGACGCTCGCGATGACTGTGCAGGAACTCAATCTTGGCGTCCGCGCCTCGAACTGTCTCCACGCCGCCGGGATCGCCACCGTCGGTGAACTCGTCGCCAAGACCGAGCAGGATCTTCTTGAGATCCGTTCGTTCGGCAAGACCTCGCTCAAGGAAATCGTCAAGCGTCTTGAGGACCTCGGCCTCTCGCTTGGCATGCAGCCGCACTAACTTGGCATGCCGCCAGACTAAGGAGTATCCAACATGCGACATCGCGTTGCAGGAAAACAACTGTGCCTCGAGAGTGACCACCGTCGCGCCATGCTGCGCAATCTGGCGGCGGGTCTCTTCGAGCACGGGCAGATCGTCACCACGCTCCCGAAGGCGCGCGCCGTGCAGCCATTCGTCGAGCGGCTCATCACAATGGCGCGGCGCCGAGGTCTCGCCACACGGCGAAAACTCACGAGCCGACTCAATGATCGCGCGATCTTTGCGTGGATTGCTGACCCCAAGGTCAGCGAGGCACGCAAGTCCAGCGAGCACTGGACACTCCCGGCCGCGAGCGAGATTGAGTTCAATCGCTACGGCGAACTCCGCAAGGCTCCGCGGCTCGTGCATCACCTGATGACGCGCGTTGCGCCGCTCTTTGCGGATCGTCCCGGTGGGTACACGCGCATCGTGAAACTCGACAAGCGTCGCGTCGGTGATGCCGCAGACCTTGTGGTGCTCCAGCTCGTTGGGAAGGAGGGGGGCTCGCAAGTCTCCGGAGGCGCCTCGGTCCGTCGCAAGACCGCCGATCGCCGGACGGCCTTTGCGGCCCGCCTGCGAAAGGAAGGCGCATCGAAGGCTGCGCCGACCGCGGACCCGCCGGCTGCCTGAGTTCCCAGATGAAACCGCCATCCACACGCGCGCCCCGAGGCGCGCGTTTTTCTTTTCGGGGAGGCGCGTCAGAACTGTCGCAGGAACCGCGCGTCGTTCTCGAAGAGCCAACGAATGTCGGGGATGCCGTAGCGGCGCATCGCCACTCGCTCGATGCCGAGTCCGAACGCGTAGCCGCTCCATTCTTCCGGGTCGATGCCGACCGCCGAGAGCACATTCGGGTCCACCATTCCGCAGCCCCCGAGTTCAACCCACTGCATGTGCCCACGCACGAGCATTTTCATGTCGACCTCCGCGGAGGGTTCCGTGAAGGGGAAGTAGCTCGGGCGCATGCGCACTTCAGCATCGGGGCCGAAGTAGGCGCGCGCGAATCCAATGAGGGCGGACTTGAGATCCGTCAGCGACAGGCCGCGATCGATGCAGAGTCCCTCGATCTGGTGGAACATGGAGAAGTGTGTTGCGTCGTGCGTGTCGGGCCGGTAGACGCGTCCCACGGCGACGACCTTGAGCGGGGGTCGTTGCGCCTCCATGGTTCGGATCTGCACGGTCGAAGTCTGCGTGCGCAAGAGCCTGCGGATGCCGCCGTCGGACGCCAAGAAGAAGTTGTCGGATGCGTCGCGCGCAGGGTGGTCAGCAGGGATGTTGAGGGCGTCAAAGTTGTGCCACTCGTCCTCGACCTCGGGGCCGTCAACCGCGGTGAACCCCATCCGAGAAAAAACCTCCACGACTTCGTCGATCGTGCGGGTGAGGATGTGCCGCCGGCCTTGGTGCACCGCCGTCCCTGGTTCGGTCACATCGATGCTGGGTCCGGTCGCGGTGGCTGACAGCCGACCCTGCGCTTGGGCAAAGCAAGCCTCAAGTGTTTCCTTCAGGTCGTTGAGCGCCTTTCCCATCTGCGGCTTTTGGTCGCGTGGGAGATCTTTGAGCGCGTTCATGAGCCCTCGAACCTGCCCGTTTGTGCCGAGGAACTCGACCCTCCACGCTTCAAGTGCGTCTGGCCCGGTGGCGTCGCCGAGAGCGGCTTCGGCCGCGTCGCGAATCGTGCGGAGCTTCTCCATCATCGAGCCGGAGTGTAGGAAGTCGTTTCGAGAGCTCCGCGGCGGGAAAGCAGAACCCTCCCCAT
>SYGQ01000011.1 GCA_005799475.1 Planctomycetia bacterium | reverse complement strand
TCCGAAGACCACGATGCCCACATAGTCGAGCCGCGACAGTGCCTCAATCGCGCTCGTCGCGACGACCTCGCTCCAATAGTTGGCGTCGGCCATTTCGCACGAGTGCATCACGAGCGCGAGCGCGCCGCGGGGAAGTTCGCGCGTGGCCGGCGGATCGAGCCGCACCGGCCATGCACGCGATGTCTCGCTGTCGATCCAGCCTCCGGCACCGAACGACTTGTCGCCGCCCAACACCAGCATGCCCCCTCCAAGGTCGTGCACATACGCGTGAAGCATCCGGTCAGTCGTGTTGTCGATCTCGTAGCGGGCAACATTGGCGAGGACAATCGCGTCGTACGCGGCCATGTAGGCAATGCCCTGCTCGAGCGCCTCGGGCGGCGCGGTTTCCACCGAGATGCCGCCGGCTTGGAGCGCACCCACAACCGCTTCTGATTCCTCCGGCGCGCCAACGACCAGCACTCGTCCCTCGCCCGAGACAAACACCGTCGTCGCACCGCGCTTGTTCTGAACGATGCCATCGCGACTTTCTTCGTCGGGCTCGAAGACGGCCTCGTAGCGCTGTGCGCCCGAGCGATCCACACTCACCGGGATCTCAACCGTGTTCGGTCCCGAAGACAGTTCGATCGCGCGGCCTTCGCCAGGCGCGGCCGAATCGAGGTCGACTCTGCGGCCGTTCTCGGTCAGGTACAGGGTGCCCTTGGCACCGCCTTGACTTCGGATGAAGCACCTCAAGTCGATGGACTGCCCCACACGCGCGCGCGTTGGCGCGCGGATTCCCTCGAAGACGGTGGCGCGCTCAAGTTGATACTCGATCGGCACCACATCGATGGGGATCCCATTCGCCCTTGCGAGCTCGGCCGCTTCGCGCACGCTGCCAGCGGTCTCGTTGCCGTCGGACACAAGGAGAATGCGGTTCATCGTGTCCGCGGGCAGGACGGCGATGGCGCGGCGGATCCCCTTGGCGAGGTCGCTCGCGTCCAAGTCGCCACCGTGGGATCCGAAGGACACTTCGCCGTGGACCTCGGGCATCTGTGTCACGCTTGCCCCACGCGCCAAGGTCACGACCCCCACGCGGTCAACATCGCTCTCGTGCGCGGTCACAGCCCGCTGGAGCGCCTTCTCCACTCGCTCAAGGTCCGCCGAGGGAATCGATTGGCTCACATCGGCGACGACGAGCAGCGTGACCCCTTCGCCTCGGCGAATGATCGACGGTTGCGCAAGACTGAACGCCAAGAGCGCGACGAGCACGGACCTCGTCACCGAGCTCGTGATCGCCCGGGCGCGACCCGTGGCGTGCCGATGCCGCCAACTCGACCACCAGAACAGCGGCAGGAGCGCGAGCAGCACGAGCGCCACCGGTCGTTCCAGTCCGAGAGGGATCATGCGTGGAACGATCCTATCGAAGCGCGTGCGTCGGCATCGACTGCACGCGTGCGTTGCCAGAGTCGAGGACGAACACGCGCCCGGCGTATGTCGCGACGGCCCACGGCGCGTTGAGCCGACCCTGCTCGACCCCGCCCCCGCCCCACGCGCCTCGCGAGCTGCCATCATGCGCATCGAGCCGCTGGATGCGACAGCTCCCGAACTCAGCCACGAGGATGGATTCGTCGTTGAGCGGATGAACGCCGTACGGATAGGCTAGATCGCCGCGCTCCGACCCCGCGCGACCGAGCGTGCGCTTGAGCGCGCCCTCCTTCGAGAAGACTTGGATCCTGTGATTACAGCTGTCGGCGACGAACAGCTCCTGGCCGTCCATCGACAACGCGATCGACTGCGGCCGCGCGAACTCGCCCGGCCCCCGGCCGGGGCGGCCGAACTGCCTGAGGAACTGACCGTCGCGGTCGAAGACTTGCACGCGATCATTGCCGCCGTACTCGCTGACGAAGATCTCGCCACCGTCGCCGAAGGCGATGTCGCAGGGGTAGACGAATTGCCCAGGCTCCGTTCCGTACGACCCGAACGACCCGAGCCACTCGCCGTCGCGCGAGAAGATCGCCACTCGGTTCTCGTGCGTGTCGGCGACAAAAATGCGCCCGTCGAGGGACACGGAGATTCCGGTGGGCTTCCCCCGATCGAACTTGGGCATGCGCCATTGCGTCTCAAAGGCGCCACTGGCGGCAAAGCGCTGGACGCGAGCGTCCTTGTCGATCACGAAGACGCACCCGGTCGTCGGTTCGATCGCCATGGCGCGCGGCGTGGCAAAACGGCCTTCCGTGTGGCCAGCGCGTCCGATGACGAGATCGACCGGGAGTGGCTCGACGGCGTTGGGCGATCCGGCGACTCCCGTCACGCTGCCGTTGCCGCAGCCGAAGACCACGATCGATGCGAGTGCGACGAGGAGGATCGATGCCCTCTTTCCTCCGAATTGCCGAAGGCTCGGAGACTCCGTGCGATCGATCACGACAAAGGAAGCCAGTCCACCACAGACCATCACAAGGACGGCCATCCACGGCAGCGCCGCCACGACGGCCGCCGCGTCTTGGTAGTGGATCGCGTTGAGCAGCATCGCGGCAAGCCAGTCGGCACCCGGCGGCTGAAGCCGCGCCGCGATGGAAGTCTCCGCGACCGAGAGCGCGAACACCGAAAGGAATCCTGCGACCATCGATCCCCTGAGGCGTGGCCACGCCATGAGGGCCAGCGTCCGCGATGAGCTGCCGTGGACGACGAACGAATCCACCCACTCTCGCGGCAGCGACGCGCCCGACAACAGTCCGATCGCCACAGCAACCGCCGCATACCGACCCGCATGCGCCATCGGCACGACGATCCACGAGTCGTACACCCACGCCACGGTCCCGTGCGAGCGCCACAGCGCCGCCTGCGCGAGGGCGAGAATTGTCGAGGGCATCACGAGAGCGGCGAGCCCGATGGCGAGGAGCGCCGTCATCGTTGCGGTGCGCCGCTCGATCGTGAGGACGGCTGCGCTCAGGGCCATGAACGCGCCCAGTATCCCAGCGACACACGCGCCGCCGAGAGTTGTCAACGACGCCCGGCCATGAAGCGCGACAAAGGTGCGCCCAGATGCTCGCGTCGACTCGTCCAACCCTAGCACGATGATCGGCAGGAGTGAACCGACGCCGATCAATGTCAGGGCCACGATCGTGCCCGAGGTTCGCCACCAGGGTCGCGAGCGACCGCGGAGACGCCCCATCGCATCCGCGCACTCGGGCCCGTTCACTACGGCGCGGCGGATGCCGATGGCGATCACGAGTGAGAGCGCGCACGCTCCGGCAAGCGGCCAGGCGCTCGCTCTCAGCACAGCCGACGCACCCATGCCCGACGCATCCATCGACCGTACTTCAGCGGCCCAGGTGACGACTTGTGCAGCGTCGAACGCGGCCGACTCCCCGACGAGGAAGGCGCCGATGCTTCCGAGGGCGAGG
>SYGQ01000094.1 GCA_005799475.1 Planctomycetia bacterium | reverse complement strand
GGTCGGAATCGCCGGTTCGCATGCCACATGGGTGGTTTCAGTCACCCAGGACCCGTCTCCGCAGGCGCACGGTTGGTCGGCCCCGGGATCGCCAGTCGTTGGTGGTGCATCGCATGGGATCTCCATCTTTGGACAGGGTGGAGGCACATCAACATCAGCGGTCACGATGTTGTTGACTCCAATCGCCACCGACGACGAGATGATCGAGATCCATGCGAACGAGAACGACGGCCCGCGTGCGAGACTTTGCTTCATGGCTTCCCTCCTATGCGCCCTCGACGAGGCAACGCGCCCCCTCGAGTGCGCGCGCAACCTAGGACGAGATGGAGGGGCGCTCGAAAAGTGTGCCGCTAATTCCGTTCATGGCGCGATCGCGAGAATCGTCTCGCGCGAACTGGCCGTACGCGGCGCGACTCGCTGCGGCGGCGATGTGGCGCAGCAGTCGATCGCGGCGATCGGGGCGCGACACAAGGGGCACCGCTTCACGGGTCTCCCGGATGGTCAGCGTCGACGCGGCCATCCCGCGCACGGCACGCCGTGCAATGTGCCGAGGGCATTCGAGGAGCCCCCATCCCTCTGGCAGCTCCCGGGGACGAATCATCCCCTGCGGACAGAGCAGGTAGCAGCGGTCTGCCAGCCTGTAGCGAACCATCATGCAGAACTTTGTCTCGCCGTGGAGCGCGAGATCCACTTTTCGAAGACCGACGAGCACACGCCGATAGTCGGCGAGGCGACTGTGCGCAAACTCCCACGAGCTGCGCTCCTCAAACAGCCCTGGTTCGGTGCGCCGCAAGTGCGGCTCGTAGATCTTGATGCGTGTTTCCTCGATGTGGGCGCGCCGCAACCGAAGTCGATCTCGCTCGGCAAAGAGTTCGGAGAGCGACCCATTGTCGCGAAGAAAGTCCGCTCGGGATTGTTTGCATTCGATGACAATCCCCTCGGACTGGAGCTTCGAGTGGCGCCAACCTGCGGCATCGAAACGCCACCGCGGGATGGGGCCGGTGACCTCGAGCGCCACCGCGCGGCACCCAGCATGCCAAAGCCATCTCAGCGCGAGTGCCTTGAGTGCGCGATGGTCAAGCGTCTCCACCGGCGCACGATAGTGTTCGGCGTTTGTTCGGTCGAGCGGGGCGTCCCGCGGCCTTCCCGCGTCAGGCCGGGCGTTGGTACTGCGACTGCGGGTTCGACTGGGGCTGCTGCGGTGCGCTTGCACCCGGCAGCGATTGTTGCGGCGAGTACGAACCCTGAGCCGGAGGCTGCTGGGACTGCGTGACATCGGTTGGAATGTCCGCGAGCCCCTTCTTGAACTCGACGATGGTCTTGCCGACTGAGCGGCCCAGCCCGGGGAGGTTCTTCCCCCAAATGAGCAGACCGAACACGAGAATGATCGCGAGCTCCCAGCCGGAGAAGTTGAAGAACGCGAGCGCGGTGGGCATCGACTGTGTCATGGCTTCCGAATCCTATCCATTCCGCGGGGGAAAATGCGAACAACCATTCCAGTTTGATACCATTCCCCCCATGCAAGGATGCACCCGCTTTATCGGTATCTCCCTTCTGGCGCTCGCGAATCTCGCCACCGTGGGATGCGATGCGCCGCCCCAAAAAGGACCCGAACCCGATTATGCGCGCCCACTCGCACCGGGAGAGTGCGCGCTGCGGAAACTCGCTGCCGGAGAGCCTTGGCCCGATCTCACCGCCGCGTGGCAGGGCCGTGATGCGTACCTGAATGAAGCACTCAATCAAGACCAGAAGTGGTACGAGTCGCCATCGAGCCGTGCACGGTTCCCTCAGATGTTCCCGTTTCCTGAAGTCTGCACTTGGGATCAAGCTTCCTCGAGCGTGGTGGCGTTCCGTCAAGTGCTGACTGACAGTCAAGACCATGCCACCTTCGACGCGACGCTCAAGCAGATGTTCGATTGCTGGCAGACCAAGGGATGGAACGGCAAGGGCGGCGTGCTCTTCACCGGCTACTACGCGCCCGAGTTCAAGGCCGCGCTGACGAGACAGCCTGGCTTTGAGTACCCGATCTATCGCCGACCCAAGGAGCTTGAGACCGACCCCGTGACCGGCAAGCCGGTAGGCCGGCGTGTGAGCGAGTCGACGATCGAGCCGTGGCCAAGCCGCGCGCAGATTGATCAGGGCGGCCTGCTCGCTGGGCTGGAACTCGCGTGGTTCCCGACGCCGCTTGACGCCTACATCGTGCAGGTCAACGGGAGCGCGAAGCTTCTGCTCCCTGACGGCAAGGTGATGTTCATCGGCTACGCGGGCGCGACCGACGGCGCGTACAAGGGACTCGGTGCGAGTCTCGTCGAGTGCGGCGCCATCGCAGAGAAGGACCTCAATCTCTCAGCGATCAAGCGCCTTTACGAGCGCGACCCTTCGATGGTCATTGAGAAGATGAATCTCAACAACCGCTATGTGTTCTTCGCCAACTACGACGGAAAGACATGGCCTGCGGGCAGTCTTGGTGTGAAGGTCACGGACAAGGCATCGCTGGCGACGGACAAGAGTGTGTACCCACCGGGTGGGATCGTGTTCGTTGACACGCAAGCGACGAGCAGTGGTGGCGGCCGTCAGGAATTCAAGCGGTTCATGCTCGATCAGGACACGGGCGGCGCGATCCTCGCCCCCGGCCGGGCGGACATCTTCATGGGCATTGGGCCCTCGGCCGAGATTCTCGCGGGCGGACAGTACTGCGAGGGCACGCTCTACTACTTCTTCCTGAAGCCTGAGTACACATCGCAGTACCAGTTGCCCGAGCGCAAGCCTGCCGCGAAGTCGAAGCCCTCCGTTCACTGATCGCGCGGCGCGCGTCAGTAGTCGCGGCGGACGAAGAGCATCGTCGCGATGGCGAGAACAACGGCCTCGAAGATGAGGCTTGTTCCGACGATCCAGGTGAGTGATCGCGATGCGTCGTCCTGCTCGATCGCCTTGTTGAACTCCTTGCGGCTCGCCATGCGCGGGGCAAAGATGCCATCGGGACCACGGCGGTCGCCCTCGGCATTGTCGCCGATCCCGCGATCGACGATGACGCGGTTCAGTGCGTCGAGCGTCTCGCCAGTCTTGGGGAGGCAGGTCGATACGAGGTTGAACCAGCCATGCACGCTGAGCCAGGTTTCGCGCTGTTCGCGGCGTGTTGTCAGCCGCGTCTCCAATTCCTCGCGCGCGTCTTCGTCGGGAGGAGAGTCCGCGTCAGCGAGTTCGGCCTCGCAGGCGGCGATGTCCATCGTGTTGGCAAGGAGACCGCGTCGCGTGAGCGACTCGCCCATCGTGACTGCGGAGATCGCTGCCCACGCCATCAGCGTGATGATGAGTGCCGCGATCGACGAACGGGTGACCATGCCGACGAGCGCGCAGATCGAAAAGAGCATGCTGTAGGTGACCGTCACGATGGGGACCGCGAGAAACAGAGTCCACTCCCATGCGCCGCCGCGGATGCCAATGGCGAGGAAACTCGCTACGGAGAAGACGATGACCTGCAGCGCCGCGAACATCAGGCCGGTGGCGTACTTCGTCAAGAAGAGCCGCGAGCGTGAAATCGGCTTCGCCAAGAGCAGGTCGACAGATCCCGGGGCCACGAGGTCAGGAACGATTCCGCATGTGGTGACAAGCGCAAGAATCGTCGCCATGAGGCCGAGCCACCAGTCAACACCAAAGTTCACGAACAGGAGTTTGTAAAAAGTCTCCGGCGACATCGTGCCGGAATTGAAGTACGGGCTGTCGCCGGTCCAGCCGAACCAGCTCACCCCCACTTCGTTGATGCCAAGTGAGGCGAAGAGTCCGACGACGAGGAGCGTGATCGCCAGGGCGAGCCAGAACAGCTTCCGCGCGCTCAGTTCTCGGTACGCGGCGACGAAGATGGCTCGGGTTTGCATCACGGCGCGGCTCCGGGCTTCAAGATGAGACCCGTCGTTGGATCGGTGACTGCACGCATGAAGAGATCTTCGAGCGACTCGCGCACCGCGTGGACGCCGACGATGGTGCGGCTCTCGGCTCGGAGTCGGTCGAGAATTGCCTGCGCCCCTAGGGCGTCGAGGCCGAGGAATGCAAGGCGCGTGCCCTCTCCGGCAATCCCGCTTGAGAACAGGCTCCCCGCGGGGAGCCGTTCGATGCGCGTGTGCGCGTCACTCCACGACGGTGGCGTCCCCTCGATCACGATCTCGTAACGGCGGCTACTCGCGGTCAACTCGTCGATCGTGCCTTGCGCGGCCATGCGGCCCTGCACCATGATCGCCACGCGCGCGCAGACGGTCTCGACCTCTGAGAGCAGATGCGAGTTGAGCATGACGGTGCGCCCTTCGTCGCGCAATCGCACGATGAGGTCGCGAAACTCCTTGCGCCCGACGGGATCAACGCCGTCGGTCGGTTCGTCAAGGACGACGAGCCTCGGATCATTGACGAGCGCTGAGGCGAGCCCAATTCGCTGGCGCATCCCTTTGGAGTAGCTGCCGAGAGAGCGGTCGCCCCACGAGGCCATCCCCACTCGGTCGAGGAGTTCCGCGGCACGCGCGCGTCGAGGTTGGCGCGGCACATTCGACATCGCGCCGCTGAACTCGATCACCTGTCGTCCGGTGAGGTAGGGGGGGAGTCGATGGTGTTCGGGGAGGTACCCGACTTCCCGCAAGACGCCGAGGTCTCCCAGCGGTCGACCGAGCATCGTGCCGTGCGCTTCGTCGGCGTGCACGATCGTCATCATCACTTTGACGAGTGTGCTCTTCCCCGCG
>SYGQ01000093.1 GCA_005799475.1 Planctomycetia bacterium | reverse complement strand
GGAGCGACGACGACTGCACTCGACAATGTGCACGAACGCATCGCCCGCTTCGTTGGCGAGGCCGACGCTCGGATCGTGCACCGCCACGAAGCGAGATTCGATCCCGAGATCCTGAATGAAGTCCGCGCGTGGCCCGGCGTCAGCGCGGCTGCGGGCCGGACGCACGGATCACTCACGCTCGAGCGCGCCGGCGGAGCCACCGGCCGGGACGGTACGCCGCGACGGGCCACCCTGCGGTTCCGTGGAAGTGACCTCGGCACCGAGGCAGCGTTCGCGCAGGTCGTGTACACGAGCGGACACGCGCCATCGGCCCCCAGCGAGATCGGGATCGACCCACTCGCCGCGAAGGTGCTCGACGCCGGCCTCTCAACGCGCCTTCGAGTGGTCCGCTTCGGCGCGCCGATGGAACTTGTTGTCACCGGTATCTACGAGCGCCCGAGTCTCGGTGCGCTTCAGCGGCCATCGGGGCAGATCTCGCGAGCGACGCTCGCCGAGGCGGCTGACCTCGACGACGGGGTCGCGCTCATTTCGATTGCGCTCGAGCCCGGCATCGACTCGGCGGCATGGATCGAGGCGAACAGTGGTCGCGTCGCGGCCCCGCTTCAACTCGAACCGACCGAGGCGGCGACGAGCGGGCTTGCGGCGCCGTCCCGTGTGGGGAATCTCGCGCTCGCCATCGTGACGATGCTCGCGTTTCTTTGCTGCGCCATCATCACGGCAACGGCAATGACAACTTCGCTCGCACAGCAGCAGCGGGACCTCGCGATCGTGCGTTGCGTCGGGGCTTCCCGTTCGCAGTTGTGCGCATCGCAGTTTCTGGCTGGGGGCGTTCTCTGCACCATCGCCGGCCTCGCCGGCATCCCCATCGGCATCGCGATCATGTGCGCGGCCGCGTGGTGGTACACGCAGGAACTCCCACTGGGCGTTTCGCTTGGCGCCCTCGGACCAATCGTTGCCCTCGTGGGTGCGGTCGGCGCCGGCCTCCTCGGCGCGCTTATCCCAGCGTGGCGCGCGTCGCGCGTCGCCGTGTTGCGCTCGCTTTCCCCCCACGCGCAACCATGGCGTCGGTCGCACCTCTGGCTGGCCGTTGTGGTGGCCGCGACCTGCCTGGGGGCGCAATTGGCGCTCCTGCTGGTTCCTGATCGCGACGAGAGGTTCTGGCTCTACATCGGGGTCGGACTCCCGCTCCTCCACGCAGGCTGGTTTCTCGCCGCGATTCCCGTGTTCTCTCTTGTGACCAGGATCCTCGCCCCGTCACTCGAAAGGATCCTCGCCCTTCCGGCGCCGCTCCTTCGGGTCTCAGCGCGCGCCGGGCTCTGGCGAATGGGGATGGTCTCGGGTGCGTTCATGATTGGAGTCGCCATCGTTGTCGCGACCTGGACAAGTGGTCGCGCGATGCTCGACGAAGTGACCTCGCGCGTTCGATTCGGCGATGCCTTCGCGTTCAAGTCAACGGGGTTCACAGGCGCTGAACTCGCACGCATCCGCGCGTTGCCGGGGGCGCTGCGATGCGCGGCCGTTGGCTACCACCCGCTTGAGATCCAGGGCGAGCAACTGCTGGGCCTCGACGGGGTCTCCACTCGGCATGTGACCTGCATCGGTTTCGATGTCGATGCGTTTCTCGCCATGAACCGCCTCGAGTGGATCGCAGGGGATCCCAAGCGCGCCGCAGCACGGCTCAAGGACGGCGACGCGATCCTCGTGGCGAACGAATTCATGGAAGCGCGTGCGATTGAACCGGGCGACCGCATCGAACTTGGACGCGCCGACCATCACTTGTCGTTCGAGGTCGTTGGCGTCGTGGGCGCAGCGGGGCTTGATGTCGCCACCCAGTACTTCGGCATTCGAAGCCTTTACATGGACCACGCGCTCAGCTGCGTGTTCATGGACTTCGACGCTGTGGAACGGCACTTTGGGTCGAGAGAGGCGTTCCTGATTCAGATGTCGCTTGCCACCGATGGGTCCGCGCGCACGGACGAGGCGCTTGGCCGCGCCATCGAGGCCGCGGCGCCGGGAGCCATTTTCGCCAGCGCGCGCGCCATTCGCGAGCAGGTCATCGACATCGGATCGCTCCTCCTCACGATCTGCTCGGCGATCGCCGTCGGGGTGCTCGCGTTGGCATCTCTTTCTGGCGGCGCCGTGATCGCCGCCGGCGTGTCGGCTCGCGCACGAGAGTTCGGCATCCTTGAAGCGACCGGCGCAAGCCGCGCGCTCTTGGCGCGTCTCGTCGCGGCCGAGGCGATCCTGACCGGCGTGGCGGCGGCGCTCGTCGGGACGGCATTCGGCTGGCAACTGGCATGGATGGAGTCGCGCGTCTACCACGACCTCATCGGACTTCAGTTGCGTCCCATTCTGCACGGTCGCGTCGCGGCCATCGCAGGAGTTGCGGTTGTGTTCGCCGCGGTGCTCGCCTCGCTTCCAGCCATCGCGCGGGTTCTGCGTCTCGCACCCGCGCGGCTCCTCGCGGCCCCCTAGCACGCCGCGAGCAACGCCGATCGCTCTTTGGTCCAGTCCGTCCACCACCGGCGTGTGGCCGCGGGTCTGTGGACCGCGGCTACGCTTGTGAAGCGTCAACCTGCAATGCCCGCAACATTTAGGATCCATAGCCCGCACAAGCCATCGGGCGATCAACCCCAAGCGATCGCCGATCTCGTTGCGGGCATCGCACAGGGCCGACCCTTTCAAACGCTTCTCGGCGCGACTGGCACCGGCAAGACATTCACGATGGCCAATGTCATCGAGCGGACGCAGCGACCTGCGCTCATCCTGAGCCACAACAAGACCCTCGCCGCGCAACTCTTCGAGGAGATGAAGGCGCTCTTCCCGGAGAACGCGGTGAGTTACTTCGTCTCGTATTACGACTACTTCCAACCTGAGGCCTACCTGCCAGCGCGGGATATCTACATCGAGAAGGACTCCTCGCGAAACGAGGACCTCGACCGTCTGCGGCTGGCGACGACGAGCAATCTGCTGCACCGCACTGACTCCATCGTTGTGGCCAGCGTGTCGTGCATCTACGGACTCGGATCACCCGAGGAGTACGCCAATCGATCCGCCATTGTCCGTAAGGGGTCGACGCTTGATCGGAGCGAGTTCCTCCGCTCGCTCGTGGCCATGCAATACTCGCGCAACGATGCGGCTCCCGGACGCGGCAATTTCCGGGCGCGCGGCGAGGTGATTGAGGTGTGGCCGGCCTACGAGCAGGCTGCAGTGCGAATCGAACTCTTCGGCAGGCAGGTCGAGCGGATCGAGCGATTCGACGCGATGACCGGCGAGGTCATGAGCGAGGAGGAGCGCGCGTACATCTTCCCCGCAGTGCACTACATGATGCCGCGCGAACAACTCGTTCGAGCCATCGAGTCCATCCGCGAAGAGATGAAAGAGCAGGTCTCTCGCCTCCAGTCCGAGGGCAGACTGCTTGAAGCGCAGCGGCTTCTTGGGCGCACCAGGTACGACCTCGAAATGCTCGCCGAGACCGGCATCTGCCCCGGGATTGAGAACTACTCGCGGCACATGGAAGGCCGCGGAGCTGGCAGTCGCGGGTATTGCCTCTTGGACTACTTCCGTCGCATGCCCGGACGCGCGCCCGACGACTGGCTGATGTTCGTGGACGAGAGCCATGTCACGATCCCCCAATTGCGCGGCATGCACGCGGGCGACCGCGCCCGAAAGACGACGCTCGTCGAGCATGGCTTCCGCCTTCCCAGTGCGCTCGACAATCGTCCACTCATGTTCGCCGAATGGGAACAGCTCATCTCGCAGTGCGTCTTCGTCAGCGCGACGCCGTCGCCATTCGAGTTGGAGAAGTCTGGCGGCGTCGTCGCCGAGCAGGTCATCCGTCCCACCGGGCTCGTCGACCCACCCGTCGAAGTGCGTTCGGCCCGAGATCAGGTCGCCGACATCCTCCGCGAGGTCGGTCCCGTCGCGAAGCGTGGCCACCGCACCCTTGTGACCGCGCTCACGAAGCGCCTTTGCGAAGACCTGACGCGCTATCTCGACGAGTCAGGCGTGCGTGTGCGATATCTCCACAGCGACATCGAGACGCTCGATCGGCTTGAAATCCTCCGCGACTTGCGCGAAGGATTGTTCGATGTCCTCGTAGGGGTCAATCTTCTGCGCGAGGGACTCGACCTCCCCGAGGTCGCGCTCGTCTGCATCCTCGACGCGGATCGACAAGGGTTCTTGCGCAGCGAAGCGAGTCTGATTCAAACGATGGGCCGCGCTGCAAGAAACGCCGAGTCTCGTTGCATCCTCTACGCCGACCGCGTGACGCCCGAAATGCAGCGGGCGCTCGACGAGATCGGCCGACGCCGCGCCAAGCAGCTCGCGCACAACGAGGCTCACGGGATCGTGCCGCGCACGATCGTCAAAGAGCGCCGTAACGCGCTCGAGGGAGAGCTCGCGTCCGTCCGCGCGAGTGCGCCGCGCAAGAAGGAACCGCGGTCGATCCCCAAAGCGGCACTTCTTGAAGAACTTGAAGCCGAGATGCTCGAAGCCGCCGAGAGTCTGGACTTCGAGCGCGCAGCGCACCTCCGCGACGAGGTCGGACGGGTGCGAGACTCTGTGGAAGCGATCTTCAGTGTGGGTGACGACGCCGAACGCGCGAGGCAACGCGACGAGCCGCCACCGGGCTCGGCCGCGGGTCGGCACTCTGGAAAAAAGGGAACTCGACGCCGCCGACGCGGCTGATCACGGCCGCGAGGGGCTGCCCACGCGAGGGGCAGCGGCACCGCGAAGGCGGATGCTCTGCGAACGGTCTTGGAGATCGGGATCGGCGCACGCGGGCGCGGGGGCGTCGCTCGGCGCGGGCACCGAAGGACGAATCCGTGAACCGAGAGCGCGGTGCGCCCGCGCTTGGGCGGAACGAGCAGTGGAATCGACGGTGGCGGCTGGACCTAAGGACACGCTGAACTCCTCGAGTGACCTTCATTTCGGTCCGGCCGATCCGAAGGATGCACAAATCGTGCGCCTATCATGCCACCCATTCGCGCCTGGGCAACCGGAGGCGCAGAAATGCCTGTTTCGAGCCCGTTATCTGCCCCACCATGGCCCGCCGCGACGCCACAGCCTCGAGTTCCCGTGCGATTCGCGTCCGGGGTGCGCGCGAACACAATCTCCGAGGCGTCGACATCGACATCCCGCGCGACCGGCTCGTGGTGATCACTGGGGTCTCTGGGAGCGGCAAGAGTTCACTCGCGTTCGACACGATCTTCGCCGAGGGCCAGCGCAAGTACATGGAGAGCCTCTCCGCATACGCGCGGCAGTTCCTCGACCAGATGCACAAGCCGCAGGTTGAGTCGGTCGATGGCCTGCCCCCCACCATTGCGATTCAACAGCGTACGGGCGGCCACACACCGCGTTCGACGGTGGCCACCACCACGGAAATCTACGACTACCTGCGACTCCTTTACGCCCGCTGCGGTCAGCCGACCTGCTGGCATCGCGACGAGTCGGGCCGTGTGTGCGGGGCGCCAATCGCCGCCACGAGCGCCACACAGATCGTTGAGACCGTGGTCAGCCAGTTCGCCAAGTCGCGCGTGATGATCTGCGCTCCTGTGATCCGCGGGAAGAAGGGGCACCACAAGGATGTCGCGCAAACGCTCCAGAAGGCCGGGTTTGTCCGTGCGCGGATCGACGGCGCCATCATCGAACTGCGCGAAGCGCTCAAGCGCGGTGGCGAGAACCCGCTTGGTCTCGCGCGCTACGAGGCCCACGACATCGAAGTCGTCGTTGATCGGTTGGTCCCGGATCCCGACCACCGAACGCGCGTCGGCGAGAGCATTGAGACCGCGCTCAAGCAAGGAGCCGGTTCGGTGACGATTCTTTCGGAGCGTCCCGACGGCGGCTGGGACGAATCGCGGTTCAGCGATCGCCTCGCATGCCCGGCGCACCCGGCGTGTTCGCTGGAGGAAATCGAACCGCGGCTCTTCTCCTTCAATTCGCCCCATGGGGCGTGTCCCGCGTGCGCGGGGCTCGGGATGCTCGATGAGTTCGAGATGGATCTCGTCGTCCCCGATCCAAGCCGGACGATGGCGGAAGTTCCGATCGCTCCGTGGCGCAGTAGCGGGAAGCAACTGGCGCTGTGGTATGGGCGACGCTTGCGGAAGTTCTGCGCCAAGGTTGGCGTCGAGGTGTCGACCCCCTTCCGGGACCTTCCCGAACGCGCCTCGCGGATGTTGCTCACGGGCACGACCGCAGCCGACACGGCGGAGTTCGGCATCCGCTTCGAGGGCGCCCTGCCAACGCTGCGCCGCCGTTACCGTGAGACCGAGAGCGAGTTCGTGCGCGAGTGGCTTCGCGCGTACACGCGCAGCTCCCGCTGCGCAGCCTGCGGCGGACGGCGACTTCGATCCGAAGCTCTCGGGGTTGTCCTTGGGTCACCCAGCGAGGCGATGGACATCTCGGCGCTCACCGCGCTCTCGATCGAGCGCGCTCAGGCCTTCGTCGCAGGCCTCCGACTCGGTCCATCCCACGCCACGATCGCGGCGCCCATCCTCAAGGAAGTTCGGGCCCGACTTGGCTTCCTCGACGCGGTCGGACTTGGCTACCTCACTCTCGACCGCAGTGCGTCCACACTCTCAGGTGGTGAGGCGCAACGGATCCGGCTCGCCACTCAGGTCGGGTCGGGACTCGTGGGCGTCTGCTATGTGCTCGACGAGCCAACCATCGGTCTGCACCAGCGAGACAACGACCGCCTCATCGGCACGCTGCGCCACCTCGCGACAATCGGGAACACCGTCATCGTCGTTGAACACGACGAGGACACGATCCGCGCCGCCGACCACATCGTCGATGTCGGTCCCGGGCCGGGCTGCCACGGAGGAACCATCGTCGCCCAGGGTGCGCTCACCGACATCGAGGCGGTACCCGCGAGCCTCACAGGCCAGTACCTCACGCGAGTGCGTGGGGTCACCATCCCGAAGAGTCGTCGATCGCTCACCGAGGCAAACGCAATCCGCGTTCGCGGTGCACGGCAGAACAACCTGAAGTCCATTGATGTCTCGTTCCCCCTTGGCGGATTTGTGTGCGTCACCGGAGTGTCTGGCAGCGGCAAGAGCACGCTGGTGACGGAGATCCTCCTCAAGGCCGCGCAACGACGCCTCCACCAGGGCAAGGAGTTGCCAGGAGCACACGACTCGATCGACGGCCTGGAGGCCATCGACCGTGTCATCGAGGTTGACCAGTCGCCGATCGGACGAACGCCCCGTTCCAATCCCGCCACCTACACCGGGATCTTCGACGAGATCCGAAAGGTGTTCACGAGGGTCCCTGAAGCTCGGCTCAGGGGATATGAGCCGGGACGGTTTTCATTCAATGTCAAGGGCGGTCGCTGCGAGACATGCCAGGGTCAGGGGGTCACCCGCGTGGAGATGCACTTTCTCCCCGATGTCTTCGTGGAGTGCGAGGCGTGTCATGGGGCGCGCTACAACCGAGAGACGCTTGAAGTCCGCTATCGAGACCGGAGCATCGCCGCCGTCCTGGGCATGACCATCGAGGAGGCGTGTACTTTTTTCGAAGCGCACGGGCGCATCGCACGGATGCTTGAGTGCCTCAATGCGGTCGGACTCGGCTATATGCAGTTGGGACAAGCCTCCACGACGATGTCGGGCGGCGAGGCCCAGCGGATCAAACTCGCGGCGGAGCTCGGCGTGGCGTCGTCAGCGCGAACGCTCCATGTCCTCGATGAGCCAACGACCGGCTTGCACTTCGCCGATGTGCATCGGCTCCTCGATGTCCTGCAGCGGCTCGCTGATTCCGGCAACACCCTTGTTGTCATCGAACACAACCTGGATGTCATAAATTGCGCCGACTGGATCATCGACTTGGGACCCGAGGGCGGCGAGCGCGGCGGCCGTGTGATCGCCACCGGTACGCCTGAGGCTGTCGCGGCCTGCTCATCGAGCAGCACTGGCGGCTACCTGCGACGCATGCTCGTGGACCCGGCCCATGGCGCGCGGCCGAAGCGGGAGTCCAAGCCGAAACAACGACTACGATCTGGTTGATGGAACACCCCGATGGCCGCCTCGTGTTGCGCGTGATGACCATGCCGCGCGACACCAATCACAACGGGACGGTCTTCGGCGGGGTGATCATGAGCTACATCGACCAAGCGGCGTATGTGCACGCGCGAACGCTCGGATTGCACCGCTGGGTCACGGTGTTGGTGGAGCGCATCGAGTTCGTCGCGCCTGTCTTCGTCGGTGAACTCGTGACGCTGCGCACGAAGACGAGATCCACCGGCCGTTCCTCGGCCACCGTGCAGGTATCGGTCGCGGCGGAGCGATATGCGACCGGCGAGGAGATCCGTGTGACCAACGCGCTCATCAAGATGGTCGCTCTCGGACCCGATCAGCGGCCGATTCCGTTCATCAGCCCCCCCACGCTCGACGGTGATTCGGGGCTGCCACTGTGAAGGCTCGCCCACGCGCCGCGGTCCTTGTGTCGGGCGGCGGTTCGACGGCAGTCAACCTCATTGAGAAGGACCGCGCGGGGACGCTCGGCGTGTCGATCGCTCTCGTGGTGTCACATCGCAGTGACATCGGGGCGGTCGACCGTTGCCGATCGGCCGGTGTCGATGTTGCCGTCGTCGACGGACCGCCCTGCGACGCGTCCAGTGATCGTCTGGACGCGATCCTGCGCGAACACAAGATCGACCTCGTCCTACTGGGCGGGTACCTACGCCGGTTCCGGGTGGGCGAGTGGCATGGGCGCGTCCTCAACATTCACCCGGCACTGCTGCCCTCTTTTGGTGGAAAGGGCATGTACGGAGATCGTGTGCACGACGCGGTCCTTGGCGCCGGCGAGCCCGTGACAGGATGCACCGTTCACCTCGTCGACGACGAGTATGACCACGGTCCGATGCTGCTCCAACGCAGAGTGACGGTGGAGCCAGGCGACACTGTGGCGACGCTCGGCGCACGGGTCCGTGACGCAGAGCGCACGGCATACCCAGAAGCCGTTGCGCTCTGGCTCTCACAACGAGAATCGCTCGCATGCACCCGGCGAGCCTGACCTTGGCCGCCGGCGCGTGCGCTCTGTCGTGCGCTGTCGCGACGAGTCTGGATCATTGGCAGGACGGCGCGGCGAAACCGAGATCCCCATCGCGCGGCGAGGTGGAACGAACGGTTTCGCGGCTCGTCTCGGCAGGAAAGCCAGCCGACGCACTCCCCGTGCTTGAGGCGTTCATCGCGGCTCACCCTGGCGACTCTCAGTCGCTCTTCGATGCGGCGCGAGTTTCGTCGCTGATGGGTGATCCTCGACAGAGCGCGTCATTCGCCATTGCCGCACTTCGCGCCGGGTGGCTTGACGACGCCGCGTTGGCCACTCACGCGGATCTGGCACGCGCCCGGGCACACGAGGCATGGAGACAGGTTGAGGACGTTCGGCGCGAGGTTCGCGCACGCGGTCCATCAGCGGACCCACCACCGAGAGGAGCAACGCCCCCGTCACGAGAGACCCTGTCCGGCGATGCCCGTGCGCGGGAGTCGCTGAGCAACTGGCTTGATCGGTTTGGCGGCGGCAGGTACAGGATCGAGACCAACCCTGGACTCAACCTCCTCATTGCCTCGTCGATCGATCGCGAAAGCCTTGATCGCACCATCACGGCGCTCGGATCGCTCTCTGGAGCGCTCACTCAGACGCTCTTTGGTGGGATCCAAGACGAGGCCGTCCTCCTCGTGATCTCAACGACGGCCGATGCTGAGTTGTTCTTCAAGAACCCCGAGCACGCCGGCCTCTACGAGCACGGTCCCCGTCGACTGGTCACGCGCGACACGGGCGCGTCCCTCAGGCACGAGTACACGCACGTCCTTCACCACGGCCACATGGCCCGCAAGGGTCAGCACCACCCCCTATGGATTCAGGAGGGAATTGCCACGCTGTTCGAGCACTGGCAGCGTGGTCCGGCCCAAGAGGTCGTCATCCTCCCCAATCTCCGGACGAACGAGGCCTACGAACTCGTGCGCCGCCACCGAGAGGTGCCGTTGGCCGAATTCGTGGCCATGGATGATGCCTCGTTCCTCGCCACCCCCATTGATCGCTACGCGCAGGCCCGTTCTCTGCTGCTCTATGTCGCGCAGCAGGGCAAACTGGCCGACTTTTACCGAGCGCTCGTCTCGGGATTCGAGAGCGATCCGACGGGTCGCCGGGCCCTCGAAGCGTCCCTTGAAGCCCCACTTGGAAGGATCGAGGCCCAGTGGAAGGCGTGGGTTCGCGAGCGAGGCCCGATCGATGCTGCGGTGACCGAGGGCGATGGCGTGATGGGAGTCTCGGTCTCGGGGCTTCCCGACGGCGTGCGCATCGACTCGGTCCAAGACGGGGCGCCCGCGCAGCGCGCGGGGCTTCGGGTCGGCGATGTCATCACGCAGATGGATGGCACCGATGTCCGCGGGGTCGGCGATTTTCTCCTCGTCTCCGCCAAGAAGAATGCCGGCGAAAACTTGACCCTCCGCTTTCGCCGTGCCGATTCATATGCCACAGTACAGGTACGGCTTGCATCAGGTCATGCGTCCCCCCCGTGAACACATTCAAATCGTTCATGCTTGGCACGAACCGCGCGTGCCGACGATGCGTCTCCGATGACACAGGGGTCCTGCTCGGCCGCGTGAGCCGAGGCGGGAACGGACCGCTGCACGCCCTGGAGGATTGACCCATGCTCATCACCATCAGCGCAAAGCACATGCAACTGACCGAGGCGATCACGAAGTACATCACATCAAAGGTGGGACGGTTGCCGCGGTTTTTCCGTGGACTCCAACAGCTCGCGGTCACGGTTGAGCGTGTTCCGCTGGGATACCATGTCGAAATCCGATCGGATGTCGAGCGTCATGAAGACTTCATCTGCAACTTCGAGCATGCGAATCTCTATGCGTGCGTCGACCTTGCAGTCGATCGAGGTGCGCGGCAACTCTCCCACTACAAGGATCGCGTTCGCCATCACCACCGATGATGGACGGGGGTTTGAGCCCCCGCTAGCATCGGTTCCACGATGAAGTTGCGCGATGTCGTGGTGGCGACGGCGATCCTCCCCTGCTTGAAGGCCTCGAAGCGCGATGCCGTGATCGGGGACCTCGTCGCCGCCCTCGCGTCATCGGGCGTGATTGCGGACTCGGATCGGACGGGCATCGTCAAGGAGTCCATTGCCCGCGAACGAAAGGGCTCGACTGGATTCGGGCACGGCGTGGCGGTGCCACACGCAAAGAGTCACCTCGTCAAGCACCCTCAGGCCGCAGTGGGAATCGTTCCGGCGGGCGTCGACTTCAATGCGCTCGACCGTCAGCCCGTCTACAGCGTCGTGTTTCTGCTGAGCCCGCTTGGCGATCCCGAGGCGCATCTCTCTGCCATGGAGATGGTGTTTGGTGCGCTCAGCCAGGAGTCGTTCAGGCGCTTCATGCGGCAGGCCAAGACCGCCGACGATGTCCTCACACTCGTCGACGAGGTGGATGGACTCCGTGCACCGCGCTGAGTGACTTCGGTGATCAGCGCGCGCACCACGATTCTGAATAAGCTTGGGCTCCACGCACGCCCCGCCATGGCCTTCGTGCAGATGGCAAGCGCTCAGTCAAGTGAAGTGCGGGTGAGGCGAGCCGAGTCGAGCGAGTGGCTCGACGGCAAGAGCATCATGCAGATGCTGCTTCTCGCCGCGACCGAAGGCACAGAAATCGAAATCGAGTGCGACGGAACCGACGAACAAGAGACGCTCGCCCGACTGCTCCAACTGATCGTCAGCAAGTTCGACGAGGAGTAGACGCGGGCTCGATCTCGACGCCCTTCGCAAGCGACCACACAGCCTCCGTGGCCTCGCGAACGCCCTGACCGGTTGCGGCACTCGCCGCCATCGCCGTCACACCTCTTTCTTTTCGGAAACGCGAGACGAGTCCGCTGATGCGCTCATCGCGCTCGTCCTCTGGGAGAAGGTCGGTCTTGTTGATGACAACGATCTCGGGCTTCCGGGCAAGAGCATCGCTGAAGTCGGCGAGCTCGCGGCGGATGATGCGGTGGTTCGCCAGCGGGTCGGAACCATCTTCAGGGAACGCGTTCACGACATGAAGGATGACGCGCGTCCGCTCAATGTGACGGAGAAAGTCGTGGCCGAGGCCGATGCCCTGCGACGCACCTTCGATGAGCCCGGGAAGATCCGCGATCACCAGGCGGCGCTCATCGCTGAGCGCAGCGATCCCCAGTTGGGGCGAAAGCGTCGTGAACGGATAGTCCGCAATCTTCGGGTTGGCGCGGGTGGACGCCTTGAGCCAGGTGCTCTTTCCCGCGTTGGGAAGCCCGACGAGCCCGACATCAGCAATGAGGCGAAGTTCGAGTCGGAGTTGCATCTCCGAAGCGTCACCCCCTGGGGTTGTTTCCTGCGGCGTTTGGTGGACCGCCGACTTGAAGTGGTCATTGCCGAAACCGCCCTCACCGCCGCGAGCGAGGATCACACGGTCTCCCGCGCGTGTGATTTCGGCGATCAGTTCCCCTGTGGCGACATCGAACGCCTGCGTGCCCAGCGGGAGAGGCACCTCGAGGTCTGGCGAAGCTTTTCCGGCCTGCCGCTTTCCGAGTCCCGGCTCGCCACACGCGGAAAACCAGTGCGTGCGATAGGCAAACTGCACAAGAGTGTCGAGATGCTCATCCGCCACCGCGATGACATCCCCGCCCTTGCCTCCGTCGCCACCATCGGGCCCCCCCTTGGCATTCCCCTTGAGACGAAGAAAATGACAACACCCGTCGCCGCCGCGTCCGGATCGGATGGTGATGATGGCGGTATCAACAAACATGCGGACTCGAGTGAGGTGGCATCATGAGACGCCCCGAGTCAATGCGTGCGCAATGCCAACCTATCGGTCGATCGCCAAGCGCGGCGTATTCGGGTCCGATGGGATGATGTCCACCGACCGACCGCGGAATCGGACGATGCCGTCCGCGAGCGCAGTCAGCGTGTAGTCCCGACCTTGCCGGACGAGATAGCCGGCGCGCCACTTCGTGCCGCATTGGCTCACGAGCACCGCGCCCGACTGCGCAAGTTGTCCACCGAAGACCTTGATGCCTCGGTACTGCGCGTTCGAGTCGCGTCCGTTCTGGGTTGAGCCTTGTCCTTTTTTGTGCGCCATGGCAGTTGCTCCGTGGGGGAATCGAGCGCCGGAGTCTAGCGGGATGCGGGCTCGATGGCAAGGTCTCCACTCACGACAATGCTCGGCCCCGCGCTTGCGCTCGCACTCATTGCGGCCGCCTCTACCCCCACCGGCCACCCCCGGTCTGACGGCCAACCCGTTCCTTTCGGCGCGGTCTGAGCACGCGCAACTCACCGACGGTCGCGAGCGCGTTGACTCGCGCGTGGAGCAGTCCCACTACCGGATCCCGAAGACGATCCCGCCTCGGTTTCATCGGCCATGTCCAGAATAGTAGTCCGGTCAGACTGGAACACCAATCTCCGAGCGCCAATTGGCCGAAAGATCCGAGGGCGCTACCGCATGATCCACTGCGTCTGTTCGCAGGGAACCGCATCGGCACCGCGCGCCCGCGGGTCCCCTGGCACCCGGAAGTCGAACTTGATCGTCTTGTGAACTTGGCGAACCTCGCTCGACTTTGGGTCCGGCACGGCCTTCACCTCGCTCGACACGCCGCGCACGAAGATGTGCATCTCAGTCGCTTTGAGTGGCTCCGCTGGCCACACCACGAAGCCCTCCTTCGCGTTGGCCTCGCCCTGTCGGATCTCGCCGAGGACTTGGTACTGGTCCTCCACGAGCGGATTGCCGATCAGCGCTTCGATGCGCTTGGTGACGATGACGGGCACATTCCTCCCCGAACGCGCGAGGGTGCCATGGTCGTCGAAGTACTCAAACTTCGGCCCCCACCAACGGTCCTGCCCCGTGCGATTGACCACCTTGTAGGTCAAGTACCAATATGCAATGTGGGTCTCGGGGTCGCGATAGAGCCGCAATTCACCGAGCGTGAAGCTCAACTGCCAAGCGCCGGGCGCGGGCTCACTCGACACCACCTCCGACGGGTCCATTGGGAGCGGTTCGTGGGGCTTTGCCTCCGGGGGGCGCGTGGTCGAGTCCTGCGGGCCTGTGGGATGCGCGGTCGCCATCATCGAGGTCGCGACGGCAAGGACTGACATGAGGGCACAAACGCGGGGCATTCACCAAGTGTAGCGCGTCTCGGCGGTGCTACCCTCACCTTCGTGAGTGCGTCGGCGGCCTTGCAATCTCGAGTGGTCGAGCCGTCGGCAAGCCGTCGCGGCGATGCACTTGCAGCCATCTTCGGTGGGTCTCGAGAGCAGGCACGGCGGTTCGTCGATCTCGGACGGACCGACGGTCCGCACCTGCTCCTTGCGGTCCCCTCCGCCTCAGGGGCGATGGCTCACGCCGCGATCCTGTGCGCCTATCCAGGGCGAACCGCGATGCTCCTCGCAACAGCGCCGAAGACCCCCATCGATTGCGCCGCGGTCGAAGGGCTCGTTCGCGAGGCGATTCGGCGTGCGCCAGAACTCGGGGCGCTGATGATTCAGGCACTCCTGGAGCCACTGCGTGCCCAAGAACGACGCGTCCACGAGGCAGCGGGAATGCGCGTCATTGGAACCCTTGCCTATCTGGAACGAGCGCGCAACACCGCACCTCCTCGGGCGAGTCTCCCCGACGGCGCGCGCGTGCGAGCATGGCACCCCAGCGAGCGAGCCCTTCTCGAGTGCCTCCTTGCGGAGACCTACATCGAATCCCTCGACTGCCCCGGCCTGTCGCAATTGCGCCCGACCTCCGACATCCTCGATGGCCACCTGCGCAGCGGCACTCCAGACTTCTCGCGCTGGCTCATCATGGAACTCGATGGCATCCCGTCCGGCGTCTCCCTCGTGAGCGAGATCCCATCGACCCACTGCATGGAGTTGGTCTATTTCGGGCTCGCGAAGCGCGCGCGAGGGATCGGGCTCGGCCGCGCTCTCCTCGATGCCACGCTCGAACGCACCGCGGGCGAATCTGTCACGCTTGCATGCGACGAGGCGAATGTGCCGGCGATGCGGCTCTACCGATCGCGGGCTTTTCGCACGCACCTTCGCCGCACGGCATTGGTGGCACCAGCTGCCCGCGTCGCGCGGAGTGCACTTCCCACGACTTATCCACGCCGCGTGGACAACGCGAAGATTCGCGCGTGAGGACTCTCTCGGAATCGCTCAGGTGCCGATGAACTATCGGGTTACGGACGCGCTGAAAAATGGGACGACTCGGCGTGCCGGTTTTTCTCTTTCGGACCATACGCTCCACCCGTCGCCCGGCACGGATGCACCGCGATGAAGGGTCAGCTTCGGTCGCGCGCGAATGCGCGGCACCGCGTCCCTTGCCGTGAAGGACTCGTCTAGAACGAACAAGTGCCGCGGGATCCAGCGCCATGATCGGCGCACGCGATCGCCACGGAGAGGGTGACAGTGACAGCGACCGCACCGATCAAATCGATCGACCTCACGACACCAGAGCGCGCGCTTTCGGCGGTTCTTCGCGACGCGATTGGAGAGCGGAAGCACGATCTCTGGTTCGGCGCCGCCACGCGCATTGGCATCGACGGGTCCACCGTGCGGGTCAGTGTTGCGACGGCGTTTGCGTCGGAGTGGATCCAACGGCACTTCGCCGACGACCTGCGACGGTGCGGCCGTGAGGTCCTTCGCGGATCGTGCGACCTCGTGATCGAGGCCGTGCCAATCCCCGACGCCGCACCGGCATCCACCGCCCCCGCAACAGCGCCGGATCCACTGCCCGCTCTCGGCGCGGTCGAGCCGCAGGTGCGCTCCACCGCCAACAGCGCGCCGTGGCGAACCTTCGCCGGTTTCATTGTTGGGGCCCCGAACAGGCTGGCGTTCGAGAGTGCACGACACATCGCCGACGCCGACGATCCCGCACTGCGCGTATTGTTCCTTCACGGAGCCTGTGGTGTGGGGAAGACCCACCTCTTGCAGTCGGTGTGCCGTGCCTTTCATGAACGGCGGCCGGTGGCTCGCCTTCGCTACACCACCGGCGAGCAGTTCACCAACGAATTCGTGGCCGCCATCCGAGACGGATCCATCGACGCGTACCGACGGCGGATGCGCAAGCTCGACCTCCTCGCCATCGACGATGTGCACTTCCTCGCCAACAAGTCGGCGACCCAGTCCGAGTGCCTCCACACGATCGATGCCATCGGCTACCTCGGTTCCAAAGTGGTGATTGCTTCTGATGCACACCCGCGCGAGATCGAGAAGATGAGCGCGCCGCTCATCAGCCGATTTCTTGCGGGGATGGTGGTGCAGGTCGGCGAGCCGGACCTCGCGACTCGTCGGTCACTGGCCGTGTCGCTCGCCCAACGCCGCGGACTTTCGTTCGGAATCGAGGCGCTTGAGGCGTTGGTCGAACGGACTGGAAGGACTGCACGGGAGATCGAGGGGGCGATCCTCACGGTGGTCGCTCTTCACGGCATCGAAGGGAGCGCCGCACCGATTTCCCGCGCTCTTGTCGAGCGTGCCCTTGGACGCGGGGCACCGAGTGCCGCGCAACGCCCTGTCCGTATCGCGGAAGTGATCGAAGGGGTCTGCGAAGCGTCCGGAGTCCAGTGCGCCGACCTCCTCGGATCGGGCCGACACCGGCGAGTGGTCGCGGCGCGCGGACTCGCGGCGCACCTCGCTCGTGAGATGACAATGCTCTCCTTCCCCGAGATTGCGCGTGCGCTCGGCCGATCGACCCACTCCACCGTGCACGCGGCGGCCGCCCGGTACCGGAGCCTCATCGAAGCCGGCGGGATGGTCGAGGATGCCAATGGCCCGATTGGCGTTGACGAACTTCTCGACCGCGCACGCCGCGCGATTCTCCAACCGCGCGCGTGAGGTCAGCGCCGAGCGTCGCCGTTACACTTCGGGGGTGCCCGACACGCGTCGCCCCAGCGCATGGATGTTCACGGGGCAATGCCCGACGGCGGTCCGGTTCGTCTTCATCGCGGCGATGGCGCTCGCCGCAGGTGCCCAGGCGCAGTATCCGAGAACCGACCATTTCGACGGCAGCGTTGCAACGCTTCAACGGTGCGTGCTGCCGTCGGAGAAGCGCGAGCACCATGCGCTCATCGTGTCCCTTCGGGCGCTCAAGGACCCCGCGCTCAAGCCATTCTTTGAGGCGCTGACCCGATCGGCCGACTGGAGTTCGCGCGTCGACGGAATCCTCGGCCTCGCAGAACTCTCCCCCACACGCGACATCGACCCGGCACTCGTCGAGCGGCTCGCGTCAACAGAGGATCGGTCGACGGCTCTGCGCAACGCGGTCGGCTTCCGGCTGATGACACCGACAACGATTCGCCGCCTGCTGGAACTTCCAGACCTGCCGACACTCGATCGGGTGGTCCTCAATGCGGAACTGCATCGCGTGGGCGAAAAGGTCGATACGGACACGCTCCGCGCGGCAACTGTGGACGCCTCCACTGAGGTGGCCGCGCTTGCATGTGCGCTCCTCATCGCACCAGACGGTCCTGAAGCATGGAATGCCTTTGAGACGAGGCTCGATCGAGAGACGCCCGACTCAAAAAACCTCGTGATGCAGGAACTGTCGAGAGCCGTGCTGCTCTACCGCATCACGGACGCCGTTGCCCCCATGCTCCGCCTTTCGCGGGGCGAGGCGTACTCCGCACCCACGCGCATGATGGTGAACGGCACCGCGCTTGCACTCGCCCCCAAGGCCGGGCAAGAGGCGTGGAAGCAGTTCGCGCAGAGCGAGCGTTCGCAATCGGCACTCGTGCGCTGCGGCCTCCAGTTGCTCGCACAAACAACGGCGATCGATCCCGGACTCGGGTCCGCGATTCGCAACGGTGAGCCGCTCGTCGAGGCCATCGCCGATGCCATCGAGGCCAACGCCGGTGGCGACCCCGAGGCGATCGCCTCGGCACTGAATGTGGTCATCGACCGTGCGAATCGCCAAAGCGCCGAGTGGTCCGTCATCCGGGCCGCCGAGTTGCCGCCCGCTCAGGGCGCGAAGGTGTGGCGGCATCTCCTTGATCGATTCCTCGAGGCTCCGGACAACACGCTCGCACTCAGCGCCGTCGTCCTCGAATCGGCGCGCCGACTCGCGGCGAGCGACCCAGTCGGGCTTGAGTCGCTTGTTGCGTCTTCCAAGGCGGAACCGCAGGTGCAGGAGATTCTCGTCCTCGCACTTTGCGATGCGGCCACGCCGGGCGCGGCGGCCGTCGCGCGGCGCGTCCGCGGTCCACTCACGCGGCGCGGCGAGGCACTCGCTGTCCTCGCGATCGCGCGCGGCGAACCGACGATCGATGATGCCACGCTGAAGGAACTTGGGATCATCGGGGCCGGGGGCGGCGACCTCGACCCGACGCTGCTCGTCCAAGCCGCGTGGCTTTTCGCACGGCACGGGGGTCGCGCGGACGAGGCACTCTCGCAGGTGAATCCACGATGAGGACAGAAATCCCACTGAGTCGCCCCGACCTCACGGCAGAGGATCGCGCTGCGGTCCTCGCCACCCTAGGCGGTCCGCCGCTCGCCATGGGAACCGCGCTTGCCGACCTTGAACAGGCGATCGCGGAGGTCACGCGGCGGACGCACGGGATCGGTGTCGCCAGTTCGGGGCTTGGGCTTGAGATCGCATTCCGAGCCCTCGGGGTCGGCCCCGGCGCCGAAGTCCTCGTCCCCGCGCTCAGCTATCCATCCAATGTGAACGCCGTTCTCGCAGTCGGTGCGACACCGGTCTTCGTGGACTGCGATCCGCGCACGCTCAACATGTCCGTCATTGACGCGGAGGCGCGCATCTCGCCCTCGACGCGCGCTGTGCTGGGTGTCCCCGTCCTCGGGAATCCGTCCGGGATGCCGGATCTCATCGCGCTCTGCTCGCGCTACGAGGTCCCGATGGTGGAGCACGGCTCGGAGGGGCTCGGCTCAACGATTGCAGGCGACTGCGTGGGCAAGTTCGGTCGGTTGAGCGTCTTTGGATTTGGTCCCAATCGGCCCATCGCGTGCGGCGAAGGCGGCGCCATTGTGACCAACGACGATCGTCTCACGGCCGCGTGCCGTGCCCTTCGCTCACAGGGGCGGGTGGATCGCGCGACCTTCGCGGGACAATCGACGGACCTCGGCATGCTGATGGAGTTTTCCGGATTCGGATTTGACGCCCGACTCGCGGAGCCATTGGCAGCACTCGCGCGCAGCCAACTCCGGCGCTTGGACGCGACCCGTGAAGCGCGCATGGAGATTGCCCGCGAGTACACGCGGCGGCTTGCGGGACATCCGTCGCTCATTCTCCCCACGATCCCCGAGAGCGTCTCGATCTGCTGGCCCCTCTTCTGGGTGAGACTGGGTGACCCGCACGGCCGTGACGATCGCGATGCCGTCATTGCCGGGCTGCACCGTCACGATATCGGCGCCGCAAACCACTACCCGCCCTGCCACCTGTTGCCGCATGTCCGCGCCGCGTGCGGCACTTGCGAAGGATCGTTTCCAGCGGCCGAGTCCATCGGTGACCGGATGATCTCGCTCCCGATGTTTACTTCGATGTCGATGCGCGAAGTCGCGACGGTTTGCCATGCGCTCGATGTGATCCTGTCGGGAATCACCGCGACTCGCCCGTGAAAGCCACCCATGGGATTTGAACCCACGACCTATGCTTTACGAAAGCATCGCTCTACCACTGAGCTAGGGTGGCGCAATTGCGTAGGCCCTTCGGCCTCCGCGGCACTCGATTGTAGCGGCTGACGCGAGGGTCGCCTCTCGAGTTACCGCGTCGCGCCCGTGATGAGCCGAACCACATCCTCAGGGGCAAGTCCAAGCGCGCCGTGGAGTGCGCCGGCGGCATCGGCGTCGCCTGCTGCGGCCCCCTTGATCAGACCTTGGAGCGCTTCGATCTGTCGGGGCAGCAACTGATTGCCGAGCTTGCGGGCACTTGTGGCCGTGGCCGAAAGGAGCGCGGCTTGCTCTTCACCGTTCGCCGACATCGCCGCATCCATGATCGCTCGCTGCGCGGATTCGGTCGGGACGAGGGAGAGCACTTGCGCCAGAGCGAGCCGTTGCGCGGATTCTCCCTGCGCGAGCGCGGCGAGCAGCGTCGCCTCGGCATCGCGGATGTCGAAGACCGGGCTGCTCGACTGTGCGACGAGGTGCAACGCATCGATGGCCGCTGCCGAGTACGAAACACCTTCGTCCTCCGCGATCGCGAGCCCGCCTGCGGCACCGACCGCGCTCTCCACTGCCTTTCCGAACGCCTCCCCGGTGGCACCATCGAAGTACACGGAAACGCGCAGGTCGCGCTCGTAGTCGGCCGAGAGCGCTGAGGCGTCCGACCCCGCGGTCACGATGACGACGGGGGCTGTCGACGCTGACCGCGAGATGCGCAGCGCACGCACTGAATCGTCGATCGCTGAGCGAGAGCCCTGCACGATGACGAGGTCGATGACTTGGCCGGGCGCAATCTTCCC
The DNA here is from genome assembly GCA_005799475.1 of Planctomycetia bacterium. Lineage (GTDB taxonomy): Bacteria > Planctomycetota > Phycisphaerae > Phycisphaerales > SM1A02 > F1-60-MAGs104. The sequence goes on along the minus strand of SYGQ01000093.1, from coordinate 2,259 downwards.
CTCCGCTTCACTGAAACTTCCTCCCGTCACAACTGAAGCGACTCCATGCGGCGAGAGTTGCGCGGCGAGTGCCTGCCGATCCTCTTCCGTGGACGCGATGACGGCACCGAGTGTTCCACCTGACTTCACCATCGACGCGAGCGTTGGGATCACGAGCGAATCGTTCGAGAATCCCATCTGAGGCAACGCCCGCGCCAGCACGAGCGCAGCGTCGAAACGGACGCGACGATCCGCAAAGGAAAGACACTCGACAAGCGGCGAGCGCCCCGCCGTCGACGACCCCAGCGCGGACGCGGAGGCGTTCTTCGCCAGCACCCAGATCAAGGCGCGAGCCAACATCGGGTCATTGGCGTCGAGCGCCATCGCCAGCGCCGTCTGGCCAACACCGGCTCCGGCGGCCGTTGCGAAGAACTCTGCGCTGTAGGCCCCCGTCAGGAGTGCCGGGGCGGCAGTTGACTCATCAGATCCTTCTTCCCCCTCGGCGGCAGGCTGCGGCGTGAGGTTGAGATACCGCATGAGCGTCGCCCGCCGCAAGTCCGCCGCGACGAAGATGGCGAGCGCATCATGCGAGGCGGGCTCAAGCGCGAGTGCGCGCGTCGCGCAGGCGACGGCCATCGTTTCGCAGTAGAGCGGCGTCGGAACCTCGGTCCCCACAAGACCAAATGCGGTCGACCACTGCCACACCGGGTTGGTCGACTCAGCCGGGTACGGGATGAGCGCCAGCGTCTGGTCGAAGTAGCGGCGCGCGAGAGCGGTGAACTGACTCGCCGCACTCGCGGAGGAGCCGCCGAGCCGCGCGTACGCGCGCATCGCCGCGTCGCGAACATCGACGGGTGCGTCGGCATGATTGGCAACCGCGAGAATGAATGGCTCGGCCGCCGGATATCCGATCTCTGCGAGCACTTCGCAAATCATGCGTTGCGTCGACGCTTCGACGCCCATGAGTGCTGCACAGAGCGGCGCAACGGCGTGCCGCTTCAGGTCGACCAAGGCAGCGCGCGACGCGGCCGCGAGTTTCGCGTTGCTCGTGTCGCTCATCGCTCGAAGGAGAGCCGGCACCGCGAATTCGCCTGCCGCCATGAGCCGGCTTCGTGCGAGCATCTGCTCGCGCATCGTGCCACCGAGGCTCTTGACGGCCTCCTCGATGCGCACCGCGTTTCGGGTGCTCTGGCGGGTCCCCGCGAGAATGCGGGCTTCGAGCGCGGTGGCAAGTTCGCTGGCGCCTTCGAGCCCTCGTCCACGCGAAAAGGCCCGGTCGATTCGGTCCGTTGCGCCTCGCTCGTCGACAAGTTGCGCGAGCTGTTCGTCAGTGATGCCTGAGTCGAAGAGTGCCTGGATCGATCCGGTCGCAATGTCCGCCTTACCGATCAGCAGGGCATGAATGGCCGCGTCGAACTGCTTGACTTGCTCGGCTGTGGCGGGCTCAGTGGCCGCATTGGCTTCCGGTGGCTCGGCTGCCTCCGGTGTTTCAATCTCGGGACTCGCTGGAGTGCCACCCTCGTCATCGGGAGCAGGCGCTTCCTGCTCGGCCTCTGGCGCCTTCGGGTCATCCGCGCGTCCAACAAGACCCGCCGTGGCGAGGGATGCCTCAGTCAGAGCGAGCACAGCGGCGGCGGTCAGGGCGATGGCACGAAGGATCGGGTCGGGCAATTGAGCGGCTCCTTAAAAAGTCGTGATCCCACGCGTGGCGGGGGAACGGAGCAAACTATCGCACGCGAAGCGAGATTGCAACGGAACTCCCCACCCGAGGAGTGGTAGAGTCCAGCGCGTGAATGTCCCTTGCCACTCGTGTGGCAAGGCGTGCCGGATGCGGTTGCACCGCAGTCGGCGCGAGGGAAGGCGGTGAGAATCCGCCGCGGACGCGCCGCCGTGATGGGCGGGAGCCTCGCTCCCACCCCTGGACACGAGACGCCACTGGGACCGCCCGAATGCGGCCCCGGGAAGGCAGGTCCAGGTGCCCGAGCCGGAAGACCTGCTTTCGCAATGCGCGACCCCCTCGCGTTGGGTTGGGTTCCCCCCTTCCCATAGGGTCAGTCGCGCCGAGCAGCTCGTTCCACATCCCATGCCGCGACTGAGCATCTCGCTGTGCATCATCTTGGTGGCGTGCGCCGTCGTGCGCGCCGATGACTTTGCTACCAGTGTCCTCGGCTACGAACCCGGCGCGAACCCCGCAGGTGGCTTCACGAATCCGACGCGCGCGCTTGGGCCGCCCGAGCGATTCACCGGCGAGGGGATCGCGCCCGGCGTTGTGTCGCCGTT
>SYGQ01000092.1 GCA_005799475.1 Planctomycetia bacterium | reverse complement strand
GAGTGCATCTGGCTGACGCGACTCTCGGAGAGGTCGAGCGTCAACCCGATCTCCTTCATCGTGAGTTCCTCGTAGTAGTAGAGGATCACGATCAACCGCTCGGAGCGCGTGAGCCCCTTGGTCAGAAGCGTCTGGAGGTCTTGGCGCTGAAGTTGCCGGAACGGATCGCCCTGACCGTCGGGCTGCGCGACATCGATCTCGCGCGACTCGTTGGCCGAGTCCGGATCGCTCCACTTCTTGTTGAGGCTGACAACGCCGATGGGCTTTGAGTCGCGGCTGATCTTTGTGAACTCCTCGGCGCTGACGCCGAGCCGCTCGCGGATCTCCGTCTCGCTCGCGGGACGGCCGCTGTGCATCTCAATCTCCTTGCGCACACGCTCCACCTTCGTCGTTCGCGAGCGCACGAGGCGCGGCACCCAGTCCATGGCACGGAGCTCGTCGAAGATCGCCCCGCGGATTCGCTGTGGGCAGTAGGTCTCAAACTTGATGCCGCGGGAGAGGTCGAACGCATCGATGGCATCCATGAGTCCGAAGAGCCCCGCGGAGATGAGGTCATCGACTTCGACTTCGGACGGCAAGCGCGTGCGCATGCGCTCGGCCGTGTACCTGACCAGGTGATGGAATCGAACGATGAGATCGTTGCGAAGCGCCTCGCGCTCGGCATCCACACCGGTCTTTTCCCTGAGGGCGGCGTAGCGCCGCCAAAGCGCGTCCACACTCGAGGGCTTCCTAGGGGTCTGAGCCGATCGCGCTGTGCGATCGAGCGGCCGTTGCGTCGACACGGCGACAGCCGACTGGCGCCCCTGCTTTTTTTCACGGGTTGTGTTGCTTCGAGTCATCTGCGGTCTCTCCTTGACCTGTTCGAACTTTCGCGCGACCGTCCTGACCGCGCGAAGCCGATGCCGATCCTTGGCCTCGACGCTTGAACTATACAACCCACTTTTCGAAGCGCGCAAGGGAGGGCTCCGGTTTTCGCACCTCCGAGCTGGTCGGGAACCACGCTCGGTGCCCCTGTCAGCCCGAGCCGTCGTGGAGCCTCGGCGACCCCACCACAGGATCCTGTGGTGGGAGTCCGCCACAGATTTCTTTAGAATGCGCCGCATGACTGGCGGACTGCGCAGGTTCCTGAAGGCAACGGTGGGCGCGGTGGCGCTCACTGCGACGCTCGGACACGCGCACGGACAGGTCGAGTTCAAGCTGGGGAGCGACGACGAATGGATGACCCCGGCCACCGCAGACCCTGGGAGTGCGCAGAGCCAACTTCGCCAGGCGCAGTTGGCACTTGTCCACGGGGAAGCACAGCGCGCGTTCAACCTCGCTTCCGGCTGGCTCGATCGATTTCCCGCGGACCCCCTGCGCGCACATGCGTTGCTGCTCAAAGGCGACGCGCTCCTCGCGCAGGGCGAGGAGTACAAGGCTCTCTACGAGTACGAGGACCTGGCCCGGAAGTACCCCGGCAGCGACACATTTGTGACCGCTCTCCAGCGCGAGTACTCCATCGCGGTGGCGTACACGAACGGTCTCAGGCGGAAGTTCTTCGGCACATTCCGATGGCTGAACGCCGAGGACGACGCCCAGGAACTTCTCATCCGCATTCAGGAGCGCCTGCCCGGAAGTGAGCTCGCTGAACAGGCCGGCATGACACTGGCCGACTATTACTTTCGCCAACGAGATCTTCAGTTGGCGGCTGAGGCCTACGATCTCTTCGTCAAGAACTACCCACGCTCGCGGCAGGTAGAAAAGGCTAAATTGCGGCTGATTTACGCACTTTTTGCCTCATACAAGGGCCCCCTCTACGACGCTCGCGGGCTCTTCGAGGCCAGTTCCCACCTCAAGACGCTCGTGGCCACGGACCCCGTGACCGCACAACGCGTCGGCGCCGATGCGCTCCTCGTGCGCATCTACGAGTCCGAGGCTTCCAAGTTGCTCTCGGAAGCGAGTTGGTACGCGTCGATCGACGATCCCATCTCCGCCGAAGTCTTCATCCGTCGCCTCGTCAAGACCTATCCGAAGTCGATCGCTACGCTCATCGCACTTCGCGACATCCCCGCGCTCATGGCGAAACTTCCTGCGACGATGGAGTCTCTCCGCGCCGACTACGACACGATGCGTCGCGAGATGCTCGGCCTCGCGTGGGATGGTGCGCCGGCCCCCGTCGCCGCCCCGAAAGTTCCCACACCATGAAGCGAGTCGTCGTGTGGCTCGCCGTCGTGGCTGCGGGTTTCATGCCGATCTCCTGTGCCACCGAGGGCGGAAGCGCCTACACCTCGGGAGCGCTCTACCCGAGCATGTACAAGACCGTCGCCGTCCCGATCTTCGTGAACGAGAGCCAGGACCGCGGCATGTCCTTCCAGTTGACGGAGGCAACGATCAAGGAGATCGAGTCGGCCACGCCATACAAGGTCGCGCCAGAAAGTCGCGCGGATACCGTGCTGCGCGCCACCGTGAAGCAAGTGTCGCTCTCGATGCTTTCGCAGAGCCTGACAACCGGTCTCACGGAGGAAATGGCGATCAAGGTGACGCTCGACTTCGAATGGCTCGATATGCGCACGGGGAAGCCGATCGTCGCACGCAAGGGCTTCCAAGGAAGTTCGGTGTTTGTTGCAAGCCTCCCGAACAATCAGCCGATCGACCTTGGGAGGTTCGCGGTCTCCCAGCAGCTCGCGCGGGATATAGTGGCGAACCTTCAGGCCGACTGGTAGCCCTTCGAGCAACGCCGTACCCATCTCCATGAGCCACAACATTCCTCCATCTGGGTATGCCATCACCAAGGGTGAGGACGCCCCATCGGGGGGCGACCGCGGCACCAAAGACGGGCCTTCCGGACCGCGCGGTGGAGCTGGCGGGAATCCTCCTCCCAAGGCGCGGCGTCAGTTCATGACCTACCTGCTGCTGCTCGGGGTGGTCGCCGTGATTTGGGTCGTGCTGACAACGACTGGCCAGCGAGGCGAGACGATCCAGACACCGCAGGAGTTCTTTGTTCTCGCCAAGGAGGGGTACTTCGAACAAGGAACCGTTGTCATCCAAGACGACAAGCTCATGGCGACGCTCTCGCGCAGCCTCCCCGGAGCGACCGACCGCGTCGGCCAGAAGGGTGGACAAGTTTGGGTGCGCATCATCCCCGGCGAGTACGACTGGGTGCGCACGCAGTTGACGACCGCGGGAGTCAAGTGGCAGGAGCAGGTTGGCCAGAGCCTCTTCTTGCAGTTGTTGATCTCGATCGCGCCGGCACTCTTGATCTTCGGCGTGCTCTGGTTCTTGATCGCGCGAAGCATGCGAGGCGCTGGCGGTGGCGGACCCGGCGGCATGCTGGGCAACTTTGGAAAGAGCCGCCATCGGGTCACCAACAAGGAGAGCGTGCACATCACATTCGCCGATGTGGCGGGCGTTGACGAGGCGAAGGATGAAGTCCATGAGATCGTCGAGTTCCTGAAGAACCCCAAGAGATTCAGCAAGCTCGGTGGCCGGATCCCGCGCGGGGTTCTCCTGTCGGGGCAGCCCGGCTGCGGCAAGACGCTCTTGGCGAAGGCGATCGCCGGCGAAGCGGATGTCCCCTTCTTCTCGATCTCTGCATCAGACTTCGACGAGATGTTCGTGTGTGTCGGCGCGAGCCGCGTGAGAGAACTCTTCAAGCAGGCCAAGGACAACTCGCCGTGCATCATCTTTCTTGATGAAATCGACGCCGTCGGGCGCCGTCGCGGAGGCGGATTCTCGTCGGGCGGCCACGACGAGCGCGAGCAGACGCTCAACGCGATCCTCGTGGAGATGGACGGCTTCGAGGTCAACGATCAGATCATCGTGATCGCCGCGACGAATCGGCCCGATGTTCTCGACCCCGCGCTCACGCGGCCGGGGCGCTTCGATCGACAAGTGGCCGTCCCCCTGCCTGACCTCAAGGGACGCCGACAGATCTTGGCCGTGCACGCGCGCAAGGTCAAGATGTCTCCTGGAGTCGATCTCGACCGACTCGCGCGCGGCACGCCGATGTTTTCCGGCGCTGACCTTGCCGCGATCATCAACGAGGCCGCCATCATCGCCACGATGGCCGAGAAGGAGTTCGTCGAGACCATCGATCTCGAAGAGGCACGCGACAAAGTGCGTTTCGGTCGCGCCAACAAGAGCCGGAAGATTGAAGAGCAAGAGCGCATCGCGACGGCCTACCACGAGGCGGGTCATGCGCTCCTGCAGGTCATCCTCCCCGACGCTGACCCCCTGCACAAGGTGACGATCATTCCGCGCGGGCAGGCGATGGGTGCCACCTTCGCACTCCCGGAGAAGGATCGTTACGGGTACTCGCGCAAGTACCTCACCGCGACGATGCGCGTCCTGTGCGGCGGTCGGATCGCGGAGGAGCGAAAGACGGGAGACATCTCCAGCGGCGCGGCGATGGACATCCGCATGGCCACGGCCTACGCGCGCACGATGGTGGTTCAGTGGGGCATGTCGGCGCGCCTCGGGTTCGTGAACTACGGAGGCGCCGACGACCGTGAGACATTCATCCCGGAGAAGGACTACTCGCCCGAGACCGCGCGCGTGATTGACGAAGAGGTGCGCGGGCTCATCGACGCGGCCTACGAAGAGGCCGGGGTCTTGCTGACCGAACACTGGCCGCGCGTGACCGCCATCGCCGATGCCCTGCTGCGCGTCGAGACGCTCTCGAAAGAGGATGTGGATTGCATCCTGCGCGGCGAGCCGTTCGAGAAGCCCACGGTGGCGGATCTTCTTCAGCGAGAGTTGCCGAGAGCGACATCGCAGGTGCCGCCAGAGCCGGGCACCGATCTTCCGCCGGGCGCGATCGCCAATCCGGCGTAGCGATCGAGATCGCCCTTACCGCCACGACGACGGCGGCTGAGTGAGCACGAACTGCTTCCGCTGACTCCCGGCGCCGTTGACGAGCGTGAGGCTTTGCCGGGCAACTCCGAGGGCACGCGCGAGCGTCGCGGTCAGCATTTCGTCCGCCCGTCCGTCTTCCGGCGGCGCGGCGACCCGAACCTTGAGGGAGTCGCCGAGCGTTCCCACCACCTCGGTCCGACTCGAGCCGGGAACCGCCTTGACGCGAATGATCCACTCCCGTGGCGATCGCACACTGGCGTAGGGCGGGAGCGTCATCGCGAGTCTTCGCCGATCACGCGCTTGCGCCTGAGAATGTGGTGGTAGTGCTGCGCGAACCGATGCGCCTCGTCGCGCACGGCCTGACATAGACGCAGTCCGGCGTGCTCGCGGCCAAGACGCAGTGCTTCGGCGTTGGGCGCGGTGTAGAGGAGTTCCTCCCGTTTTGCGAGCGCGATCACGCGCGGAGGCTGCCGTTCGAGATGGGCGAACGCGTCAATGGCGGCGGCGAGTTGGGGCGCGCCACCGTCGATCAGAATGACATCGGGAAAGAGTTCACGCCCCTCTCCCGCGTCGCGGTACCGGCGAGAGACCACTTCGCGGATCGCCATCACATCGTTATTGCCGACGGAGCGAACGCGGTAGCGGCGGTAGCCGTCGCGGAAGGGTCGCCCATCGACAAAGCACACCTTACTCCCGACGGTTTCGTCGCCACCCAAGTGCGCGATGTCGATCCCTTCGATACAACGGATCTCGGTGGCGGCGCCGAGGGCGCGCTGAAGCGACCGTACGCCGGCAAGAGGATGCAGCACAAGCGAAGTGACTTCGGGCTGCCAGTCGTACTCAGCGTCGTCCCCGCGGTGCTCGCGATCATCGAGCCTCTCGATGGCCCGGAGCTGGTCGCGCAGGGATGCCGCCCGCTCGAACTCACGCGCGTCTGACGCGGCCTCCATCTCGCGGCGCAGTCGATTGAGCATCGTGCTCCGCTTGCTCGTGAGAAAGCGGAGAAACTGCGTGATGCCCTCACCGTAGGCGTCGCGTCCGATTCGATTGGCGCAGGGGGCACTGCACTGCCCGATGGCGTGAAGCAGACAAGGCCGGTAGCGTTCATTCGCCGGCGCGTCCGCGTGAATGTCGAGGTCGCAGGTCCTGAACTTATAGGCCCGTTGGAGGATTTCCATGGCTCGGCGCAACGATCCGCCGCTGACGAATGGACCAAACACACGCGCGCGCCTGAATCGATCCTCTTGCGGATTCCGCGTGATGAACACCCCGGGAAACTCGTCACGCGTCGTGATCACGAGGTACGGGAAGGACTTGTCGTCCATCATCAGCCGATTGAACTTCGGCTTGAGGTCCTTGATGAGGCGCGCCTCCATGAGCAGCGCTTCCCACTCACCCTCGCACGGAATCGTTTCGAAGTCCGAGATCAGCGGGAGCATGGCCTGCTTCCGCGCACCATGGTCCGCGGTCGGAGTGAAGTACGCGGACACTCGATCCGGGAGGCTCGTCGCCTTCCCTACATAAAGGACTGTCCCGGCCGCGTCCTGAAGCAGGTACACCCCCGCCACGGTCGGCAGATTCCGCGCCTTGGCGAGCAGGGATTCTTGCCGATTCTCCGACATCTTGAGCAATCCTATGGCGGCGCGTGCGTATCCCACGATAGGATCGAGCCTCTCGCAATTCACAACACTCAACTGGAGCTCACACTTATGAAGCGTTTCGTCACCGTCGCTACCGGATCAATCCTTCTCGCTCTCGCTGCCTGTCAGAGCAATCCCACCACTACCGCGCCGGGCGCGGTCGGCAGCGCCTCGTGCTGCAAGGAGAACAAGGCCGCCAGTTGTACGGCTGGCACCAAGGCAGCAGCCTGCTGCACGGACAAGGCCGCTGCGCCAGCCGCAGCGACCCCAGCTCCTGGCGCGGTCAGCGGTCAGAAGAAGACCGGCTGCGGCGCGTCCTGCCCTATGTCGGCCAAGACGAGCGGCTGAGCCGCTTCGATCGATTGGATCAATCCGGCCCCGCCAATGCTGGCGGGGTCTTTTTTTTCGGCACGATCGTCGGTTAGGATCGTGAATCGTGGCGGACGGATTTCTCTTGCGTGGCGGACGGGTGATCGACCCGGGCTCGGGGTTCGATGCGACCGCTGATGTGCTTGTTGTCGGCGGAACTGTGGCGGCGATCGAGACACGGGCCGGGCGAGCCGGGGGCGGCGCAGCCTGCACGGTGATCGAGTGCGAGGGCATGATTGTCACCCCCGGGCTTGTGGATCCGCATGTTCATCTTCGTGAACCGGGTGCGGAGAACAAGGAGACCATCGCGTCCGGGGCGACCGCGGCCATTGCTGGGGGCTTCACGAGCGTGTGCTGCATGCCCAACACGACCCCCGCCATCGATCTGCCCAGCACAGTCGAGTTCGTGCAGTTGCGGGCGCAGGCCGCGCAGCGTGCGCGAGTCTTCGTGGCGGGTGCCGCCACGGTCGGTCGCAAGGGCGAGCAGCTCGCGCCAATGGGTGCGATGGCCAAGGTCGGTGCGGTGGCGTTCACCGACGATGGCGATTGTGTCGCGAGCGCCGGCATGATGGGGAAAGTGCTCGCGGTGTGCGCCTCGCTGGGAAAGCCGTTCATGCAGCACTGCCAGGATCCAACGCTCACCGAGGGTGGCCAGATGAACGCGGGTGTGGTCAGCGTCCGGCTCGGCTTGGGGGGGTGGCCGCGGGTGGCTGAAGAGGTGATCATCGAGCGCGACATTCGACTGAATCGCGTGCACCAGTGCCACTATCACGCGCAGCACCTGTCGTCGGGCGGGTCGGTTGAACTCATCCGACGCGCGCGGCGCGAGGGGCAACCTGTTTCGGCGGAAGTTTCGCCCCACCACCTCCTACTCACCGACGAGGCGTGCGACCAGTACGACCCCGTGATGAAAGTGAATCCCCCGCTGCGGACCGACGATGACATCCGGCTCCTGATCGAAGGCATCGTGGACGGCACGATCACCGTGCTCGGCACGGACCACGCGCCACACACGGCCTCGGAGAAATCCACGGACTTTGCGAGCGCACCCTTCGGGATGATCGGCGTCGAGTGTGCGCTCGCGCTCTATGTGAAGGCGCTCATCGACACGCAGGCCATCGAGTGGCCCCGACTGATCGCGATGATGACCATCGAACCCGCGAGACTGCTTCGACTGGAGGAACGCGGGGTCGGTCGGCTCGGGACAGGGCTCCCAGCCGACATCACGGTCATCGACCCGCAGCGGCGGTGGAAGATCGATCCGGCGTCGTTCAAGTCCCGCAGCAGGAACTGCCCGTTCGCCGGATGGAGCGTGAAGGGTGGCATCCAGGAAGTGTTCGTCGGCGGGCGCCGCGCGCTCGCGGCGGGCTCGCTCGCTCCCACAGACGCCGAGTCGTTTGGGCATCCGCATGCCGTTTGACTTCGCCACTGCGCTGCGCGATGGCGGACGCCAGGGCCGCAGTGATTTCAGCGGCCATGTGAACCCGCGCTGGGCGCGCGCGCTTTCGATCGTCGGGTTTGACCGAGAGTTCGTACGCGCCCAAGGGGCGAGCCTCTGGGATGCGCAGGGACGCGAGTACCTCGACATGATCGCTGGCTACGCAACTTGCAATGTCGGGCGGAACCACCCAGAGATCATTCGTGCGCTGACGGAGGCTCTCGCGAGCGGCCATCCGTCGATGGTGCAATTCGAACGACCCGCCTTGGCGGGCCTGCTCGCGGCGCAACTCGTGCGGCGCGTGGGCCGGGGCCTGGATCGGGTCTTCTTCACGAACTCGGGGACGGAGGGGATTGAAGCGGCGATCAAGTTCGCGCGCTGTGCGACGGGCCGCCCGGAGATCGTTGCCACCGACGGCGGGTTTCACGGCCTCACGAACGGCTCGCTCGCCCTCACCGGCTGCGAGAGTTTTCGCGAGGGATTCGGCCCTCTCCTCGACGGCTGTTCGAACATTCCGTTCAATGACCTTCCCGCACTCGAGCGAGCGCTCGCCCGTCGCACCGTCGCCGCCTTTGTCATCGAACCGATTCAGGGCAAGGGCGTCAATCTGCCTTCGCCCGGCTACCTCGCCGAGGCATCGAGGCTCTGCCATCGCTTCGGAGCGCTGCTCGTCGTGGACGAAGTGCAAACCGGCGTCGGACGGACTGGGTCATTCCTCGCGATCGACCAGGAAGGCGCCGTCGAGCCCGACATCGTTGTGATGAGCAAGGCGCTGTCGGGTGGCCATGTGCCCGTCGGAGCGGTGCTCTGCCGACGCGCGATTTGGGAAAGTGTGTTTTCCCGCCTCGACCGCGCCATCGTGCACTCGTCGACCTTTCACATGGGCACGCTCGCGATGGTGGCCGGACTCGCCACGCTCAGCGTGTACGACGAAGAACAGTTGGCAGCGAGGGCGCAGGCCTCAGGGGCCCGCCTTGCTGCGGCACTGCGCCAAACTCAGGAGCGCGGCGAGTTCATTCACTCGATTCGACAGCGAGGCCTCATGATCGGCATTGAGTTCGGCAAGCCGCGAAGCCTCGCGATGCGCGCGTCATGGGAGGCCGTGCATGTCCTCAACACCAACATGTTCGGACAGGCCATCACCATGCCGCTCATCGAAGATCACCGCATCCTCACGCAAGTCGCTGGCCACAAGCTCGATGTCCTGAAGCTCACCCCCCCGCTGGCGCTCACCGAGGCGCAGGAGTCGTCGTTCGTCGCCGCGTTCGATACAACAACGGATCGACTCCACAAGGGTGGTGGCCCGGCCTGGGATGTCCTCAAGCGAGTCGCGTCCAACACGCTTGGAAGCGGCGCGCCCCGCGAGGCGGTATACAGCTCGCCTGATGTCTGAAGGCAATGCACGGCAGCGGTGGCTCGCCTCGTATGCGCGATGGATCCGACAGAACGCCGCAACCCTCGTGGCCGTGTGGATCCTGTTTGCCGGGGCCTGTGCGTGGTTCGCCACGGGACGGCTTGCGCTCGACGCCAACACTGACTCGCTGATCGGCTCTGATCGCCCGTTCATGACGGGGTATCGCGCGTTCATCGACGAGTTCGGCGACCTCGAGTACATCTATGTCGCCGTCGATTCGCGAGGGGATCGGGAGACGGCGCACCGTGCCGTGAACGAACTCGCGCCGCTGATTCGCGCGCTGCCTTCGATCCGCGAAGTGCACGCAACGATCTCCGATGACGAGCAATGGCGGCTCGCGGCGTGGACGATGACGCCGGCTGAACTGGCGTCACTCGGATCCGCATCGCCTGCCTTCCCCGCGTTTGCGAATGGACGCGCCACGACTGGCCGACAAGTCGCCACGCATGCCATTGCACTCCTTGCTCGGATCATGCGCGACGGCGAGTCGCTCGACCCCGCGCAGCGCGACGCCCTCGCCGCGTCCGTGTCATTCGAGGTGGACGCGCTCGTGGGTGATCCCCACGACGCAAACTGGACCTGGGCGCCCCGACCGACGGAGTATCTCGCCACCGAGAGCGGCACGATGTTCCTGCTTGAGGTCCTTCCCGAAAAGGACTTCTCGTCGTTTGCGACCATCGAACAGTCGCTCGCGCAGATTCGCGAGGCCATCACCAAGGTCGCAGCCGCGAACCCGTCGATCGAGATCGGCTTGACGGGAAAGCCAGTGCTTCAAGCCGACGAGTTGGCCACAAGTAACGACGACATGACGCGAGGTGCCGTTGTGGCCACGGTCTTGATTGCGCTCCTGACGATCTGGGTGCTTCGGAGTGTGGCACCGGCTCTTCTCGCCACGCTCGCCCTCGGCGTGGCCTTCGCGTGGACCTACGGTGCGGCGGCGCTTCTGGTGGGTCGACTGAATCTCCTCAGTCTCGTGTTCATGCTTGTGCTCGTGAGTGCCGGTATCGACTACGGCATCCACCTGATCGCGAGATACCGTGAGTTCAGGGAGCGCATGGGCGCCGAACCGGCGCTTCGGCGCGCGGTGGAGTCCAACACCATCCCGATCTGGACGGGCGCACTCACAAGTGCGGTCGTCTTCTTTGCGGCCCTGCTCACCGAGTTCTCGGGACTGGCGGAACTCGGCACGATTGCAGGGGTCGGACTCCTCATCTGCGCGGCCGCGATGACGAGTTTTCTGCCGGCGACGATCCTGCTTCACGAACGGTGGATGGCCCATCGACGCACCCGGACGGCGCTGCCGCTGACGACGCCGGCCGCGTCGAACCGAACACTCATGGCCCGCGCGTTCGACCTTTCCGCTCGATGGACCATTGTCGCCGGCGCCATTGGCGTGTTGGCGGTCGCGGCACTCATCCCGTCGCTCGATTTCGAGAGCAACTTGCTCAAGCTTCAGGCCGAGGGTTTGCCCAGCGTCGAGTGGGAGCAGCGACTCCTGCGAGACTCCGCCAGCGCTTCGTGGTTCGGGGCGATCGTCGCTCACGACGAACATGAACTCGCGGGCATCGTCAGCCGCGCCAAGGCCGAGCCCGACATCGAGTCCGTCCGCAGCGTGCTCGACTTTGTTCCCGAGGACTCTCCAGAGCGCGCGACTCAACGGCGTGCGCTCGGCGTTTCCATCATGGGGGCGACGATGGAGCCCAGCGAACCCGGCGCAATCACCCCGGAACTTTCGGGCGAACTCGCGACGAACTTCCGTCGGTTCCAGTCACATGCTTCACAGGGGGCCACCGATCGGGAAGGGGCGCGCCTCACCCACCTCGCGGACCGACTCGAAGCGCTCGACGCGGCCCTGCACGATCCGCAGCGCGCGCCCGAGGCCGCCGCACGAACCGACGCCGCCGTCGCGCGGGTTGCCATCGCACTCGGCGCCATCGGCAAGGGTGCGGTCGGAACGCTCAGAGATGCTCTGCCCTCGGCCGTTTCAGCGCGCCTTGTCGCGCCGTCGGGCCAGTTGCTCGCGTCGCTCATCCCCCGCGACGACATCTGGGAGTTCGCTCCGCTGACGCGCTTCGTCGCGGCCATACGAAGGGTCAGCGCGGATGCCACCGGCGTTCCCATCACGGTCTACGAGTCGGTGCTTGACATGAAGCACGCGTTCATTCTCATGTCAACGGCGTCACTCCTTGCGGTCGCCGTAATCGTCTGGATCGACTTCCGCTCGCTCGTCGCCACGGCGACCTGCGTCCTCACGCTGGTCATCGGCCTCGCGTGGACGCTGGGGGCCATGTCACTCTTGGGGATCCCGCTCAATCTCGCCAACTTCTTCGGTGTTCCGATGCTTCTTGGATTCGGGATCGATGCGACCGTCCACCTCATGCACCGCGCGAGAGAGACCGGCAGTGCACGGGCGCTCGGGTGGACCTCGCGCGCCGTCCTGATCAGCGCCGCAACGACTGCGATCGGTTTCGGGACGCTTCTGTTCGCGTCGCACCAGGGCCTTCGGAGCCTTGGATGGCTGATCGTCATTGGCACCGTGGCGACAAGTGTGGCGAGCGTCTGGCTCCTTCCGGCGCTCCTGCGCAGGTTCCCCCGACTGCTCGGGCGACACTAACCGCTCCGGGCGAGGCCCCAACGCATTTCAGCCAATCTCGCCCAATGTCGCGCCATGGGCAGCGCCGCTACGGTCGACGCGCCTCCATGTCTGCTTCGATCCCTAGAGGGTCGACACAACATCTTGTCGCGCTGAGCGTGTGACGGCGCGCGTGGGTTCGAGCGCGAGGCGTCACGGCTTCTGGCGGAGCGCGACCTTGTAGCCGAGCCCGGTGATCGCGCTTTCGATCGCGGCCTCGCGGGCGGCCGAGTCGGCGACCACGAGTGCCGATCGTCCCTCGAGCGAAACCGCGACGCTCGTCACGCCGGGCACCTCGCGCAGTTCGGCGGTGATCGCCTCAACGCAACCATTGCAGTGCATGCCTTCAACCTGGTAACTGAAGGACACCGGCGTGGCCGAGCCCTCGCCGCCACAGGCTGTGAGCAACGCCGCAAGCAGGATGGAAACGTGCTTCACGAGAGGCTCGTCCCCAAGCGCGCAAGCGCTCTCTCGATGCCCTCGCGTGCGCACGAGATGTCTCCTGAAAACTTGGCCCCGGCCGCAAACGCGTGCCCGCCGCCACCGAACTGCGAAGCGAAATCACTGACATTCAGCCACGGCGCCCCGTCGGCGCGCGGCTTGCTGCGGAAGCTCACTTTCGTGGTCCCGGGTTTCGATTCTGTCATCAGAATGCTGACACACGCAGCGCCAACCTCAAGGGGGACATTCACCACGCCGCCGAGATCGTCTGTCGTCGCGTGGGTGGCCGCAAAGTCGGCACCGGCGACTCCCATCATCGCAACTCGGCCCCCCGCGTGCCATGTGAGCGAGGCAAGTGCGCGCGCCATCACCGCGAGCCGTTCGGGCCTCGCGTTCTCCTCGAGGGACTGGTGGAGCGCGACGCGGTCGACCCCCATGCCGACGAGGCGCGCCGCGAGCGCGAAGACCTCAGCGTCAGCGTTTTGGTATCGGAACCAACCGGTGTCAGTAGCGAGTCCGACGAAAATCGCTTCTGCGATCGTGCGCTTGCCGCCCGGCGCCGTCGTCCCAAGATCGAGGCCGAGCCCGTCGATCACTCGTGCCACGATCTGGGTGGTGGAGGCCGCGCGAGTGTCGACGACTCTGAGCGCGGCGATGGCATCGCCTCGCGCGTGGTGGTCGATCCCAAGGACACGCGGTGCCATCGACCGCAGCCACCCGTCGAGCGGTTCGACTTGGCCCCACGATCCGGTGTCGACGAGCACCGCAAGTTCGACATCGGTTCGCATCGGTGATGCGGAGTCGCGGCGCAGTTCGCCGGTCTCGGCCAGGGCGAGGATGTTGGGGTCGACATCGCCGGTGAGCACGGCATCGACCGGCTTGCCGAGCGCTCGCAACGCCCGTGAGAGAGCGAGAATTGACCCCGCCGCATCGCCGTCGGGGCGCGCATGGCTGACGATCGCTAGTGACGCCGCTCCCTTGAGTGCCGCGACGATATCGTCGATCGTGCCGGTGGATTCGTAGGCCGTCATGCGGGCACTTTCTCACAATCACCACGCATCTGCCCGATCAGCCTCTCGACCGAGTCGAAAGAGAGCATGTCGCGGATCCACTTCGTGAACGACACATCGAGGCTTTGTCCGTAGAGGTCCGCGCCCGCAGCCATCCCGAGGAGATGGACCTCAAGGGTGCGCCGAGTGCCGTTGAATGTTGGATTCATCCCGACACTCGCGGCGCCGCGCCAGCCACGGCCCTGACCGTCGCGAACCCGAACCGCGTAGACGCCGTCGGCAGGAAGGAGGATCGATCCCGTCTCAAGGTTCGCCGTGGGAAAGCCCAGTGACGCGCCGCGCTTCTGGCCCTCGACGACGAGGCCTCTGACCTCGTGCGGACGCCCCAGCAATCGTGCCGCGTCCTCCACGCGCCCAAGTTGCAGCAACCACCGAATGACGGAACTGTGAACACCAACCACATGTCCGTCCGTCAGGGCGACCGTCGCCTCGGGCACAACCTCCGTGCGAAATCCCATCGACTCTCCCTCGCGGCGCAGCGTCTCGACATCGCCCGAACGGGCGCGCCCAAATCGGAAGTCACCTCCCTCGACGATGACAGCGAACGAGACGCGCTCGCGAAGCCACTTCAGGAACTGGCTCGGCTCCATGGAGAGGAGCTCCGGGGTGAGCGGCAGAGTCAGAAGGCGGGACGCCCCCGCTGCCATGAGCAGCGACTCGCGCATCCTTGCGCAAGTGAGGACTGGCGGGGACGGCCCACGAACGATCGACGCGGGATGTCCGTCGAATGTCACGGCGAGGATCTCCTCGCCGGCGGCAATCTCCCGAGCGCGAGCGAGGAGCGCCCGGTGTCCGATATGGACGCCATCGAAGTTGCCAATCGTCACAATGGCCATGCCGCAGGGCGCGCCGCCGCGGGCGCGAACGGGTAGTTTTACGGGATGCGTTCCGTTCGTTCAACCGAGCCTCTTCCCGCCGAAGCCACCGACCTGCTCAACGCCCTGGCCGCGGAGTTCCGCGCGACCGCAGAGAGCGTGGTCCCGTGGTTCCTCGACAACATGCCGCCGATGTACTTCCAGGACACATCCGCGGACGATCAGCGCGCCCACTTGCGCTCGATCCTCGCGGCGCGCACTTCTGGAAGGCCGCTCGATGTTGTCATCAAGGGGACCGATGGCCAATCGATCACGGCCATCCGCGCGGGGAATCGCTCCGGCGTACTCGCCGAGATCGTCGCCACGCTCCCGCTTGACGCGTCGTTGCGCTCGGCAAAGATCCACAGCTCCCGCGACGGCTCACTCGTGATCGACACTTTCGAGTTCGGAGAGCCCGCGCCATTCGATCGCACCAACCCCGCGCAGGCGAGCAAGGCCGAGGAAGCCATCCGCTACGCGAAGGCATCGGCACCGTCGGTCGCCGAACCCTCCCTTCGGCGCTTCCTCGACGGGTGCAGCGCGGCGTATGTCTCGACGCTCACACCGCTGCGCCTGACGCGCCACTACGAACAGTTCGCGCGCGTCAGCGGGACCGACGCGGCGTTCGTGGACTTGGAGAGCGAACAGGACCCCACGACGAGCCGGATCACGATCGCCGTCTCAAATGCCCGAACACGAACAATGCTCGAACGCGCGGCGCGCGTTTTGACGCGTTACGGAGTAAACATCGTTCGCGCACACCTCGACCTCGTCAAGGACGCGCCGCACGGGTCGGTCACCTTCCTCGGTTTCGTCGTTCAGTGGGATGACCACACGGCCCTCGCGGCCACCGATCCGAGGTGGAGCCCGCTTCGGTGCGAACTGGAACGCATCAAGTGGCTCGACTTCCGCGTGGTGGAGGTCCTCAGTCGAGAACCGAGCCTGTCCATGGCGCAGTGCGAGGCGTTGCTCGCCTTTGGGGATCTCGTGCGCGCGATGCTGGTGCCCACCAATCCGCTGGCGTTCAGCCGCGATCGCGTCCTCGGAGCGCTCCTCGGGCGCCGCGCCATCTCATGCCGCGCGATCGACCTCTTCGCGGCGAGATTCGACCCCGAGGTGCGGCTTGACGACCGGGTCTTCGAAGCCGGCGTCGCACAGCTGCGGACCGAGATTGACTCCGTCAATGAGAGTGATGATGTCGCCACGATCCTGCACAGCCTTCTGCGCGCCATCTCGGCGGTTCGTCGAACCAACTTCTTCGTTCCCAAGCGATTCTCCTTCGCGTTGCGGCTCGACGCCGCGCTCTTGCAGGGTCCAACGCGACCCGAGGTTCCCTACGGACTCTTCTTTGTGCACGGGCGCGGGTTCCACGGATTCCATGTTCGTTTCAAGGAGATCGCGCGTGGCGGGTTGCGCGTGGTGAAGCCGCTCTCCGCGGCGCTCTACGAGCGCGAGTCGGAGCGACTCTACGACGAGGCCTACGGACTGGCGTTCGCGCAGCAGCTGAAGAACAAGGACATCCCTGAAGGCGGCGCCAAGGCGGCCATCATCCTTGAGCCCCCCGCCGAAACGAATCGCTCGGTCAAGGCGTTTGTCGATGGGATCCTCGACCTCATCACGCCCGAAGAG
>SYGQ01000091.1 GCA_005799475.1 Planctomycetia bacterium | reverse complement strand
CGGCCCAAAGGCGTCCACCCACGGCACGCTGCCGTGACCTTCCCACACAAGCACGGCGCCCTCGTCGGCGATGCGCTTGGTGTCGAACCATGGCGCACGCTCAGGCAGGCCGTCGAGGAGGAGTTCCGGGTGCGCCTCGTGGTACACGCACACATTGCCACCGGTCCAGTGTGAGCCGATGACGATGGTGAGTGGCGCGCCGCCCGACGCCTCGCTCCAGCGATCCCCCACCGTGCGCGCGAGGTGTTCCCCACCGTGCTTCACATTGGGGACCGTGCCCGTGAAGTGTGGCGCCGCGGTCAACTTCACGCCGACGAACAGCAGGACACCCAGCGCGAACGCGCACCACACTCCCCACATCGTGCGGTAGCCACTTGCGCCAATGGGCCGATCAACAGCCAGCACTCCAACGAACCCAGCGAATGGGAACCACGCCATGGCCCACAGCGCGTTCATGTGGAAGTTGAGCACCATCGACAGGAGCGCCGAGAGCGCAACCGGGAAGAACGACGCGAACGCAAAGTAGCGCAGCGCAGCACGCGCACGGCGGCGATCAGGCGGCGGCTCCATGACCGGCACACCCGGCACGAGGAACAGCACGACCATCATCGCGACGACACCCGAGAGCATGAGCGCGTTGAATCCGAGGAAGTCCAACGGGTAAACGATGCGCCCCCACCACGGCGCGGCCTCGACGGCCGTGTGGAATCCGGCGTCGTGATCAAGAAACGCAGTCTTGATCGGACTGAAGCCGATCTTCCACATGCCGTAGAGATGCGGGCCGATGACAAGGAGCCCCGTCGCGAGTCCAAGCCACGGTCCCCGCGTCAGCCACATGGCGCGGCGATCCCGGGACGAGAGTGAATAGAGAACGACCCCAAGCCCGACGATGCCGGCCGAGTGCTTGCCGTAGATCGCCGCTGCGCCCGCGAGGCCAAACGCCACCCAACCCGACACTGATCCGTTCACCGCTCGCCACCCCATCCAGATCGTGAGCGCGACGAACGGCAGTTGAATCGAGTTGTGATTGAGAAGATCGCACTCGTACGAGTAGTAGATGCATCCTTGCAGGCTGAGCGCCGCGATGAGCGCGCGCCAGGGACCAACGACATCGCGCGCGCAGCGCCACACCATCCACGCCGCGGTCGCGACGGTCGCTGGCGCGATGAAGAACTGCGGCCAGATCGCACGGTTGGTTGCGAGCGAGACAGCCTCGGCGACCCACGCCGGAAGTGGCGGGTGCTTCCAGTAAGAGAGTTGCCACGCGCGCCCCCACACGAGCATCTCCACATGGTCGTAGGCCAGGTTGCCTTGGAACGCGAGTGTCATAAGCGACCACGCG
Organism: Planctomycetia bacterium; assembly: GCA_005799475.1. Taxonomy (GTDB): domain Bacteria; phylum Planctomycetota; class Phycisphaerae; order Phycisphaerales; family SM1A02; genus F1-60-MAGs104. The sequence goes on along the minus strand of SYGQ01000091.1, from coordinate 8,417 downwards.
AGGTAGATTCCCAGTGTCGAGATCCAGAAGAGCGCGCGCGGGGAGGTTCTGGCGGACACCACGCACGAAGACTAGTTCGCGATTCGACTCCCTTAGTACCCTCCTGTGTCAATGTTGCAACCCACCCGCCGATCGTTCGTCCTCGCACTCGCCGCGCTTGCTCTCGCCGCGTGTGATGGCCCGCAGCCCACGACGATCACGGGAAACACACCGATCCTCCCGCAGCGGCGGCTCATTGCGCGCATCCGGCAGACGGTCACGGGTGAGAACAGCGCGATCCCTCCCGGAAGCGATGTCATCGTTCTCGATGCGACGAGTTCGTCGACCGCGACGGTCGGCCAACTCGTCGTTGTCGAACTTGCGATGAGTTCGGGCACTGGCTACTCGTGGCGTTGCATCGACGCCGCGAACGCGACCTCCGTGCTCACACCGAAGTTCGACGCGACGAAGGGCAATGGAGTGGAACACGCCGTCGACGGATCTCGCCCGGGAGGCACCGTCAGCTGCGTCTTTTCATTCACGGCGCTCGCCGCTGGGACAGCAACGCTTACCTTCGACCTTGTGCGCCCATGGGAGAAAGACGCTCCGCCAACGGATCGGCGAATCCTCACGCTCGAAGTGAGCGCACGCTAGGCGGAAGCGTCCCGGGGTGGACTCGAACCACCGACCTGCAGATTAGAAATCTGCTGCTCTATCCAACTGAGCTACCGGGACTCGAATTCGCCACGCGACGATGCCGTGCAAGTCTAGTCCCGCGCTCGTCGAAATCGCGGGAGTGGCGCGGGGCAGGGGCGCTCCGCCGTCTACACTTATCCACGCGATCGCATCGACCCGCGTCAGATCGGCTGTTCCCCGCGAAAGGAGCCTCCCCTGAGCGTGAAGTACAGATACAAGACGGGTGAAACTGTTTCGCCATGGCTCCCCGCGGAGGCACTGCGCGAGGCGGCGCAGGCCAAGCGGCTGACGCCCGACTCGCGAGTTCAGCAAGCTGGCCGCGATGACTGGGTCCTTGCGGGGGCGATCCCTGGTCTGTTCCAGAGCCACGCAGAGACTCCACCACCGACGCCGCCGGACGCCGCCCGCGAGGGCGATGGTGCGCGAGGGGATCCCGCACGAACCGACCCTCGTACGGGTTCGCGCGCTCCGGAAACGATCCATCATCTTCTCCACCGCTCGGTGCCTGCAGTCATCCATCTCGAGGGTCCTTCCGCCCGGGGAAACGACGAACTGCACGGCATGCTCATCGGCGTCGCCACTGATGGCATCATGGTGGAGGTGAGTTCGTGCCAGACGATTCTGTATGTGCCGATGGCGCGGATCCGCTTTGCGTGGATCCCAGCGAGTTTCCCCAACAGCGGACCGGTGCGGAAGTCCGAGTGGATTCGTCTGCAACTGGACGAGTTGCCGACGCTTGCGCCTGCCGAATCGCCCGCGACCTCTTCGTAGTCGAGGCCGTGTGCCACTGTCGGTACAGTAGCGCGATGCCCAGTCACTTCCTTCGGGCGGTCTTCACGAGCGCCTGCACGCTCATCGCCGCCGGCTGCGCGACGCCATCAGCGCTCCCGCCGGGAACGGATGTTCCTCTCATCGTGCGCGACGCACTGCCCGTCGCGCATTCGGCGATCTTCGAATGGGCGAGGGCGCACGACGATCAAGTGCCACCCACTTCGACCGGCGAATCCATCGCGATCGATGCGATCAAGGAGCGGTCGAAGGCGTTCGATGAGCTCGATGCTTCCGGGAATCCGGTCACCGTCACCGAAGCCATCGACGCAATCGCGTACGCCTACCGGCCCGCCCACGACCAGTGCGTGCTCGCGGTGGCTGGCCACATCCTGAGGCAGTCCAAGGGCGGCGGCCCCCCCCGTTGCGCCTGGTACTGCTACCGAGGTCGCTACACGAAGGACGGCGTCATCATCCCCGATGAGACCACCTACTTCGAGAATGCCGACCTCTTCGTCGACGCCATGCGCGGGACGAGCCACCAAGTCGCGTGGAATTCTTCGGCGTGGGCCGTCAACCGAATCTTTGAGGCGATGGCCAGTTCGCAAGGCGAGCCGATGGCTGATGCGCTCGCGGACTCGTTCGTGAGCAGCGCCATTGCCACCGGACGCGCGCGGGTTCCCACTGGCATGCCGCCGCGCAAGGCCGCGTTCGGCGGCATCGTCACTCGCGGGGCCTCTGGGGCGACGCCGCCGTCCGCACAGTAGTCGGCCTCCCCCGATGATCGCACGCACCGATCCCACCTTCTTGGCGGTGTCGCGGGGCGACGAGGAGGCGGACCTCGTCGTTGCCAACGCGGGCGTTGTCAATGTCTTCACTCGGTGCGTCGAGCCACGATCGATCGTGATCCACGGCGGGCGCATCGCGGCGCTCGTGAGGGATGACAAGGGCGTCCGCGCACGCGATCGAGTCGATGCGAAGGGAAGACTCGCCCTTCCGGGGTTCATCGACGCACATGTGCACATCGAGAGCATGATGTTGCCGCCGTCGGCGTGCGCCAACCTCGTGGTCGCCCACGGGACCACCGGGCTCGTGGCGGATCCGCACGAGGTGGGCAATGTCGCGGGAGTTCCAGGAATCCGCTGGATGATGGATGACGCCAAGGCCGCGCCCATCCGGATTTGGTTCACCGCCTCGAGCTGCGTTCCTGCGAGCAATCTTGAGACGGCCGCGGCCACGCTCGCGAGCGATGACCTTGCACCGCTCTTTGATGACCCGCGGGTGATCGCGCTCGCCGAGATGATGAATTTCCCAGGGACGATCGCGGGCGACCCATCGATCATGGCGAAGGTCGCGCTCGGGCTCGAGCGGCGCGGCCGCATTGATGGTCACGCGCCTGGGCTCCGCGGGGGCCGCCTCCAGACCTACATCGCAGCTGGGCCGTCGAGCGATCACGAATCGTTCACGGTCGAGGAGGCTGCAGAGAAACTCGCGCTTGGTCAGCGGGTGTTCATTCGCGAAGGCAGCGCGGCGCGCAATCTTCTCGCACTCCTCCCGCTCGTGACCCCAGCCAACGCACACCGAGTCTGTTTCTGCACGGATGATGTCCACGCCTTCGAAGCCGCCGAAGACGGCCACCTCGACCGAGTGATCCGGAGGGCGGCCGCGCAGGGCTTCGACGGACCCACCGCGGTGGCGATGGCGTCGCTGCATGTGGCTGAGCACTTCGGGTTGCGCGACCACGGCGCCAGTGCGCCGGGCATGGCCGCTGATTTTTCGCTCGCGCGCACGGCGCGCGGCGATTGGAGCGACCTCACGATCGACCAGACCTGGGTTGATGGAAGGGTCGTCGCCGAGGGTGGTCGATGCACGGCTCCCGCAACGACCATCCCTGTGTCCGCGTGCCTCCTGCGCACGGTGAAACTCGCGAAGGGTCTCAACGAGCGTTCGTTCGAAACTTCCGCGCGTGAGCGAGTTCCCGCCCGCGTCGTCGGCATCGTGCCTGGGCAGATCGTGACGACCGATCTGCGTGAAGTTCCCCGCGTCGAACGCGGCATCCTCTGCGCGGATCCTTCGCGCGACCTCCTCCTGCTTGCCTCCATCGAGTCACACGGGAAGAATGGCGGCATCGGGCTCGGCCTCGTTCGCGGCTTTGGCCTTCGCGAAGGAGCGATCGCGAGCACCGTCGGACATGACGCGCACAACCTCTCGGTGGCCGGCGTTTCGCGCGCGGACATGCTCGTGGCCGCGCGGAGGCTCGAAGAACTCGGCGGCGGGCAGTGCATCGCCGCTGGCGGGAAAGTGCTTGCGGAACTACCGCTTCCGCTCGCTGGCCTCCTCAGCGACCAACCCGCATCAGCCGTCGCTGCGCGCCAGCACGAAATGCAGAAGGCCTACGAGTCGCTCGGGGGGACCCTCGCGGATCCATTCATGCAGCTCGCGTTCCTGCCGCTGTCGGTGATCCCGAGCCTGAAGGTCTCCGACTGCGGCATCATCGATGTGAATCGGTTCGCGATTGTCCCACTTCAGGACCCTTAGTGGGGGGTGACAAACGGCACCGACCTCGCGACAGTTGACTCCTCATCGAGAAGAAGTGCGAGCCACAGCATGAAGAGCATGGCGTGGACGAGGCCATGCATCAGGTTGGTTCGTCCCTGCCCAAACTGAATCATCGCCACCATGATCGTGGCCACGAGGAGCGTGATCTCGGGTGGCTCGAGCCCGAGTTCCACCGGCGATCCGATGGAGTGGCTCACGATGAGGACTGCGGGAATGGTCAGGCCGATCGTTGCGAGTGCGGACCCGTGGAGGATGTTGATCGTGCGCTGCACATTGGTTGAGAGCGCCGATCGCACGGCGGCGATGCCTTCCGGGAGGAGGATGAGGACCGCGATGGCAACGCCTTGGAACGATGCGGGAAGCGACGCCCTTTGGAGTGAGTCCACGAGGAGGTCTCCAAGCCCATCCGCGAGGAGGATGACCGTGGCCAGAGCGAGCAGAAGCATCACGATCGGCCGCGTGAGCGACGCGCGATGTCCGCGAACGGCACGCGCGTTCCCTGCGGCACGCGCCGGAGTCTCCTTCAGGTCTAGGACGAAGAAGTCTCGATGCGCCGAACTCTGGAGGGCGACGAATGCGGCGTACACCGCCAGCGAGGCCCCAGCCACAAAGGTCTCCATCGGCGCCGCCATGTAGCCACCCGGCGCCGATGTCGTGAAGCGCGGGAGCACAAGGCCCACGGTGCAAAGCGCGGCGATCATCGAGAGGTACGCGCTCGAGGACTGCTGATTGAAGGAGAGTTCTCGCTTCTTCAGTGCCCCGGCGATGAGCGCGACTCCGACGAGCCCGTTGAGAATCACCATCAGCGTGGCGAACATCGTGTCTCGCGCAACCGTCGCGCACGAGTGGCCCGCCGTCATCACCGCCACCACGAGCACAACTTCGATGGAAATGGCCGAAATGGTGAGAACGAGAGTTCCGAACGGGTCCCGCAAGCGATGGGCGATCGTTTCCGCGTGCGCCGACGCGCGCAGCGCCGCCCACATGATCGCGGCTCCAACCAGCGGCAGCAGAAACCACGGCGCCTCCACAGCCCCGACCCCGACGGCGCGCCGCGCGGGATCGTCATCCGAGAGATGAAACCCGAGGGAGCCCGGAGCGCTGACGAGTGCGATGCCGAGCAACACGCCAACGATGACGAGGCCGTCCGGCACCCACCGGGCGCACGCTCGCAGGGATCTCATGAGCGCAATGTATCGAACCCTCGAAGTACTCTTTGGGCATGTCGGCCCTCATGATGACACTCCTTCTCGCCCAGTCGATCCCGCTCGCACCGGATCCGCCGGCGCAGAGGATGGCCGCCCGACCACCACTCTCGTTCGGCTCGCCGATGCCGACTCCGGATGTCGAGAAATGGCTCGTGGCGAGTCCGCCGACGCTCAGTGACCCGACCCGGACCTATCTCGTGAGTTTCTGGTCCTCCGCAGTCACTCCCGCGCGAGAGTCGCTCGCTGTCCTTTCCAAGATCGAGCGGGACTTCGCGGAGCGCGGCGTAACTGTCGTCGCCATCACCGGAGAGTCCGCCGACGCGGTCGGCCCGCTCTTCCAAGACGGACCGATGAAGGAGCGCGTGACGATCCCGATTGGGTGCGACCCTGACTTGAGCGCTACCAAGCAGTTCATGGAGGCCTCGTGGCAGCGAACGGTGCCCGTGACATTCATCGCGTCTCGCGGCGTCATTCAGTGGATCGGCCCGCCGCGTGCGGCGGAGAGCGTTCTGCGCGCCGTCCTCGACGGCGCTTGGACGCCCGAGACCCGTCGCGCCGCGCACGAACGAGACGCGGCGACGGCTGAGCGTGCCGCTCGATTCGCCGAACGAATTCAGGTTCAACTCGACCGCAAGGAATGGGATGCGCTCCTTGTCACCGTGGGCGAGATGGAGGGTGACCACGACCCGCTCCTTGCGCGCGAGGGGCGACTGCTCCGCGTCGCCATGCTCCAACAGGCGGGGCGTACTGCCGAGGCGATCGCCGCGGCGAAGGCACTCTTGCAGCACACACGGGATTGGTTCGTGCACGCCGAGGTCGCCAAGACGCTCGTATCGCCGCTCTTCCCGAAGCCTGACATGGCGATGGCGATGATGGCGGCGCTCGCGTCGACCACGCTCTCCGAAGGCAAGGAAGCCATGGCGTTCATCGCGCTCTCCGATGTGCAGGCGCGCTCGGGGCAGCCCGACAACGCGATCCGATCGCTGCAGCGGGCAGCGGCGCTTGCATTGCCGGAGGAGCAGGACGAGATCGACGCGCGGCTCGCCATGCTCACGGCGAAGGACGAGCCGCCGCCACGGCCACAGTCACCCTAGTTCCCGCGCTGATCGTGCGCTGGGACATACGCCCTGCGCGTGTACTCGGCGACCATCCGATGCGAATTGAACTGGAGGGGAATCGTGGCCGCGCTATGCAGCGCACGCGCAACCCACGCGTGGGGGATGCCGGCGTCGTCGCGTTCGTAGAACTGCGGCACGACGGATCGCTCAAGCGTTGCGTAGAAGCTTTCGGCATCTCGTGCATCCTGAGCAGACTGATCTTCGGCGGCCTCGGTCGATCCGAGCGCCCATCCATTCAACCCGTCGTGGGCTTCGGGCCACCAACCGTCCAGAATGGAGAGATTGAGCCCACCGTGTAGCGGCGGCTTCATGCCGCTCGTGCCGCTGGCCTCATACGGTCGGATCGGTGTGTTGAGCCAGACATCGCACCCGGAAGTGAGCATGCGCCCCACATGCATGTCGTAGTCCTCGATGAATGCGACGCGCCCACGGAACCGAGCGTCGCGCGCGAACTCGAAGATGCGCTTCGCATAGACCTGACCGGCTTCGTCGCGCGGATGCGCCTTTCCTGCGAAAACAATCTGCACACCGCGTTGCGGATGGCAGAGGATGCTCGCAAGACGATCCGCATCGTGGAAGATGAGCGGCGCCCGCTTGTAGGTGGCGAATCGCCTCGCGAACCCGATGGTCAGGGTGTCTTCATCGAGCAGCGAGTAGGTGGAGGCCACCGACGCCTGCCCCTCGCCGCGTCTCTTTCGCTGCAGCGCGAGTCGGTCGCGCACGAAGTGGACGAGGCGGTCCCGCAGGCGCCCCCGCATCGCCCAAAACCGCGCCGGATCGACTCCTTCGACGCGACGCCATCCGCCGGCGGACGGAGCCTGCTTCGAAAGGCGTAATCCCGTCTCCTCGCGCCAGAAGCGCTCTGCGTCGGGGTCGATCCATGTGCGAGCATGAACGCCATTGGTGATCGACGAGATCGGTACGCGCGCCTCGGGGAGTTGATAGAACTCCTTCCACATGTCGCGCGACACTTCGCCGTGAAGTTTCGAGACACCGTTCACGCGCTGCGAAAGCCGCAGCGCAAGGACTGTCATGCAGAATGGCTCGGCAGCATCGCCTTGGTGAATGCGTCCGAGGTCGGCCAACTGTCCAGCATCGAGCCCGGTTCGCCGCATCAATCCGTGGAGTTCCCTCGCCACGAGGTCGGGGGAATAGCGGTCGTGCCCAGCAGGAACCGGAGTGTGTGTGGTGAAGACGGTCGATGCACGAACGGCATTGAGCGCCTCCTCGAACGGTCGCCCTTCCGCGTGAATGGCGACCGCGCGCGCGAGCGCCGCGAATGCGGCGTGACCCTCGTTGAGATGGATGACGCTCGGCCTCTCCCCCACCGCCTTGAGCGCGAGCAAGCCACCGACGCCGAGCAGCACTTGCTGGCGCAGCCGCATCGTCGGCTCGCCCTTGTACAGACCTTCGGTGAGTCGGCGATCGTCGGGGGAGTTTGCCTTGAGGTCTGTGTCCAGAAGATAGAGCGGCACGCGGCCGACCATCATCCGAAGGATGCGCGCGGTGACGAGTCGGTCGCCCAGCGGACAGGCAATCGATCGGTGAAGATCCTCCGCGCCGAACCGATGGAAGTCGTAGTGCGGCTCGAGCACCTGCGTGGAACCGTCACGGTGGAGGTGCTGGATGTAGTAGCCGTGTCGGTACGCAAGGCCAACGCCCACAAGTGGGAGGCCGAGGTCGGAGGCGCTCTTGAGGTGGTCGCCTGCGAGGATGCCGAGCCCACCCGCGTACTGCTGAATGGATTCGTGCAGACCGAACTCGCTGCAGAAGTAGGCGACCTTGAAGCCCGAGAGTCGCGCCGCCGCGCCGCGCTGGAACCATGCGCGCTCGCCGAGGTAGGCCGCACGAGCGGCCAACGCGTCATACACGCGCTTCACAAACATCGGGTCGTGCGCCAAGGACTCAAGCCGCGCGTGCTGCGTCCGCTCGAGCGTCGAAAGCGGCGAGTGGTTCGTTGACCGCCACTCGATCGGATCGAGCGTCTGGAACACGCTCCACGCCTCCTCGTTCCAAATCCACCACAGGTTGGACGCGAGATCGCGCAGGTGGATGATGAGGTCATCCACCGTGATGGAGGGCGAGCGTG
>SYGQ01000090.1 GCA_005799475.1 Planctomycetia bacterium | reverse complement strand
GAGCTCAGGAGGCCAACACAGCGCGGACCGTTCTCGGCACGGGGTCGGATCGTTACGAATGCATCCACGACTGGCTCGTGCCGCCCGCGGGCATGGCCTTCGGCGACACCCACGGATTGGCTCAGGATCGTGGAGGTCGCATCTACCTCGCGCACACCGTGGGCGCGGGCAGCACGAGCGCCAACGGCGTCGTTGTCTACGGCGCTGACGGGAAGATCCTTTCGTCGTGGGGTCCCCAGTTCGCCGGTGGCGCGCACGGACTCGACCTCAGAGATGAGGGCGGGACTGAAGTGCTCTATCACTGTGACACGCGCCGCCGATGCGTCGAGAAGACGGCGCTCGACGGGACCGTGATGTGGTCGCGCGCGTGCCCGATGGAGAGTGGCGTGTACGACTCGCCAGAGGCATGGTGCCCAACGAATGTCGCGTTCCTTCCCGACGGCGACCTTCTCGTCGGCGACGGATACGGAAAATCGTTCATCCATCGCTACGGTGCCGATGGGTCATGGAAATCGATCTTCGCGCGGCCCGGAAGCGCCAAGGGCGAGGTGAGTTGTCCGCATGGGCTGTGGGTCGATCCGCGCGGAACAACACCGCAACTTGTCGTGGCGGATCGCGGCAATCGGCGAATCCAAGTGTTCGACTTGGATGGGAAGCATGTTTCGTTTCAGAACGACGGTGTCCGACTGCCGTGCGACATGAAGTTTCGAGAAGGCCAGATGCTCGTCCCTGACCTTGAGAGCGTGGTGTCGATCTACGACGAGAAGGGGAAGCCTGTCGTCCACCTCGGCGACGGGCACCCGAGTGCACTGCGCGGCGCCACACGCGACAAGTTCGTCCCGGGCAAGTTCGTACACCCGCACGACGCGATCTGGCTGGCGAGCGGCGACATTCTCGTGGCCGAGTGGGTCCCAATCGGGCGTGTAACGCTGCTGCGAAAGCTTGCCTAGCGCGTCGACTTCTGCTTCTCAAAACGCAGCGGCTCGGGGCTCGCTTCCCACACCACATTCCCCGCCGTGTCGTACGCGCGATCCATCACGGACAGCGCGTCGCGCGTCAGCGTGACTTCACTGCGCGTGTACGCAGCCCCGTTGTGGTTCGTCGCGCACTCGCCTGCGCGCATCGCGCCCTGCCAAGAGCCGTCTGCGGCGCGCTGAAAAGTCGTCGTACAGCCGGCGCGCGGAACGAGCAGGTACGGGCTCAGGGCATCGAGGGGCCGCGCCGCCTTCCACGCCCCTGCGTACCGGGAGGGGTTCTCGGGGAAGTCGTAAATGCGCGAGTCCACCGAGAGGGCCTCGTTTCCGTCGACCACTTGGTAGACGCGCTGGCGGTATGGGTTGTCCGGCGTTGAAGCGAGGGCGCTTTCGACATAGAGCCAAAGGCCGTCGATCCGATCGGCCCAGATTGGGCGCACATGAAGCACCAATTCCACGACAGCCGGATTCGCCTTCGCCTGCGCGGCGTTGGAGTAATCGCCAACGAGCGCCCGTGCGAGTGCCACGGAAGCCGGCGACGGAAGGGCTGGGTCGATGCGGGAAGAGAGTTCTGTGCCGCATGCGGCGACTGCGAGTGGTGCCCAGATGAGGTACAGGAGTCGGAAGCGGCGTGGACTCTTCATGGGGGCATTGTGACCACTCTGCGCCACGACGGCTAGCATCGGTTCACTATGACCGCAACGGTGCCACAGAGTCCTTCATCACCCAAGGCCCCGGATACCCGTGGACTCGCTGGGCAGACGGTCGGTGACACCGCGATCTGCCTCGTGAACCAGACCCAACTGATCTACAGGGGGTACGAGATTGCGGACCTCGCCGAACACGCGAGCTTTGACGCGGTGGCGTTCCTGTTGCTGGTGGGCCACAAGCCGTCCGCCGCGGAACTCGCGACCTTCAAGGCGGAAGTCGCGGCGATGCGGGCAGTTCCTGCATCCGTTCGCGATGCGGTCATCAGCATTTGCCGCGAGAGTCCTTCAGCGCACCCAATGAGCATCCTGCGGTCAGGGGTGTCGCTTCTGTCGCACCTTGATCCCGACTGCGAGAGCCTGGATCCCGCGGCGGAACTGCGCAAGTCCAAGCGACTCATGGCGCAGATCCCAACCATCATCGGCATCTGCCAGCGCACTCTCGACGGCAAACCTCCGGTCGAGCCCGATCCGTCGCTCGACCACGCCGCCAATCTGCTCTGGTGCATGACCGGGGCGAAGCCCGATGCGCTCGCAGTACGCATCATGGATGTCAGCCTTGTCCTCTACGCGGAGCACGATTTCAATGCGAGCACCTTTTCGGCGCGGGTGATCGCGAGCACAGAAACCGACATGCACTCGGCGATTTGTGGCGCGATCGGTGCCCTGAAGGGGCCGCTGCATGGGGGCGCCAACGAAGCGGCGATGGAAATGCTCAAGGCCATCGCCGGTGATTGTGCCGGTGGGGCAATGTCAGTCGAAGCCTGGATGAAGCGCGCGTTTGCGGAAAAACGGAAGTTGATGGGCTTCGGCCACCGCGTCTACACGAATGGCGACCACCGAGCCCCGATTCTGCGTTCGTGGGGGCTCAAGCTTGGCGAGAGCCTCGGTCCTTCGGCCCTCAAGTGGTTCGCCCTCGCCGACGAAGTTCAGGCCATCATGCTCCGCGACAAGGCGATCCATCCGAATGTGGATTTCCCTTGCGGCGTCACCTACTTCGTGATGGGTATTCCTGTGCCGCAGTACACGCCGATCTTTGTCGCGTCCCGAATCACCGGTTGGTGCGCGCATGTCATGGAACAGCACCAGAACAATAGAATTATCAGACCTCTAGCGAGTTACACTGGGGACGCACTCCATTCGTGGCAGTGAGCTGTGGCAGGGTTTGGAAATGCAAGCCATCCTGCGTGTATTCCGTTTCGGCGCAAAGCGCGACTGCAAAATAGTTGTACTTGTCGTTTAGTCGCGAAACATCTCTGAAATCTGGCGGATTCAGTGGATTGTTTATTGGTTTGAGACACAGTGGGATGAGTCAAGGTTGGTGGGGAATCTGGGTTGTCCGTTCGCGTTTCACGACCCTTCAGATTTCCGATGCCACTTGCCAACCCACTTCGCGCTGTCCACACGATCGCCGGTTTCGTCATCGCCGCCACACTGACTTCAGTGTCGTCCGGGGCGCTCATTGTGGTGTCTGACCATTCCCTCTTCTCATCGATCGTCTCGTCGGCGGGCGGGTCGGAGCTCGGGGTGACCTTCGGTCGCTACACCGGCTACTACGACTCGGGATTGAACGGTGGCAGCGGGGATGCTGCGTGGACGGCGACCGCGGTGGGTGGTCTGCGCGCCGGCGGCGGCATGATCTCGACCAATGTCGTGTCCGCG
>SYGQ01000089.1 GCA_005799475.1 Planctomycetia bacterium | reverse complement strand
CGTACAAGCCAGCGCTGCACGAGGCATGAGTCGAGCGTTTGCAGCCAGTGCGCTCGCCGATCGACTCTCGCGCTTTCCCAAGGCTCTTGAGGCATGCGTCGGCATCGTGTCCGCCGAGGACGCACGCTGGAAGCCAGCCCCAGAGCACTGGTCGATCCTTGAGATCTGCTGTCATCTCCTCGATGAGGAGCGCGAGGACTTTCGTCTGCGCGCGCAGATCACGCTGCGCGATCCCACGGCAGAGTGGCCGCGCCTGGACTTGAAGGGCGTCGCAGAACTGCGCGGATATGCCTCACGCGACCTCATCGGGACACTCGCGGAGTTCCGGCGCGAGCGAGCCGCGAGTCTCGCTTGGCTCTCAAGTGTGCTGCGTGATGCCGACTGGTCGCACGCGCGCATCCATCCCGAGCACGGCCCGCTCGCCGCTGGCATGCTGCTCGCATCGTGGGCCGCGCACGACGCGCTCCACATTCGCCAGATCGCCAAGCGGGTCCACGGCCTCGCGGCACGCGACGCTGGTTCATACTCCGTGATCTACGCGGGTGAGTGGTAGGGGGCGTCGCCGCGTGGCTTCGTGCCCTCAATCAGCATGAAGAGTCCCATGCCCGGGGCCATGCGCCGAATCAGCCATCGCGGCCAGATGCGTCGAGCGAGCGTCAGCAGCGGCCCCCGATGTCGCTGTCCCGCGCCCGACTCAAGAAGGTCGCCGTGAGTGAGCACCGTGCGAATGCGGATGTCTTCGAAGCCGGACATGAGCGCGCGCGCTTCGTTCGGCGTGTACGCCTTCGTGCCCGGGCTCTCGAGGTAGCGGTCGTAGATCTCACGCATCGAAGTCCATGGTCGTAGTCGCATGAGTCCATAGCGCGTCCAGAGCATCAGGCCGACGATGCTCCAGGTCTGATAGACCATGATCTTGGCGCGGCCGCCGCGCCCGAGCACCCTGAACACTTCGCGAAACGCCTTGGGAGTGTCGGGGCTGTGATGCAGCACGCCCCACGAATAAACGATGTCGAAGGTGCCATCAGCGAACGGAAGCGCCTCGGCGTCGCCGACGGCCAGCCCTGAGGTGAGCCCGAACGCCGCGAGCCTGCGCGTCGTGTGTTCAATCGCACGCGTCGTCAGGTCAATGCCGTGCAGGTCTGCGCCTGCCTCCGCAAAGGACTGGTGGTCGGCACCGAGCCCGACGCCGATCTCAAGCACCTTGAGTCCTTTCGCCGTTGCGAACCCGGCGAACTCATGGATGAATGGTTCAAGTTCGTAGCGCAGACGGGCGTGCTGCGCGTACCCATCACGCTCGGTGTTCAAAAGGAAGAGTGCCTCGCCGCACGACGCACGGTTCCAGAAATCGGACACCTTCGTCTTGTCGTCGGTTGTCATTCGTGACGGCGAGTCTAGCGGTCGATGTAGGCGCGACACCAGATCTCAATGCACAGGAGCGAGAGGATGGTGTAGCTGGCATCGATGCGCCCCTGAGCGTTGGCTTCGATGAGGCGCGTCACGGCCGCAGGGTCAAAGAGTCCGCGCCGCGAGGTCGCCGTCGGCGACAGCAGGTCGCCGATCATCGGTCGGAAGTCCTCTCGCACCCAACGGCGGAGCGGTACGCCGAATCCCGCCTTGGGTCGGTAGATCACATCGTGCGGGAGCATCGACTCCATCGCGCGCTTGAGTGGCCACTTTCCAATGCGCCCTCGTTGCTTGACGGACGCAGGGATTCGCGCAGCGAACTCGACTAGGTCGAGGTCAAGGAATGGGACTCGCACCTCGACACTCACTGCCATGGACATCTTGTCGGTGTAGGTCAGGTTGTGGTCGGCGAGGAAGAACCGCTGCTCGAGGGCGAGCATGCGGTCAACGGAACCGACCGAAGGTGGCAGCGCACCGAGGAAACGCTCAAGCGGTTCTGTCGATCTCGATCCAGCAAGCGTGGTGCGTAGACCCTCAGCGAAGAGCCCGTTGATGTGTTCCGGTGGTGCCCACTCGAAGTAGCTCGCGAGTCGCCGATCGCCGTTGAGTCCGGCGCCATGGAACAGTTTCGTCATGCGCCGAGACAGCCCGCGCCGTTGGTCGAGCCTCGAGGCCGTGCGCTCCAGTCCCCGGCGCAGCATCGCGGGCATCCACGACCAGAAGTGCTGTACGGACGCGGCCGTGTGTCGGCGATAGCCCGTAAAGAGGTCGTCGCCTCCGGCACCCGAGAGGAGCACCTTCATGCCCTGTTCGCGCGCGAGGCCGCAGATGGAGAACACATTCAGCGCGGCAAAGTCAGCCAGCGGTTCGTCCAGCTGCCTGACCATCTTCTCGAGCTCTCCTGCCATTCGGGTCGGCTCGACGCGGATCACGGCGATCGGCACGCCAAGGTGCTTCGCTACTCGCTGCGCATACGGGAGGTCGTCGGCGTCGCCTGGATTCAGCGCGCCGCCGGTGTCGATGGTGAAACAGCGGATGTTGGGTGACTGTTCTCGAGCGAGCGCCACGATCGCGCTCGAATCGAGCCCGCCGGAGAGGAACGCGCCAACGGGCACATCCGACACCAACTGCCGGTGCACTGCGGTTCTGAGGGCATCGAGTGTGCCCGACGCCGCGGCATGCGCGTCGAGATCCGGTCGCACCCCTCTGAACACCGGCAGGCGGTACCAACAGTCCGTCCGTTCGACGCGACCGTCACGAAGCAGCATCGAAGTACCCGGATCAAGCTTGCGAACACCCTTCAGCGGCGTGCCTTCGCCGGGGCACCAGAGGAATGTCAGGTACCGACGCAGTGCCTCCGGATCGAGTTCGCGGCACTCGGGTGTCAGATGCAGCAGCGCCTTGATCTCGCTGCCGTACGCCACCCCGTGGGCGAGGCGAGCGAAGTACAACGGCTTGACTCCGAGTGCATCGCGCGCCACAAGCGTGGTGCGTGAACGGGGATCCCACACCGCGAGCGCAAAGATCCCATTGAGCATCGGGAGCATCGCCTCGCCCCGCTCGAGATACAAGTGCAAGATGACTTCCGTGTCGGAGTGGCTGCGGAACGCGTGGCCGCGAGCCTCGAGATCGCGTCGTAACTCCCGAAAGTTGTAAATCTCGCCATTGAAAATGATGGCGACGCCCGAAGTGGCGTCCACCATCGGTTGATGACCAAGCGGCGAGAGCTCGATGATCGACAGTCGACGGTGCCCGAGCCCGATGCCCGCGTTCGCATAGATCAAGACCCCAGAGTCATCGGGGCCGCGGTGCGTGATGCATTCCAGGCCGCGCTCAAGCGCCTTTGCGTCGAACCGTCCCGAGTAGCCGAGAATGCCGCACATGGTCGAGGAGCGTCCGTGAATTCAATCGAGTTGCGGTCGCGCCAGCGCGCCGGAGAGGGTCGGCCCCTTGAGCATCGAATCGTGCTTCGCGCGGTCGGACGGGTCGGGAAACCGCTCGCTGATCTTTCGTGCGGGAACACCGCCGTGGATCTCGTACGGCGGGACATCCTTCACGACGACGGCCCCCGCCGCCACGATCGCGCCGCATCCCACTCGCACTCCCTGCATGATGATGGCCCCGTGTCCAATCCATGTGTCGTCCTCGAACACGGTCTCCTTGATTTCAGGACGGCCGCTGAAGACATTGGGCACGCCGGGCAAGTTGGGTCGGTGATCCCCACCCACGACGGCGACTTCCGGGCCGAGCAGGACATAGCGCCCGAGGCGCACCTTGGCCTGAAGGAAGCAACGGCGATTGACAAACGAATACTCGCCGGCGACGAGGTCCCTTTCAACGGTACACCCCTCTGCCATGTAAAAGGTCGGGGCGACATGCTTCAGTCCGTGCCGCCACCGACGCCACGCCATCAGCCCTCTGCGAACAAGCAGAAAGAGTGCGCCGCGTCCGAGGATTTTCCTGATCATGCTGGTCTTCGCCTCATGCCGCGCTCCAAGGATAGTCGCCATCGTCCGCAGGTCGCCCCAACACGGCGCGCTCGATGATCGCAAGCTGGTAGTCGGGCGACCAGTAGCGCTCGACCATGGCGATGCACTCCGTGCGCACTGTCTCTCGATCGCTCCGCGTGGCAATCCATGGGCGCATCACCCGCACGAGGTCGTCGACATTGCCGTCGGCGAAGAGATCGCCCGTTCGACCTGGCACGATGGCCTCGACTTCGGGAGCGGTCGTCGACGAACTCCGATTCGAGATCACTGGGACCCCGTACACCATGCTGTGCATCGCGGTCAGTCCGATGAATCCGGGGCACACAGTCAGGTCCGAGCTCATCGTGAGCAGCGCAATCCGTTCTTCGTTGTAGCACGCTCCTTCGAAGTGGGCGCTGAGGTCCGCATCGTGCGCCAGTCGCTCCAGCCGCTGCCGGTCGGGTCCGTCGCCGATGATGATCATGTTGACTCCGACGCCCTCGCGCTTGAACACCGCGAGCGCCTCGATGAGCAAGCCGAGCTTTTTCCCTGGGACGAGGCGGCACGAGCAGATCACCGTCGGAAGCGCCGGGTCCTTGAAGAGCGCGGTGCGGCAGGCTGCTGTCGCGCGTGCATCGATCGTGGCGCGCGCCGCGCGCTGATGGTCGAGGTCGAGGCAGTTATGCACGGCATGAATGCGCGTGGGGTCCCAACCGATGGCAATGGCATGGCGCTTGGCGGTGCGACCGTAGAAGAGGTGCGCGTGTGCGAGTCCGAAGAACATGCGCCGGAACCATCCCTTGACGCCCGTGGGGGGCGAGAGGAACCCATGGCTCCAGAAAATCACACGCTTCCCCGTGAGTCGGCCGACGATCGCGGCGATCCAAGTTGCCACCCAATAGGCGTTCGCCAGCAAGATCACCTGGTCAAACGATTTCGAGGCCGCCACGCCGATGACACCGCCTTGCCACATCCACGACCCCCTTATCTGATGGGTCGGGCAGGGGCGCAAGTCAACGAGCGGCGAGAACGACCCGCACTTGATCGGAGCTTCGTAGTCATGGTCGTCGCCGAAGAATGTGAATGTTGCCACACGACTGCGTGCGAGCCGTTCCACCACGGCCTTTCGATAGTGGGCGAAGAAGTGGTAGACCACTGCGACGCGCGGACGCGGCTCCGGAGAATGGACGACCGGCGGCATGCCGGAGGTTGTATCACCCGCGAGCATCGGCACCTGTGCGGCGCCACATCGCACCCGGAGGTCGAGTGTGCGTGCTTTGGTAGCCTGCGGCGACTCCTCAATGTGTGGGATTTTTGCCGCCATTTGCCTCGGTGCCCGGGGCCTGCCCGAGGACAGTGCGGTTCGCATGGATCGCGCCCTTCGCGCGATCCGCCATCGCGGACCCGACGCCGCGGGTTCGCATTTCGACAACAGAGGTCGGTGGTGTTTGGGTCATGTTCGTCTGTCGATCCTCGACCTGAGTGAGGCAGGTACGCAGCCATTTTGGTCGCGGTGCGGCCGCTACGCAATCGTTTTCAACGGCGAGGTCTACAACTACATCGAATTGCGCGCGGAACTTGAGCGCCTCGGAGACTCGTTCACGACGGGATCGGACACGGAGGTGCTGCTTGCTGGGCTCATTCGCTGGGGCGAAGAGTTCGTGCCGAGGCTCAACGGGATGTGGGCATTCGCATTCGTCGACGCGGCGACGGGGGAGATTCTCCTGTCGCGCGATCGCTGGGGAGCCAAGCCGCTGCACATTCTTGAGCGTGATGGCCGGCTCCTGATTTGCTCGGAGGCCAAGGGGATCTTCGCTTGGCTCGGGGAGGTTCCGCCGCCGAACCACGAGGCCATCGGCCGCTACTTGCAGTTTGGTACGAGCGGCAACGCGGAGAATGGCTGGTTTGCGGGCGTGCGGCGCTTTCCTCAGGCGCATTCACAGTGGCTCCGGTTGGCCGACGGCCCCCGACAAGCACCGCCTCGCCGCTACTGGGACTACCCGACGGATCGAACCGTCACTTCAGTCGAAGACGCGACCTCGCGCGTTCGCACGCTTCTCACGGACGCCGTGTCGATTCGCCTGCGCAGCGATGTGCCTGTGGGCATCAGCCTGTCAGGCGGACTGGACTCAACCGGGATCGCCGCACTCGTGCGCGAAAACTTCGGCGCACCTCTCGACGCCTTCACAGTATGGCATGGCGACAAGGAGCGATCGGAGTTGCCCATCGCGCGAGAGATCGCCGAGAAGTTCGGACACTCACTCGTCGAGGTGCCCCCAGGTGCGCCAGAACAGGTGGTCGAGGACCTGCGCACTTGCGTCTGGCACCTCGATGCGGCGCACAATGCTCCAGCGGTCGTCCCGTATCTCAATCTGTGCCGCGAGGCGCGAAAGCGTGTCACCGTGATGCTCGAAGGGCAAGGGGCCGACGAGGTCTTCGCCGGGTATCCCAACTTCGACCTTCCGGCGGCGCTTGACGCCATGCGGCGCGGTGAGTTCCACGACGCGTGGCGCGTGGCTCGTCTGAACGCATCGCAGTTGGGGTGGGGGGGTCTCGTCGCTGATCTCGTTCGATTCTCGATGCCCGCGATCTACCGGCGACAGGCGATCGCGTGGTCGAGCCACACGCTGCTGACCCCGGCGGTGCGTGCGGGCGCGATGGACGACCAGATCCGACTGGACCTCTCAGGGCGGTGCCTAGGCCGCAATCTGCGATACTCGCATCGCGACGGCCTCGCGAACCTGCTTCAGTACAGCGACGCGATGTCGATGGCCTGCAGTCTTGAGGCTCGTTGCCCTTTCCTCGACTACCGGCTCGTCGAACTCGGGTTCTCGCTCGACACGCACCTCCTCCTTCGCAACGGCTACCGCAAGTTCATCCTTCGCCGCGCGCTCGAGGGGGTGCTCCCCAACGAGGTCGCTTGGACAAGGCGCAAGGATGGCTTCGGCAACTCGACGACGCAGCTCCTTGTGGAGGCGATGGGCCGTTCCCCCGAGCGCTCACGGCTCGTCAACCTCGCCGTGGACCTTGGCATCCTCGAAGAGGGATGCCGAGGCCAATCGTGGACGAGAACACTTCCCCCGAACATTCAGTATCGGATCTACTCAATGCTCCTCTGGGTCGACGAGTTCTACGGCGCGCAGCCGCGCCTCAAGGCGCTGGGCGTCTAGCGCGCTCTGCCTCAGGCCCCCCGGCGCTGCGGGATCCACTTCATGCGTCTCAAGGAAGAGCGGCTAGGAGTAGGCAGCAAAGAACTGCTGGTAGAAGGTGGGATCTTCGACCGGGATCACATCGAACTGGGCACTCGCGCGAGCATCGCGGGTCACTTCACCAGACACCGCCCTCGCGCCGACACGGCAAGCGCCTAGGGCGGCGTCAGGCGAAAGTCGACGGTGTCGGCTTGGTCGGCCCACCTGCGCATGTCTCGCAGCGACTCGATCGCGATCCCCTCAACGGCTCCGTCGGCAGTCGCCACCACTGCCTCATCACCCCATCGAGCGCGCACATTTCCACACGACACGGGATCATCTGGATCGTATCTCGCCCCCCATTGAGACTGAACAAGCCACGGGCTCTCCACTCGAAAGTATCCCGGCAAAGTCTGTCCGTCGACCGTCGCAGCCGTACGGCTCGACACAAACACGCTGACGCGCTGCGGATGAGTGAACTGTGCGAGTCGCGAGATATAGAAACGCGCGAGCGGGTGGGGAGCGCCACTCGGAAGGGTGTGCGGCTGAAATCCCATGCGCTCGCTGTCGCCTCCGACCCAGGTCGAATTCATCGCGAATGACGGATAGAGGCTCGCGAAGTACAACATTTCGCCGTGATCACCGCCACCAAGACGCGAAAGAAACTCCCCGTGATCGCCGACATAGAGCGCGCGCATGTCACCCGCGAAGTAAGGGGCGAGTCGCCAGGGCCATCGCGCTGCGATCGTGGCTCCACCCCCGTAGGAGTTGATGGGGATCGGGGTGCCATCGGGTTCAAACGCAGGCAGTCCGTGCTTGAACCCGGGAATCAACTGCCCTTGTTGATCGATGGCGTAGGCAGTCCACGCCTGTGTGACCTGCCGAGCAGCGGATAACTCACTCGCGCGCGCCGCCGCGCGGTGGGCCGTCGCCGCTGCGGGAATCAGGAGCGCCGCAAGAATCGCAACCAATCCGATCACAACGAGCAGTTCGGTGGCTGTGAACGCACGGCTCGTCGACGCGCGGACTGCCGAGAGATCGCGCGACGGGTTGCCGATGTCTTCATGACATATCTTCAACCGGTGTGGAGAAAGGTAGGCCGTCTGATGTACTGTCATGTCACCCCAATGCGTACTACGAACAACATGATTCTACTGGGACGGCGTCCTCTATCGTGGTTGCGCTTCCTCTTTGTTGCGCTGTGCGCAATCCACCCATCCAACTCTGGGTTCGGTGACACCGTTTCGGCGACTTGGCCGACTCCTCAACTCGACCGCTGGATGTACCCATTCAATAGCACTCCGGGAACCCGACCAGTCATCTCCACCTTCGGGTCTGATCCAGGCGCCACTCTGTTCGATTCCCGCGACGGGCAGTTCATCGTCGCGTACTCCACCGGCGACCAGATTCCACCGGCGCTCGGTGTCGATCATTACACCGTGATCACGGCGCGACTCACTATCGAGTTCGCCAACGACCTTGTCGCCGCGTACGACCCATCGCCCGATAGTTGGAGATCCTTTCTCGCCCCAACCGACGCGGAATTCGTTGCGGATAGTGACGCCGGACAGTCGGTCGACCTCTTTGGATGCGGCTTCCGAAATGGATTCACTGCCGCGACCTTCATGGAAAACTCTCCCTACGCCACGCCTCCAAACCCGATGGCGTCGGGAGTTCGAAACGCGTTTGCCATGAGCTTCAATGACGCTGGCGGTGCACTCGATGTCTCGAACAACCCACGAGAGCGATTTGAGCCGCGACGGTTTGCGACAGGCGCGTGCCCCACGGTCGCCGCGGGGGCGCTTGTTCCAGTCAACACCCAGATGCACTTCGATCTCCACCTCACCGATCCGCATGTGCAGGGTTACTTGCGCGCTGGACTCAACGACGGCAAGCTCTTCTTTGTGATCAGCAGTCTGACCTTCGTCCAACAGCAGGGTGGCAACTTTCCCGCGTTCTATGCGAAAGAAAACCCACTGATCCCGTTTCAACTCGCGCACGCTGCCTCGCTGCAGCTCACGGTCGAGACTGGACAACCATGCGCTCCAGTTGACACTGACTGCAACGGGACTGTCGATGGCGTTGATCTCGCCACCGTCCTTTCGAACTGGGGAAGCTCCGGCCAAGGGGATCTCAATCACGATGGCGTCACGGACGGACTCGACTTGGCCGCCCTATTGGGTGGGTGGAGTCCCTAACAGATCACTCGGCTGTTTCGCGCCGTCGCGCCGCCGGTGAACGGCGCCAGACCGTTGGTGTTCCCGAAGCCGCGCACGATTAGACTGAGTTCTTGGGTCCAGAGGCAACACCCCGAAACATCCTGTGTCACGCGCGAATGGTCACGCTGGCCGTGCTGGCGATTCTGACGGGCGCGAGTTCCGGCGGCTGCGCCAGTCCCACTCACACTCCGACTCCCGCGTCCGCCCCGCGCACGACCACGCGTCCCAATCTGGTGGTCATCTACTGCGATGACATGGGGTGGGGTGATGTGCCGGGCTTTGGGCTCGAGGGGCACACGCCGCCCAGTTACACGCGGCAGATGCCGAACTTGTCGGGACTGGCGGCCAGCGGTGCCAGATTCCGCCACTACTACACGGCTCAGCCGGTGTGCAGCGCTTCACGGGCCGCATTGCTTACGGGCTGCTACTCCAATCGCGTCGGCATCAATGGCGCGCTCATGTCTGACTCGAAGATCGGCATTGCTGCTGAAGAGCGCACACTGGCCGAACTGCTGGACGATGCTGGTTACACGACTCTCATGGCTGGGAAGTGGCATCTGGGCCACTTTCCGCAATTCAATCCGACGCACCATGGGTTCGACGAGTTCTATGGCATCCTCTACTCAAGTGACATGTGGCCGCCGCGGTTTGGCAAGGCGCCACCACTGCACCTGTATTCCGGCATCGAGCGCGGGGAGGAGATCTCAAACCTCGAGGGGCAGGGGCTGCTCACCGGCAAGTTCACGGCGCGCACCTGCGACTTCATCCGCCGCAGCGCCGCGGCCGGGCCGCCATTCTTCGCCTACCTCGCGCACCCGCAGCCGCACACACCGATTGCCGCCGGGCCCGAGTTTCAACCGGCCTCCAGAGGTGAACTCTACGGCGCCGTCATGCGAGAGATCGACTGGTCAGTGGGGGAGGTGCTGCGCACCCTTGATGAGTGTGGCGCGGCGGACAACACCATCGTGATGTTCACCAGCGACAACGGTCCGTGGCTGCCGTTCGGTACTGACGCTGGTGACGCGGGCGGCCTGCGGGAGGGGAAGGGAACCACCTTTGAAGGCGGCGTGCGTGCGCCGTGCATCGTGCGCTGGCCGGGCCATGTGCCCGCCGGGTGCGTCTCGGATGTGCCGTGGATGTCCATAGATCTGTTCGCCACCATGGCGGCCATCGTGGAGGCGCCGCCCGTCGCAGTCGATCGCCCGATCGACGGCCTAGATGTCCGCCGCGTGTGGGCTTGCGAACCTGGGGTGGAATCGCCGCATGACGCGCTGTGGTTCTACTACCACGCCAGTCACCTCGAAGGTGTGCGCATGGGCCGCTGGAAACTGAGCCTGCCGAGGAAGAGTCGCACGCTGGATGGCAAGCCGGGCGGCGTCGATGGCGCGGAGGTCGCATATGTGGAGAAGCAGGTACCGCTGGCGCTCTTCGACCTCGAAGCGGATCCGACAGAATCGGTGGATGTGAGCGCCGCGCACACGGATGTTGTCGCCGCAATCATGAAGCATGTCGAAGCGGCGCGAGCCGACCTAGGCGATGCGCTCACCAATCGCGATGGCCCAGGCCGCCGCGCCCCCGGTCGGGCGACGGAGTAAGAAACCGCAGTTCGATGGTCTCACCGCCAACGAGCGCGGAGAGGATTTCGAGGCGACAACCGCGGGCAGGTGCCCAAGAAGCACCCAGCCAGAGATAGTCGGGCTCTCGG